>CAJOQK010000081.1 GCA_905236885.1 uncultured Bacteroidales bacterium
CGAATCGGACATTCTGAGCATACATATCAATTATCTGCCCGAAAACCATCACTACATCAATGCGGATTTCCTGAACGGCTTCGCCAAAGAGATTCTGCTGGTCAACACCTCACGCGGAAAATGCCTCGATGCGGCGGGTCTGGTGCAATGCCTCCAGAACGGCAAGGTGAAACTTGCCTCCTTGGATGTGCTGGAATATGAGAACATCCGGCTGCAAATCCCTGCCCGTGAGGATTGGGAGCAGCCACTGCGCAACCTTGCCGCCTCCAACCGCGTGTTCCTCTCCCCCCACGTGGCCGGCCAAACCTACGAATCGCTGGAGAAGCACGTGGACGTGCTCATGGGGAAAATCCGCAAGGTGGTTACGAAGTAAGCTTGAGCCTCATTCCCAAAAAGTGACAGCCAGTCACATTTTTGTGGGAAATGGAATTTTTCCGCATTTTAAATTTGTGGGAAATGGAATAAATCGGGGTTTTAAATTTGTGGGAAATGGAATTTTTCTGCATTTTAAATTTGTGGGAAATGGAATTTTATATACTTTTGCATATTCAAAAAGAACATAAAAGATATGGGTGAGAGAATATTTAAAAGAAAGATTTACAGTCAAATGCTAAAATGGAAGCGCGAAAGCAATGGTGCAAGCGCACTGATGATTGAAGGCGCAAGACGTGTAGGCAAGTCAACTATCGTGAAAACTTTTGCAAAAAACGAGTATGAATCGCACCTGATTATTGACTTCAACATGGCCACCCAAAGCATTAAGGACTTATTCAACAACCTCATGGACATGGACTACCTTTTTTTGTACCTCCAAACAACCTACCATGTGACACTAAAACCAAGGAAATCGGTCATAATTTTCGATGAGGTGCAAAAATGCCCACCCGCACGACAGGCAATCAAATACTTGGTGGAGGACGGCCGCTTTGACTACATTGAAACAGGGTCACTCATTAGCATCAGGAAAAACACAGAGGATATCACAATTCCCAGTGAGGAGGAGCGGATTCAGATGTACCCGATGGATTACGAGGAGTTCCGCTGGGCACTGGGCGATGAAGCCACAATTCCACTACTGCGTCAGTTTTGGGAACAGAAACACCCTCTTGGACCGGCCCATAGGGAAATGCTGCGCAACCTGAGGCTCTACATGCTGGTGGGCGGCATGCCGCAAGCCGTATGCACCTATCTTGATACAAACAATTTCAGCAAAGTGGATCAGGTGAAACGCCGCATACTAGAACTATATGAAGATGATTTTCTGAAAATTGACCCTTCTGGAAGAGCTTCAGGAATGTTCCTTTCCATCCCCAGTCAATTGAGCCGGAACGCCACCCGATATATTCCCCATTCCGTTGTGGGCAAGGTAAACGATGAAAAACTGACGGAACTGCTGATAGCACTGGAAGGCAGCAAGACGGTAAATATGGCATACCATACGAACGACCCCAATGTTGGCATGGGATTGACGAAGAACTTGGAGCATTTCAAGATGTTCGTGGCTGACACAGGACTGTTCGTCACCCTTGTATTTTGGGACAAGGAGTTCACAGAAAATATCATCTACGAAAAGCTACTGGCCGACAAGTTGCCGGCCAACATGGGCTATATATATGAGAATCTGGTGGCGCAAATGCTGACAGCCACCGGAAACGAGTTGTACTACCATACCTGGCCTCGCGATGAAAAGCATTACCTTGAAATTGATTTCCTGCTTTCCCGTGGCACAAAAATATGTCCAATAGAGGTAAAGTCATCGGGATACAAATCACATAAGTCTTTTGACGAATTCTGCCAAAAATATTCCTCCCGAATACAATGGCGATATTTGGTTTATACAAAAGATTTGGCTAAAGAAGGAGAAACCATTATGCTGCCAGCCTATATGGTTCCTTTCTTGTAGCGATTAAAGCTGAAGCGCACCATTACGCACATCGCATAGAGATAAGGGGACTATAAAAAAAAGCAAAAGCTCCATTTTTTTCAGGGAAAATAGATTCATATTGATATTTTTTGGATATTTGCAACTTGCCGGAAGATTGTTTCCGGCAAGTTTATACATTTTTAATATAACAACATTTATGAAATAAAAAAGATAACTTAATATTATAAACCAAGCGTTTGCTATTTGTTCCGACCTGACTGAAACGTCGAAAAATTCATCTAAGGATCCAAGGACAACAAAAGGCAAATGTTCGTTTTGTGCGAGCATTTTAGTCTTTCCTTGGAGAGGTAATTCGACGACCGCAGTCAGGAGACGAAATTGCTCGCCTTCTTTTTGCGGTTGCCGGAACGCTCAAGGAATCGGTAGTATGGCGCATAATAACCATTGCCATGCAGATACACATAGGTAACCTTATCCGGAATGAGGTGCGACGTCAAGGCTGCACCAACGAGTGGCTTGCCGACCGCATCGGTGTCTCCATCCGCACCCTGCAACGGATTTACAATAAACCATCCATTGACACAAATTTGCTGCTACGTCTCAGCATCGCCCTGCGCACCAACCTATTTCACCCATACACCCGACAGCTGGCGAGGATGACAAATACTGTCACGTGACAACCTTTGTCATGGAAGGATAACAGAAAAAAGGATACTTTTGCACGTTTTTAACCTAAACGCATATCGCTTGGAAGAGGAGAATAAAGATAAGAGGACAACTTTTCGGATTGCAAGAGGAAGCCTTGTGGAGTTTTGTCCGTTTGCAGTGGATTTGCATCCGTTACAAAATAAGAAATTAAAGGATCAGGAGCTGTTGCTGGAACAAACCCTTGCCGGGCTGCACAAGCGTATCGGAGATTATTTGGATAACCATTGTTTTTGCCCTTACTATGAGGGAATTCAAAACAATTACACCGAATTTCGCCATGAGTATGGTATTGACACAGGCAGCACATGGGATTCCGGGCACTGCCTGTGCCGCGAGACCGCCATCAAATTCGCACATAACAGTCCGGAACATCCTCACGTCACCTATTTCATAGGAACCACCCGTTTCCGTTTCCATGAACAGACGATACGTCTGCACATATGGGTGGATTTGTATCCCGAGCATAATGTCGGCATTGTCTGTTTTTGCATGCCGCTCAACAATTTGACAGCGGATAAGGCCATTGCCTTAAAAGCCTATTTCTCCAAAAAAGAGAAAGCGGACAATTTTTCTTTAGACAACTATTTCTCTGCCAGTGGTAACCCGTTGCCCATCCCAAACGGATACCCTTTGAAAGAACTTGATTGCAGCATCATCAAAAAAATAAATTCCAAATTCCCCTCCAAACGCTGTTGTGTATTCCGACCCAAAACAAAATACAACCCCTGCACTTTTTCCTGTTCAGCCATTGAAATCAACGAGGTGAATGATAACATCCATGTGGCCGACACCCAATTTCTCAACACATACCAACTGGCACTTTACGGCCTGCTGACAGGTGATGAGGGCTATGCCTTTGTACCCAAGCAACTGGCCGAAGAACGCCTTAAAGGATACCACTGGCAGACACGCGAATTCAAATACCTGTATGCCTTTGGTCATGATGTGGTCATGCTGAATGACAAACAGCGGGCCAAAGATTACATGGAATGGCAGAAAACACTGACCGCCAATTTCCATCGGCCTATCCGCAACTACTCTTTTGAGATGGCTCCCTGCATCGCCTGCATTGACCACTGTGTGTTTGAACCAATTGAAAAGAATATTGTCATTTTATTCAAAACCGGACAATTGCAGAATGAGGACAGGCAACCCAAAGGAAGTGCTGAACGGAAAAGGAAAAAACTGCTGGAATATGTGTACAGGGTGGCACCCTCACAAATAGAGGAACTTAACGAACTGCAGCGCATCCTGGCAAATGCATTCGGCACCACCAATGCAATAGAGGCTTTACGCATCCGGTTAGCACTACGGACAGAAGACGCTTCGCAAAACAAACAAACCAGAATCAACAGGCTTGTCTTCATACTTTCCATCATTACCGCCGTTGCCGGAGGATTGGCCATACACAACTCCTCCGCTCTTCATCCTGATAGCTGTAGCCATTGTGAGTATATTACCGCATGGGGGATTATTGTTTCACCTGTCATACTTTGTCTTTTTTACTTTCTTTCAGAAATTAGCATAAACAGAAAATAAAACATAAACAGAAAAAAATTAATTATGAAAAAGTTAATCAAAAAAAAACTTAACATTAAAATAGCAGTGGTGCTTACCTGCATGACATTTGGATTCGCTGGAACTGCGAAAGGTCAAATATCTTCTGATGAGGCCTTATTCTACAAATTAGTCGAGGGTAATGGATTAAATTCAATGAGCATATTGATTATAAAACCAGAAGGTAATCATTTGTTAGTTTTCACAAGTGGATCTGGGAAAATCGAACGTGATCTTGCGAAAGATCCAAATCTTTACGAAAAGGGAGTGGGAGACTATAAATCAATATATGATTACTATTCTCCTCTATCAACATCCAAAAGAAGTGTTTACAGACGGTCTGTATCATACGGAAGGCCTTGTTGGGAATATGTTGCTGTATTAGAAAACCAATCAACAGTTCTTATTTGGTCCGAACCAAAGAGTAATCCTGGCGGAGAAAGGTCCACAATTTATACCTATTCAAGGACATCCAAAGAAGATTATTTACCAAAGTCAATTAATTACGATTTCCTCAATGATTAAACAAGTACTTATTTCATTTCTATTTTGTGTAAGCCTTTGCAGTGTATCTGCTCAAAATGTTCAATACTACAAATTGCAGAGGGTTCGAAGTAATGGTACAGATGATATGAATGTGTCAGGTGGACAATTCATTACCTTTACACGCGATTTATGTTTTGAGACAACAAAAGGAGGTTCTCCTGTCGGACATGGGACTTTGAAAAGGAATGACAATTACAGCAATTCACATTACACCGTCTATCAAGGTTCCAGTTATTGGGGGTCGTCTACCACTTTCAAGTTTAATGCTGACAAGAGTGTTTTAAATGTGGTACTGGACAATGGCGACATTTATGTCTACAAGCGTGCCACACCACCAGCGGGACAGACTACTTGTTCATTGATACGAAAACAAAGTAGTGGCTCTTCAAGCAAAAACGGATCATGTAGTGGTGGAGGTTACGTACCCACGTATAATCCATCCCCTCCTGCTTATCAACCAACCCCAATATCACCACAATCGAATCCAAATTCCAATTCCGGCAATCCCGTACAGCCGCATCAGGTAACGGAATCTTGTCCGGTATGTCTCGGTTCAGGCAAATGCAACACATGCAACGGCAAACACTGGTATTATTTTGCCGGGAACCAGATAACCTGCCCCAACTGCAAACCCAACGGAGCCTGCTCCTCCTGTGGCGGAAGCGGCAAAAAGACAAGCACAAAGTACTACTAAAATCCCCCGCATTATAGCGTCTGAAGGATTCCAAGTAAATATTTTGCGTCCATTTTTGTTTTGCTTTGCAATCTTTTGCTTTTAGTGTCAATCACATAGCTGCGCCATGCTCATTCCACAAAAAGACAAAATCTTTCCGAAATAAATTCAAAATTGTTCGCAAAGTAATTTTTTAGAAGTCCCAGTTGGAATGGTTACATGCCTCATTCCCAAAAAGTGACAGCCAGTCACATTTTTGTGGGAAATGGAATTTTTCCGCATTTTAAATTTGTGGGAAATGGAAGATTTCAGTTGTCCCAAACGCGCTTCGCTGTGGAAGTCAGCGTAGTGTCGGAGGGGTCGCACAGCAGGTAGAACACCTCTTTGCCCAGTTTTTCAGAACGCACAAGAAAATTCTTGTTGGTTGTCCGGAGCAGGCAGGCCGGTTTCTCATCCATACTGCGAGGGGGCGAAAAACGGAAATAGACATTCTCGAAATACGGGAATCGGGAAAACTCCTTGCAATACACCGTCCGGTTCCCCTTCTTCAGAAAAAGCAGGTAGTTGTCCGGAGACCAGAACATGTCCTTCCCATAAGAAAGACCTGTCTCTTTTTTAATTTCTTCAGATTCAGCATTCTGAATCAGATACAAGGTGTCGTAATCTATGCCCGTGATGGTGGGCAGATGCACGGTCTGCCACGAAACGGAATCCGGCTCTACCGCCCCGCTCCGCCGCATTCCCCGCAGGAACTTTCTGGTGAAACGGCTGTTCCTTGCCCTCACCCTGTAAGGCGGATTGTAGCCCCCAGACCGATATGCTCCTAATTGCCCCAAAACTTCACGCTCGAATTTCCGTTTGACGGCCTCATTGGCCTTCCTGGACAAATCCAGATTCACACGCTGATTATCATGCACACACAACACATAACCAGGTGATTCACTGATTCCGTAAAGCCACATTTCAGCCGGCTTTGCCAAAGAGGGTGACACACACATAATGGTCAACTGGACATCCGGAAGATAGAAAAAATAGCTGTAATAACCGTTAAATGTGTCATTCAGGTCATTGTCATTCATGGAATGAAATTCTCCCGTCATGAATTCATACTCATTATGTATGGTGTCATAATACCAGTGTTCCTGCTTTATCACATCATACTGCGGGTGTTCCAACAGGAACTTTCTGATGGCAGAATCCAACTCAACGACAGTCATATCAAGCTGATACGGTTCCGCCGCCGCATACGAACCACCGAACGGCATTCCGGAACACAAATAGCGGAACATATAAACCACATCGCTGACAAAAGAATGGGAATAATCCGAACGGGTTTTGCACCCTGTCATGGCAATAGAGGCAAAACATATTATTAAACAAATAGTTATATACTTTTTCATAGTTCGAAAAACTATATTCGCGCTGCATTCAACTTACAAATGCGACTTTGGTTAAATTTATTTCCAGTTTCTTATTGAAAACGCGGAACCGCACGGTTTATTGTGCGGAAGCGGTGGGGGAACCGTTTCACGCTTCGCAGATACTGTCGGCATTTTTACGCAGGTAGCCTACCAGCAGCGCATCCACATCCTCCCCGTAATCGGAACTGGAAAAATCCATAAACAGCTGCCATATCCTGCTATGCATCGGATCCGAATCCTTCTCTTGCGTCCATTCGGTACAGCAGAAACGTTCGTTTTCCTCCGTCATAATCGTTTGCAGCGCCTCCGCATGTTTCACGGCACCGATTTCACGGTAGGCCTTCACGAAAAGATATTCCCCGTCGGGAGATTTTTCCCAACCCATCCCCCAAAGAATGTCATAGGGGATATCTACAAAACAAAAGTAGTACCAGGTCTCTTCCACACGATTAAGATCATCTGGCATTCCCTTGCAAAAAAGGCCTTTGTAGCACCATTTGTTACACCAATAATTAAGTTCTTCATCATACAGGCTGTCAAACAGTTCGTGGGTCATACGGGGAAAGCGGGCAAGTTTGGCACTCTCCTCAAACTGTGACAATCGGGATGCCTTGTGACCAAGACACACTGCATACAGTACAATGGGAACCCCTGCGAAAAGCATAATCCCCTTCAGAATGCCGGGACCGTTATGACTGAGCCAGATTTTCACCTGACCTGACAAGATGCATATAAGGCTTATCGTCACAATTATCAAAACAAACAGTACAGCCACGTATACGGCTCTTTCCACAAAGACACCCATCAGTCCTGTATGACATTTGGTTGTAATATCACAATAGGCGTAATGACGCTTCGTGCCGCAGTGCAGGCAGGTGCGAACAAACACCTCCCCCTCTTTCTCCCGAATCTCATCCACCGTCTCATAACGGCCTTTGATTGGAATCCGTTCACCGCACTTGCTGCAACTCACATAGTATTTCATGGCCTGACAACAGATGATTTGCTGGGACTAAAAAATCGACTTTTTGATTTTCTCCACTATCTCATTGAAATAAGGCTGACGCACACGACTGATTTTATTTCATACTTCATAGGGCATCAAAGTTTGTCAGCGAAAATGCGTGCCGCGTTCTTTTTTGAAGTGCAAAGGAATGCCTCCCGCTCCTCTTCTGCTGTCCATTCCCGTTCTTCCACTTTGGATGAAGAGACTTGGAACAAGTCAAGCGAGCGGAGCATTTCCACAATGCAACGGGCGGTTTTGTTACGCTCATCATAATGTAATGTTAGTGTTGCCATGATATAAATTTTATTGCAATAACGCATGTGATGGGATTATATTGTGCGGAAGCGAAAAAGAATAATCACACTTTCTCCACACAACAAACCTTTTCCAAAAATTGCTCCTACTCTTTTTCATCACTGGCTGGCAATGCTTCGGTTTCCCCCGTAGGAAGAAGATGTTCGGAGGCCCTGTCTGACGAAATCACACTGTGACCTATCTGCTTCTCAATATCCTGACGGGCAATGCTTGCCGCATGTCCTCCGCTTTGAGCCACCTGCTTGTTCTCGGCCATGCTCTGCGGATTACGATGTTTGGAAATTTCCGTGGTGGCAGCCTCCGCAAGGGTGTTCAGTGCCAGTTCCAGTGTGGTCATATTATCGCGCAAACTCTCCTTTGTCAGACCCTTATACTGCTTGTATTCCCCAGTGGTCATACCGCTCCATGCCTTGGTGAGAATATTGGTGAGCATGGCGAAGTCTCGCTGTTCTTTCACGCCAGAACGTCTCCATTCATTCGTCAGCTCGTTGCGGGTCCGGATGGATTTCATACGGTTTTCGATCCATCGGTCACTGTATCCTTGCCGACGGTAGTCTTCCACAGCCATTTGGAAGGTCAGTTCAGGATCAATCATCTGGTCAATGCGCTGGCTGCCCACTTCGGCAAGCCACCGTTTCAGCGGCTCCGCCTTCTTGGAGGGAATGGACTGGATAAGCCTCAAAAGTTGTTCCATATCAGCGACATCCGTTTTGTACATCTTACCATCGGAAGATGGCAGTTTCAGTTGGTGACTATTTGTCACCGACTCATTTCCTTCGGCTTTCAGCCTTTGTTTCAATTTATTCCAGTACTTACGCCCATCTGCGCTTTCTGTCAACACCGAAACCACATCCACGATGGAGAAGTAATACTTTTCCCGTTCCGCATCCCAAACGCAACGAATCTTCTTGTTTTCAAACAATTGTATAGCAAATTCCTGTTCCATAATCCAATGATTTTTTCATTTTTTTACTGAATAATTACATTTGCAAAAATAATCAAAAACTGGATACCGTGCGCCCACGCGGAAAAGAAAAAACATTCCCATCTGCAATATTTTCGCTTCAGCGGCGTTATTGAAAAAAAATTTTTCATCGCCATGAACAAAGAAATATCACACCTCCTGCTTGCTTTGCTGCTGATACCCTTCTGTTTTTCCGCTGCGGCACAAGAAGAAAGCCACCCACTTTGCGACAGCCTGCACAAACATCCGGGAACCTTCTCCGCCGACTCCTCCACATACAGTGTGCGGATCGGCGACCGGACAATGGAATTCCCATTGGCTTTCAAAGCATCGTGGGGACGTGTATATAATGCGGAAACCACTTTCGTTGAAAATGGCACGACCTACCTCTATCGGGAATACAGTTTTAATTATACAGAACAGCCAGGTTTTTGCACATCTTCATATTATATCATCCCTCACAAGCACGCGTATCATCCTGACCATCTGCAAAAGATGTTTTACCGTAGGGAAGACAGCAGCGAGTATTTTATAGAAATTGTCAATCAAATCTATGAATCGGGCATAACCCTTGTTCATAACGACTTGGGGGACATGCCACGATACTGGTATCCTATCAAGAAATACAACGGAAAGTATTATCTGAGCGTGGACAACCCATATATGACAGAGCTGCGTGATAGTGTTGAGGTGTACCATGGAATGGAACTCAACATTTCCCCCATCCGAAATGTGTCAAAAAACGGTCAAGACTACCATTACGAAGCACTTAACCTGTATGAAAACAAATGGTTCCGCATCACACTCTCTCCCTACCCCAAAAACAAACTGTTGTGGGTCTGCACATGGGAAAGTCCGGATGGAACAATCACCAGGGAACTGATGACGCCCCAAAAGGAAATCCGGCATTTCGACCTGATAGAATGGGAATCCAGTGATCACATAGCAGATGGGCTTGAGAAATATGATAAAATTGAATTTTAAAGGATATTTTTTTCTAAACCTTCATTCCGTATCGAAAAAAGTGGTATTTTTGCATAAAATATGATGTGTAAATTAGGATTTAAAGCAATTTGACATAATATTATATGCATAACGAATATATCTTTGACCCATATCCGCTATCGGTGACAATGCAACATCTAGCGGAGAACCTCAAAACACGACGGCTGGAGAAGAAGCTCTCCACCAGAAGCTTGGCTGCTATGAGCGGAGTTCCCGTAGCAACGATACAGCGGTTTGAACTGAAACACGCCATTTCGCTCGAATCGTATGTCAAACTGGCCAAAGCGTTAGGTTACTCTGAGGAAATCATGCAACTGCTCGCCGAACCGAAATACGACACCATGGAGGAGCTGCTGGAAATCAACAGGAACAAAAACCGAAAACGGGGCGTATGATGAAGAATATACAGTTTGTCTGCGTGATGTACCATGGCCGCAAGGTGGGCACCTTGTCGGTGGGCAGCCGTTCGTGCTGCCAATTCGAATACGACAGCAGATGGCTGCGCGAAGGTTTTTCCATATCGCCATTACAACTGCCACTGAAAGCAGGACTTTTCTCCGCCAAATGGCAGCCTTTTGCCGGCAATTTCGGGATTTTTGAGGACAGCCTCCCCGGCGGCTACGGAGAATACCTTCTGCAAAAGATTCTGAAGCGTGAAGGGATGGACTACCGCAGCCTCACGCCTGTGCAGCGGCTTAGCATTGTGGGCAATTCCGGCATGGGGGCACTTTGCTATATGCCAGAAAACAAGCCTGCAGCCGTCAGTTCACAACTGTCGTTTGACGAAATGCAGTCGCTGGCTCTTGATGTGCTGTCAGAACGGAATGACACCGGGACAGAACTCCTGCTGGCAGGAAGCGGCAATTCAGGTGGTGTCCGCCCAAAATGCCTGTATAGTGACGTTGAAGGGCACTGGCTGGTGAAATTCCGCCACACCTTCGACCCACATGACATCGGACAAAAGGAATTCCACTGCAACGAACTTGCGCGGCAGGTCGGCATTGAAGTGCCGGAGTTCCGGCTGATGGAAGGCAAATATTTCGCCACACGCCGTTTCGACATCGATTCCCAAGGCAGACGCATCCACATGGCAACCGCAAGCGGTCTGCTCAATGAACCGCTTGTACCACCCAAGATGGACTACAACACTCTCCTGCAACTCACCGGATACCTCACCCAGTCGCCCGCCGCTGTCGAACAGCAGTTCCGCCGCATGGTCTTCAACCACTATGTGCGCAACTACGATGACCACGCCCGAAACTTCAGTTTCCTCTGCCATGACGGCCAATGGAAGCTTGCTCCGGCCTATGACCTCACCCCTGACCAGACCCTCGGCGAACATGCCACCAGCATCAATTTCAAAGGTCTGCCCAACGATGAGGATATGATTACCGTCGGCATGAACACAAGGATGACCCGAACCCGCTGCCTGCAAATCATAGATGAGGTGAGGTCGGGGCTGAAAAACCTATCGGAAAAATGATTATCTTTGCATTTTAAACCTTACATCAAAAAAGAATCATGGACATCAACGCGGCGGAACTGCCGATAGACGACAAAGGGAATGTATATCACCTGCAGCTGCAGCCTGAGGAGCTGGCGGACAAGATAATATTTGTGGGCGACCCTGCACGGGTCGGATTTTTCTCCCAACGCTTCGACCACATTGAGGTGAAAAAGGAGAACCGCGAAATCCACACGCACACCGGCATTTGGAAAGGCAAGCGCATCAGTATAATCTCCACCGGCATGGGCACCGACAACATCGACATAGTGTTCAACGAACTGGACGCTTTGGCGAACATCAACCTGAAGGCGCGCAAGCCGAAGGAGCAGCACCACACGCTTGAAATTGTGCGCATCGGCACCTGCGGGATGCTACAGGGGAATCTGCCAATGCACAGCTTCATCGCGGGTCGGCTCTGCATAGGCATGGACTGCCTCATGCACTTTTACCCCTACCAGGAGCGGCATCCGGAACTGCTGGAGGATTTCAAACGGCACTGCCAGTGGCAGCTGCCCCTCACCCCCTACACCGGCGAGTGTGACGAGGATCTGCTGCAGCGTGTAGCAGCCAATTACACGCAGGGAATCACCGTGACCGCACCCGGATTCTACGGGCCGCAGTGCCGCAAGCTGCGCCTTCCGTTGGCACAGGGCGACTTTGTGCAGCGGCTGCTGGACCGCTCGTTCCAAGGCATCCCCTACACCAACCTGGAGATGGAGACGGCCGGCATCTACGGAATGGGGCGTGCACTTGGACATAAGACATTGAGCCTGAACGTGGGCGTGGCCAACCGCGCCACCGGCGAGTTCAGCAAAGGCCACAACGACGCGCTGATGCAGCTTTTCGAGGAGGTGGTTACAAAATTCTAATATACTGTTACTTTCAAACAATCCAGCATTGGCTGGAATAGTTCAGAGTCACCACACAAAGCCTTCATTGCACGCAGGAAACCTTTAAAACAGCGCCAAAAAGTTCACACAAAAAAGCGACACCAGCGAGCTAGGATATAAAAAAATTTAAAAAGATATAATAAAAAAACAATAAACAAGCTAAAAAAATTAAAATGAAAAAATTTGCCATTATACTTAACGGATGCGGTTCCAACGACGGTTCCGAAATACATGAAAGTGTCAGCGTGATGTACGCCATCGACCGCCATAATGCAAGTTACCAAATATTTGCACCTGACCAGAACCAATACCAGGTGGTCAACCACCTCACCAAGGAGGTGATGCCCGAACAGCGCAACTGCATGGTGGAGGCCGCCCGAATAGCCCGAGGCAACGTCAAGGAGCTGGGCGAACTGAAGGCCGCCGACTTTGACGCTCTGATATTTCCAGGAGGAGCCGGAAGCGCACGCAACATCTTCACCTACCTGCTGGATGGGGAAAACTTCAAAGTGGACGGACGGGTGGCGCAAATCATCCGCGATTTCCACGCCGCAAGCAAACCTATCGGTGCAATGTGCATCTCCCCGCTGATGATTGCACGCGTAATTGAAGGGGCTACCGTCACCATGGGGCAGGATCCCAAAACATCCGCCGTGGTGGAAAAAATGGGCGGACACGCCTACCCCACCCACAACGGGGAGGTCATGCACGACAGCCGGAACCATTTGTTCAGCGTTCCCTGCTATATGCTCAACGCACGCATTTCCGACATCTTTGAAGATGCCAACTGCCTGGTTGAAGCGATGATGGAAGAATTGAAATGATAACGGCCTGTTTTGGGGCACGGCCTTGATGTGACCAGAGCAAATTATGGGGACATCTACGGCGGACAGGGACAAAAAAAAGGGAACCATCCTCGGATGATTCCCCTGTAAAAAG
>CAJOQK010000082.1 GCA_905236885.1 uncultured Bacteroidales bacterium
GGGCATGGCAACTTGTTGGACAGTTGGACTGTGTACAGTGTCGGCGGTGGTGCCCTGGCGGATGAGCATACCCGCGAGGGTGTCACCCATATCTATACGGAACATCATTCCATCACGGAGATTTTCAAACACATCGACCGATATGGGATGACCTATTGGGAATATGTGGAAAAGTATGAGGGAAACGCTATTTGGGATTATCTGGCGGAATGCTGGGAGGTGATGCAGGAAGCCATCGTTCGCGGCCTGCAGACGGAAGGTGTGCTTCCCGGAGGATTGTTTTTGAAACGTAAGGCACCCTCTTATTTTGTCAGGGCCACCAGCTACAAACCCTCCTTGCAGGGACGTTGCCTTGTGATTGCCTATGCGCTGGCCACAGCTGAGGAGAATGCGGCTGGCGGACGGATTGTGACAGCCCCAACATGCGGCTCATCCGGTGTATTGCCGGCGGTACTGTACCATTTGAAAAAGAATCACGGTTTCACAGACAAATCCATCCTGAAGGCGATGGCGACCGCCGGCTTGTTCGCTGCTGTAGTGAAAACCAACGCCTCAATCTCAGGCGCACAGGTTGGCTGTCAGGGGGAAATCGGCGTAGCCTGCTCCATGGCTTCCGCCGCTGCAAACCAAATGTTCGGTGGAACACCGCAGCAAATTGAATATGCGGCAGAAATGGGATTGGAACATAACCTCGGACTGACCTGCGACCCTGTCTGCGGGTTGGTGCAGATTCCCTGTATCGAACGCACGGCCTATGCCTCCATGCGTGCTTTGGCTTCCAATTTGTATGCCATGATGTCCGATGGCCGGCACATCGTCAGTTTTGACAAGGTGGTGCGTACCATGAACCTGACGGGAAAAGATTTGCCAAGCCTCTACAAGGAGACTGCGGCCGGCGGTCTTGCCTTGCTGGCGCATGACAGGGAGGAACTTTAGGATTACCAGCCCATCCAAATGCCGGCCAATCCAACTAAAGCGGCCAGAATAAATTTGAATCCTTTTAGTTTGAGAAAAGTTCGGGGCGTTTCCGCCATCAACGGAATGCCTCCATGCCCTTCCTGTAGCAGACAGTTTGCCAACAGGGTGCTGTAGGGAAGTATTCCTGCCATGAATAGTTGGATGACTGCCAGATGCGGGCCGGATTGCGGAATTAGTCCAATCAGCAGGGCGATGCCCAGCAGCAGGTATTTGCCTCTGTTTTGTTGGCTGAAAGCCCATAAATCCAGATGGTTTTCCAACAGACCGATGAACAGCAGCACTCCGAATGTCCATAGGAAAATCTTTAGCAGGTGCTTTTTGAGAATATGCTGCCATAGATGTTCTTTCAGAAAGTGGTTGTCTGTAAATAAAAGCATTATCAGCACACAGAGGGCGATGCCGACAAATGCAGCATTTTCCCCACTGAAACCTTGTTCGTTCTCTTCTCCCACCCAGCCGAAGGCGATGCTTGAGATGAACAGCAGCAGGTAGATTACTGTCATCAGGCGGTAGGGGAAGCGGCTTTTTTCATTGGAGGTGTTGGAGTGCACCTCTTCCTCTTCTTCTTCATGCAATACCAGATGCTCCAGCTGATGTATGTTGCGGGTGGATTGAAAAGGTTTCAAAAAGTGACATCCGCAACCCACCACGAGTCCGGTCAGCCATAAAATGCCGGTGGTCAGCAGCGCTTTGGAAGGGGAGAGGGAAAAGAGAAAAAAGGCCTCATCGCCGAAAGAGGCTATGCAGGCTGCCATCAGAGCACCGAAGCCGACAATGTTGTGGGTGAACAGTGAGACCACCGCAAACACACCCACGCATCCGGGAGTGGCTCCCAAAAGAGCGGAAAGCAGAATCTGTCCGAAGGGGTTCCTGTCCATAAGCGAAATCCATCGGCCCCGCGTATGGATGTGGATGTATTCGATGATTATCATCAGCAGGATGACAATGTTCGTTAACACGTAGGTTTCCGACAAGGTGTCGCCAATCAGGGAAAGCAGCATCATTTGAAGGAATTGGCAAAATCAATGCGGTTCAAAAAGGAGCGGCTTAAGGTGATTTCATCCGCATATTCCAGCTCGTCGCCCACGGAGAGCCCTCGGGGAATGGTGGTTATTCTGATCCCAGGCCGTAGCTCCGTCGCATGTTTGTACAGGTAGTATGCTGTTGTGTCTCCCTCGGTGGTTGCGGGCAGGGCCAGAATCAGCTCCTGACATTCTGGAAGGCGTTCCCAGAGACTTTCAATCTCCAGTTGTTGCGGCCCTATGCCGTCAATTGGGGATATTACGCCGCCTAACAGGTGGTAGCGTCCTTTGAAAACCTGGGTGTTCTCAATGGCTATCACATCCCGGATGTCCTGTACAACGCAAATCACTGATTCGCTCCGTTCCGGATTGCGGCAGATTTCACAAACTTCCTCATCCGAAAGGTTGTGGCAGTGCTTGCAGTGGTAAATCTTGTGCCGCATGTTTCCGATTGCTTCGATGAATGCATCCACCTCCGATTCAGGCTGCCGCAGAAGGTGTATGGCCAGACGTACAGCGGTGCGTTTTCCGATTCCTGGAAGTTTGGCAATCTGATTGACAGCGTTTTCTAATAATTTGGATGAAAATTCCTGCATGCTGCAAAAGTACTCAAATTCGCCATATCTCCGCCGCACTTCGGCAGAAATTTTCTGCGTTTCACCGCATCTGCAGCCGGTATTCCTTGGGCGAAATTTGAAGGTGTTCCTTGAAGTACTTGCCAAAAAAGGACTGGGTGTTGAAGTTCAGTTCGTTGGAAATCTGCTGAATGCTCATGCTGGTGTTTCGCAGCAGGTTCTTGGCCTCGCTGATGACAAAATCCTCAATCCACTCGGTGGCGTACCGGCCAGTAATCTCCTTGATAATGGCGGAGAGGTATTTGGGTGTGATGTGCAGTTGGTTTGCGTAGAACTGCACGCTCCGTTCCCTTTTGTAGCAGCGGGCCAGGGCATAGAAAAAATGGTCAGTGTATTCCTCCTTTTTATTTTTTGTCCGGTTTACGCTGTTTATTTTCAGAAACCTTTGTGAAATGTTGCAGATTTCGTAAAAAAGGCTTTGCAGCAGGTGCCCGATGATGTTTTTGTAGAAGGGATTCTCTTTTTGGTGCAGCTTCTTAATCAGTACGTCGCGATACTCCTTAATCATGCGGATCTCCTTTTCCTCCAGATGAATGCAGGGGTTTTCCCTTACGAAGAGAAAGAGATTGAACATGTTCTGCACCTGTTCCAGCAATTGGATGGATAGTTCGGGCTTCAATAGTATGAAACTGCAGTTGAAGTGTTCGGTTTTGACCAGTGAGGTCCATTGCTCCGGAAAGATTATCAGCAGGTCATTAGTCCGGATGGTGTATTCTTTCATGTTGATTTTTAGGGTGCAGCATCCGTCGTTGCAGTATCCGATGAGGGTGGCCTTCATCTGGCTGGTTTCTGGAAGAATCTGCAGGTCGCTGAAATTATCCACCATAATAAGCTGGTCGTCAATGACACTTGCCTTCTCTTTCCAGAACTGGTCCATGCTGATGGAGCGGTGCAGGCTCTCAAAGTCCCATTGCGTCAAATCCGTTGTGCCGTGGATTGGTTTTTCCCATGTTTGTTTTTTCAGATTCATCTTGCACTTTTTTTATTGGATTTCACGGATGTCGCGGCCAGATGCCTGCAGATATTTCTGATAGGCGGTACGCAGGGCGACTTTCGATTCGGTGACGGCGGAGGCGGCGTTTTGCCAAACCCCTTGTGCCTCCAGATAGTCGGAGAGGCTCACCAGGCCGGCTTCATAGTAGTTTTTGCTCTCATTCATGTTTTCAGCGGCTTCCTCTTCCGCCTCCTCTTTTAATATCAGTTCATTACGTAATTTTTCCACTTCATTGGCAGCCTGTTGTATCTGCAGCATCATCATTTCGTTCAAGTCCTGCCGCTTGTTTTCCGCCATCTGTACCTGAAGCTGCTGCTTTTTGTACTGGTGCGACTGTTCCCACCATGCGGTCAGCGGAATGCTTGCAGTGGCGAAAATGCAGGCGTTTCCCATGTTGCGGTCGGTGAGGTTGTAATAGAAGGCGGTGGCTCCGATTCCGATTTGGGGCATTGCCTCCCCTAAAATCATCTTGGCTTTCAGTTTTTCTGCTTTAACGTTCAAATCCAATAGTTTGTATTCGTTGCGCAGGCGAAGCGACTCGTCGGGTTCAAAATTGGTCTGGAGGTTTCCTGTGCCGATTTGCAGGGAGTCGGTGAGGATGATATGCTCCTGATAGGGTATGCCGGTAAGCTGGCAGAGTGCCATGGTGGCCAGACGGATGCCGTTGTCCAAAGTGTTTTGGTTGGAACGGATTTCGTTTTGTTTCAGCTTGACTTTCAGCAGATCGGTTTTTGTGACCACGCCAGCTTCATAGGCGGCGTTCACATCCTTGGCTAAGGTGTCCAGCAAAGTCTCCAGCGCGGAGACTGTTTTCTGCTTTTCCTGTAGCGCGATGATTAGCCAGTAATTTTGGTCCACTTTGATGATATTGTCCTGTTGGGCAATCTGCTGCTGGTATTCCGCCGCTTCCACGCCCACTTTCGCCAGCCTGTTCCCGTTGATGATACGGCCTCCGGCAAAAACGGGCTGGATGGCGGTCACCATGGCTGTCGCACCCTGGTCAATCGCCTTAAGGCTGCCGTTTATGTCGATTTCCGGTGCGGCACTTTGCAGGAAGGGGTTTAAATCAATGGATGAGAGCAGACCCGACAACAGGGGATTGCTGGAAAGATAGGTTTTCAAATCTTCAAGCAATGTGCTGAGAGGTTGATCCTTGTAAGTGACATCTATGTTGAGGTCCGCTTTGTCCTTCTTGGTGTCAAGGTCAATAAGCGGGTTCGCCATTTGGAAGGCGGCCGCCGAGGCACTCACACTTGGAAAATATTTGGTGAAGGCCGCTTTTTTTGTCTCTTTGGCGGCTTCAACGGCCAACTGGCTGTTTTTCAGTTCTGCCTGGTTACGCATGGCCAAGCTCCTGCAGCTGTCTAAAGAGAGTCGTAGCGGTGCTTGGGCTTGGGTTGGTGTGGCGAATCCAAGCAGGCAGCAGCCTGCCAGAACTGCAAGGCTTTGTGGCAGATGTGTCTGTTTGCCTTCTGTCCCCTCTGACCGGACTGTGGCGGGGCGTTCGTAGATTTTCCAGTAGGCGATGGGCAGAACCGTGACAATCAGTATAAAGGAGAAAATCATGCCGAAGCATATAATCACCCCCATCGGCATCCACAGTGTGGAGCGACTGATGATCATTGGAATGACTCCCACGGCGGCGGCAGCGCAGGTGAGAAAGATGGGGCGCATTCTACGTTCACCCGCCTCCTTGGCGGCCTCTTTCACACTAAGTCCTTCCGCCACTTTTTCTTCTGCAAACTGGAACATGATGATGGCGTTTCTCACCACGATTCCCACCAAGCTTACCACTCCCAGGATGGAAGTGATGCCGAAATCGATGTGGAATAGTTTCAGTCCGATGATGCTGCCCAGCAGGCAGAGTAGGGTTGAGCAGAGGGATAGCAGGGCCAGGCTGATTTTTTTCAGGGCATAGACTAAGAAGAAGAAAATAATCAGAATCATCAGAATAAATCCAACCACCAGTTCGGGAAGCAGCTCCTTGTTGATTTCGTCCAATCCGCCGTATGAGAAGCTGATATCTTCAGGCAATTGGGGCAAAAAGTCCTTTTTTATCTCTTTTTTCAGAACTTTCATCACTGCAGGCTGGCTTTCACCATACCTCAAATCGGCACTGATAGTGATGCAGTGTACACCGTTGCGGCGTGTGATTTGCACCGGTTCCCACCTGGGTGTAACATCGGCCACTTGGCGCAATGGCACCCATACGCTGGGCAGCAGGGTTGGCACCATGATTTTCTCTAATGAGGAAAAATCGTTATCATTGCTGTCCTTTTCGGTTTTCAGTTTGACGGGGACGGCATAGCTGTTTTCCCACAAAGTTGTCAGTGGCATGCCGCCGTAATGGCCTGCCAGGCTCATGGCCAGGGTGGATTTGGTGATTCCGAGCCGTCCGGCCTCCACAGGGTTCAGCTGAACATTGGCGTAGACCTGGTAACCGTCAAAGTCGGTATGGATCCAGGAAAGCTTGTCATCCATGGCATGCATGTACCGCTCTATTTTATCCGCCTGTTCGCGCAGGCTCTCCAAATTTTCTCCCTTCAGTCTGATTTCAACCGGATTTTTGGAACTTTGGTAGTCCAAATGCTTGAAACGCAGGTTGGCGTTGGGGAAGAGGTGCTCCAGCGAATCGGAATAGCGTGCCAGAACCTTTTCAGTTGCCAAATTGGATTTGGTATTTACGATGAACTGGGCGTAGTTGTCGCCCGGCAGATTTGGGGCGTAGGTAACCATGAAGCGGGGCGAGCCGCTGCCATAGAAGATGGTGATTGCGTCAATATGCTTGTCATGTTGCAATATGGCGGCCAAACTGTCACAAACGGCAGCGGTTTCCTCCAGACTGCTGCCTTGCGGCAGCCGTACCTCCAGAGCAAAGCTGTCCCGTTCCGCCTGCGGCATCATCTGAATGTTGGTGTGGCTCATGAAAATCCAGATGGAGAGTGCAATGCTTCCCACACCGACTCCCAAAGTGAGGTAGGGATGGCGGAAGCATTTTTCCAATAGCCATTCATAACCTCCTTGCAGCATGCCGAAGAATTTGTTCTGCAGCAGAGTCACTTTACCCTGTTTTTCTCCTGGTATGGTTGGGCGGATGTATTTGGAGGCCCAATATGGGGTCAGCATGATTGCCACCAGCAGTGAGAGCAGCAGGGCGAAGGTGAAGGGCCAGGGAAAATGTCTGACAAATTCCCCGATGACACCTGACAAGGTGAACATGAATGGGAAAAAGGCCAGTCCCATGGCCAAGGTCGCCACTAACAGCGGCTCAAAATAGTCGTTAACGCTTCGGATGGCCGCCTCCTTCGGAGAAACACCCCGTTCTATGTTATGGATGTAGCCGTCAATGATTACAATTGCATTGTCCACTATCATGCCTAGCACCACAATCAGGGAGGCTAAGGTTACAGTGTTGATTTCCATTCCGAACAGATACATCAATGCCCAGGTGATAGCGATGGTGATGGGGATGCTTGAAGCGGTCACTAATGCGGACCGTACCGGAAAAAGCATCAGCATGACCAGTATGACCACCAGCACGGATATTAGCAGGTCGCGTAGAAATGAAACCACGGAACTTCTCACCACTTTGGGAAGATCTGTTATGCGGTACAGCTGCACATCTTCCGGTAGTCCGGCCTGAAACTGCTGCAGCTCCCGCTCCACTTTTTTCCCGAATTTGACAATGTTGTTGCCCGACTGCATCTCCACGGAGAGTACAATGGCATTTTCCCCGTCCTTGCGGATATAGGAGGATGGCTCCTCATACTGCCGTATGATACGCGCCACATCTTTCAACCGGATGATATGGCCCATTGGGTCGGAGTAGACAATCTGCTCCCCAATCTCTTTCTCACCGATATAGGGGTTGTCGATGTGGATGGGGGTCACGCCTTCCGCATTCTTGAGGCTGCCGCCGGTAGTGAGGAACCCTTGGGAGAAGAGGTGTGCCATCAATGTTTCGGAGCTTATGCCGTAGGTGGCCATCTTCTCTTGGTCAATGTAGACATCAATCTCCTCATGCTGTTCCCCGTATACTTTGATATTGCCCACTGCCGGCACGCTCCGCAGCCGGTCGCAGAGATTATCCATGTAGGAGTGAAGCTCCTTGTAGGTCTTGTCTTTGGACTGTATTGTGATGAGCAGGGAGGAGGTGTTGCCGAAATCGTCGTTCACCACCACCGCCAGCACACCTGCCGGAAGGCTAAGCTTGAAGTCCTTCAGTCCGTGACGGATTTTGGACCAGGCCTCCGTTTTGTTGGAGACACTGTTTTCCAGAGAGACAAAAATGTATACAATCCCGTTTCTTGAATAGGAGTAGGTCTTCTCCTTGTTGATTTCCGGATAGGTGAACAGAAAGTTTTCCAAGGGTTTTGTCACCTGCAGCTCCATCTCTTCCGGGGTTGCGCCCGGATAAACTGCCGCCACGATGCCCTCCCGCAGGGTGAATTCTGGAAACTCCTGCTTGTTCATCTGCAGCAGGCCGTAAATGCCGAATGCGCAGAGCATCACCACAATCAGATAGACAATTCTGTGGGATTGCATCATGGATTCCACGATGCTTATTTTTCTCTTCTTCATGGCTCCTATTGGATTTTGATGCGTGTCTCTTCACAAATTTTATGAAAACCTTCCACAATGACCTTGTCGCCCTGTTGCAGCCCTTCGGTAATCCAAACGCCCTTGGCTGTGAAGTCGCCTGTGGTCACGTAGCATTTGTGTGCCTTTTCCCCATCGGCCACCCACACAAAACTGCGTCCGTCGTTGCCCAGTTGCACTGCATTGGCAGGCACCTCAATGCCCACTTCATAGTGGCTGCCGTTCTGGATGTCCACTTTGCAGACCATGCCGGGCAGCAGGTTGGAGGGTACCCTGTCAAGCACAATGCTTACGGGGTAGGCGTGGGAGAGCGGGTCGGCGATGACCCCGATTTCACGGATGCATCCCTTGAATGAGGTGTCCATGGCTGTGACGTAAATTCTTGCCCGTTGCCCAACGCGGGTTTGGGCGATTTCTTTTTCGGGAATGTACACCTTGACAGAGATTTTTCCCATGTCCAACAGCTGCATGACCGGTTGGAACGGCATGACATTGTCACCAGCCTCCACACGCTTGTTGCCGATGGTGCCGCTCTGGGTGGCGTACATCTTACAGTTTTCCACATTTTTAAGGCAGATGTCCGCCATTGATTTGGCCTGGTTGAGCTGGGTTTGGATTTCAACCCATTTCACTTCCGGCAGGCTTCCTTTCTTGTACACACTCTCGGCGCGTTTGTAGCCGTCCTCCGCCTGCTCCAATGTCACTTTGGCAGCCTGGTATGCATTGCGTGCCGTCCTGTCATCCAGTTCTGCCAACAGTTCACCTTTCTGAACTTTCTGGCCCTCTTTTACATAGATGTTTCTGATCAGCCCGCCTGTCTCGAAACTCAACGTAACCGACTTGTCCGCCTCAATGGTGCCAACATATTGCTGCGCACGGCTCATGCTGTCAGTCTCCACCGTGGTTACCTTTACCGGAACCATCACTTCCTTCTCTGTTTTTCTGATTTCCTTGCAGCTGACAAACAGGGTGAAACACGCTGCCAATACCCAAAATTTCTTTTTCATATACGTTAACTGTTGTATGATGACATCTTTAAATGTTTCTGTGGCTGATGTGCACACCGGCCCTATATAACAAAAAATATACCAAAAACGATAAAATTATCCTATTTGGGAAATAATTATTACAAAATTCGACTTATAGAACAAAAATATTGTTAGATTGTTCCAAAAACGAATCTTGGGATATGTTCGTTTGATTATATGTGGAATATTTTCTCCCCAAAGTTGCAAGCCGTGTTACCTTTTTTGTGAAGATGTTAAGTTGTGAAGGTGTTAAGGCGTTAAGTGGTTATTCATTCTCATCTTATCATTTTCACATCTTCACATTTTTTTTTTTTTTCCTGCACCTGCAATCCGTGTTCAAATTTTGAGTACTTTTGCAGTGTCAAAATTTTTTGGAATAAAAAATGGAAAAAAATGAATTTTTGCTTCTCACGGAAGATGTTATAGCATCTAAAATACACCTCATCAGGGGTGTTCAAGTGATGTTGGATTTTGATTTGGCTGCAATTTACGGATATGAAACAAGGTATTTTAATCGACAAATCAACAACAATATAGATCGTTTTGACCAAGATTTCAGGTTCCAACTTACAAATGAAGAATTTCAAAACTTGATGTGCAAAAATTTCACATCAAGTTGGGGCGGTACGCGCAAACTCCCATACGCTTTTACCGAACAGGGTATCTATATGCTGATGACCGTGTTGAAAGGAGACCTTGCCGTAAAACAGAGCAAGACACTGATCCGTCTTTTCAAGCAGATGAAGGATTTCATAGTTAAGGGTCAGGATGTGATGGAAAGCCCAGCATTGTTAAAACTTTCCGTTCAAACCCAACAAAATACTAATGACATCATGCAGATCAGGCAGCAGATGGTGACACAAGACGATATTTCAATTATCATCAGGGATTTCACTGATCCAAATATAAAAAAAGACTATCTGTTTTATAACGGTCAGACAGTGGAAGCTGCAATAGCGTACAATGACATCTATTCTTCGGCAAAGGAATATATCTATATTATAGACGATTATATCGGGCTGAAATCTTTGGTGCTGCTTAAATCTGTTGCGGAAAACGTAAAAATAACCATTTTCACCGATAACAGGAACCATAATCTCCATCGAAGTGAATTCAATGATTTTCAA
>CAJOQK010000083.1 GCA_905236885.1 uncultured Bacteroidales bacterium
AGGCCAGCGCTTGGTACGCAAGATGAATGTGGTGAAATAAGCACACCAGTCATTGAAAAAAAGCTGCCTTTTGGCAGCTTTTTTTTTGCAATGACTGGTGACAATGACATCAAATGAAGGAGCGGAAATTCTTCCGCTCCTTCATTTGAACAATGACCTGTTGATATCAGCAGAAGGGGCGCAAAATTTTGCGCCCCTACAATTACCCTCTTAAACTCTTAAACCCTTAAACTTTTAAACTCTTAAACCTTTTTTGGCCGCACGCGACGGCTCTACAACCCCTTAAACCCTCTGCGCGCAGCGCAGACTGTTTCAGGACACAAAAAAAGCCGCTATCAAGCGGCTTTCCGTGGTTTGTGGCAGATTCGAACTGCCGACCTCTTGCGTGTGAAGCAAGCGCTCTAAACCAGCTGAGCTAACAGACCATTTTTACTGGTGATCCTTAGCAGACTTGAACTGCTGACCTCTTGCCTGTCAAGCAAGCGCTCTAAACCAACTGAGCTAAAGGATCGGTTAACGATCGGCTGCAAAAGTAGCACTTTTTTCAATACGAAAATTCTTTTTGGTGAAAAATATTTTCATCCTTCCGCAACGAATTTGATTTTTTAATACTTTTGCATTTCCTAAATAGAAAAACGTATGAAACGCATAGCAATGGTTTTGGTTGGATGCATGGCCTGCATCGGAACTCTTTTTTCACAGGTAACTCCCTCGGAAGCACCAACTTCTGTAAGAACGTGGGATGCCGGAAAACTGACTTGGGATGATTTTCAGCTCCAGCCGGCCAGAGAGGGACAGACCTCAAATTTGGAATATTTTATCTGGAACCGGACCGAAAAGAGTCATTTTGACACGCTGAAAATTCAAGGTTTTTGGGTAGGCAACCGGTTGAAAAATGTCAATGTTTACCGTACCATGCTCTATGCCTGTGTCGACACCGACTCCTCCTGGGCGGCGGAATCCTATCGGAATGAGGCGCAGTTGCGCTATAACCAGGTGCTGTTCGACATATTTGCCTATCAGGTTAGGAAGGCTCAAGTTGAGGCGGATGGGCTTCGCAAGCCGCAGCAGTTGGATTCGCTTTTTCAGAAAGTGATGGATTCGACATACCTGCAGGCGGAACAATACCGTAACGCATCCGATTTCGGCAACGATTTGGGTGTCACTGTTTTGTGGGAAAACATGCTGCAGGATTTGAGCTCAAAACAGGAAACTCCGGCCCCATTTCCTTCATTTGCACCCCGGAGATTTGGAATAGGGGCACATGCCGGTTTGTCAGGCGACCTTTTTACCGGCAGTTTGGGCGAACATTTTATGCCTGTGGCGGGGCTGACCCTTGGCGTGGACTTCTCGTTGGGGCGTTCCGTACTGGGTTTCAACGGGAATGTGGATTACGTGCATCTCAAAAAAGCCTATCATACCCACCAGTCCTGGACTTCGGACAATACCTATGAATTATTTCAGGGCGATATCACTTACGGGCTGATTCTGCATAGCGGTCTCTCCTGGAGGTGGATGCCTTTTGCCGGCATCGGCTTGAGCGAGATTTCCAATGTGAACAGCAATGAGGGCGTGGACCGGCTGAAAATGTCAACGGTGGTTTGGAAGGCGGGTCTTTGTGCGGATTACAAGCTGTGCTACAATTTGAACTATATGAGCAATGATTTGCAGTATATAGCTTTGCAGTGGAAATGCTATCTCTCATACGCCAACTTTTATGAGGATTTGAAGGGATTGACAGTGAATGTCTCTTTGTCAGTCAATATTTTTGACCGGTTTATTGAGGTGAACCGGGAGAATTTTCATGGTTGTCTCCGACGGGCAAGAGGTTTGTTCTATAAGGTGTGGTAGTCCCATCCGGTCCGTTCGATCCTGTCCGGACCGGACGGTTTGTCCAGTTGGTCTCCGGTTTGTCTCCGGAACGCTTTTTAGAAGTCCCCTTTACATGGGTTTGAACGGTTTAGCGGTTCTGACATCCGCCCGTTTCCTTTGCATATATTTTTTCAAACATTTCGGCCAGTGCTTCGCGGTTGTCAATCAGTGCTTGCAGTTGTGCTAAATTTTCCGCGTTGGGGGATTCCGGAATCCAAAGTTTCAGGTAGCCGTTCCGGCCATATTTTTCCTGCAGGTGCGTGAGCGTGTGCTGCCAGCATCGCTCTTTTATCTGGTCTTGGAAATCAATGGTTTGATTGTCGGTGGTTTGTGTCTCAATTATCCGAGCGACGGATGTTTTTGAACTAATTTCTTGTGTAACAGATGTTTGTGTACCAGTTCCCTGTGTGCTGGTTCCTTGTGTGCCAGCTCCCTGCGTGCTTGCGTTAAGTTCTGATGAAAGCGCGAACTGGATAGTGCGCCTGATGACGCTTTCCGTCTCAATTTGCCGGTCGGCCTCCGCTACAATTTTTCCGTAAATGCTTCTCGGCTCGTGTTTGGCCGAGGCGCGGTGGTCCTCTGCCGCTTCCGCCATCGTTTCAATCTCCTCCTCCCTGAACCATCTCCGCAGCTGCGCATCCCTTCGGATGATGCCTCCCGATGCCATATGGTGTGTGTCGCGCCCTTCCGCCAGACCGGTGTCGTGATAGGCGGCCACGGCATATACCATATTGACTGCCACGGGATAATATTTGGCCAATGCAAGGCTCTGCGCAATCACATGCCGCACATGTTCCTCCTGGTGTGCCTTGTCAAAAGCGGCGTAACGCGGAATAATCTCCTGTTCCACATACGCCTGCAACGCGGGAATAACTTGGTTGCGCGTCAGTTGGTAGGCTTTGCGCGGCGTGCCGTCCGCCACATGGATAATGCCGCAGTATTGGAAACCGGCCTTCTCCACAATGTGCTGCATGATGCGGTTGTCGGCGTGGGTGTCAATGCGGATGCAGGAAATCTGGCTAAAGCCCCACCGGATGCTGTCGGTGGTGATGCAGTGCGTGCCGGGGGTACAGGCGATGCGGTGCAATGTGCCGTAAAGGGGCGTGTTTTCCGGCCAGGAGCCGGCTTCAATCCTGGCGTAGGTTGGCTCCTCTCCGACGATAAATGCGAAGGTGCCGACCGGTTGTCCGGCTTCCTCTATGATAAAGCTCGCGCCTTGTTCCATATCCTGCCGGATTTGTGCCATATCCGGATAGTTTCCTGTCCATTGGAGCAGGTTTCCGTTGCTGCGCATAATCTGTTTGGAATGGGCGTACATAGCCTGCATGGCCGGAATGTCAGCCATGGTTGCTGGCCTGACCTGTCGCCCGGGTGAACTGAACGAAAGCGTAGCCATGTCCGTTTCCTGAATCAAAATTTCCATATTGCCAAATATTTCCAAATGCAAAAATACAAAAAAATGCAATTTGGGGATTACGATAGAGAAAATCTTTCTGAAAAAAACTGTTTACAAAGAGATTTTTTAGAAGTCCCATGAAATATAATCGAAACTGTTCGCAAAGTATTTTTTTGGAAGTCCTAACCATGAAATATGACTATGCCATGTTTTGGCATAGTCTCGTAACTATCTGAATTACAATATTTTTCTATTCAAGAATTTGAATGTTGTAAAATAAATGAAAAAAAAGTACTGACATATTGGAATAATAATTATTTTTGCACTGCCGTTTTTCCGGATTTTTAAAAATGGATTTCACAAGATGCGAAGAGGAGCCGGAGCGGCCAGAAATGTAGGTTTGCAATAAATAAACAAAAGAAATTCAAATAAGAGCCGATGGGTCGATGGTGAATAACTGACACGTTTGACATGAAAAAATTAGTATTGACTGGAGTTTTGTTCCTTGCTTTTTTTGCGGGATTCGCACAAGTTCCGGCGGTGGCCATGCTGGATCACAAGGGAACCCTCACCCCGTATTATGGACCGGCTGCCTTGCAGAAGGCGTATGCCGCTGCTGACACGGGTGACATCATCACCCTCTCGCCCGGCCTCTTCTATTCCCAGAACATTGCCAAAAAGAAACTGACCATCAGGGGTGCCGGCATGTTCCAGGATACCTTGGCCGGTACCGGAAACACCCATATTTATGGTAGTTTCCAGCTCAACGCCGACAGTGTGACATTGGAAGGACTCTACATTCCTGATGGTATTGACCATGGAAAGGTTATCACCTATGGCGGTTTGCTGAAAAAATGCTATTTTGGTACGCTATATCGTGATTATTCATATTATTATACTTATAACCTGCGTATCCTTGAGTGTATTATAAACGGTAATTGTTATACGGACAATATGTTTAACTGCAGATTTGAAAACAGTTACATCGCCTCTATCTATAACCATAATGAAAACGGTTCGAATGTCGTGTATAATTGTGTGGCTGGTTTGTATAGTGCTGATTGTTATAGAATTATTGTACAAAATAGCATACTTTTTTGCTATCGCGGTTGTAGTGATGGCTATTATTCTTCAAATGACTACTGTATCGGTATAAATACCCATAGTTCTCATGTCTATTATGCCGATTTTCCTGTCACATCCCATTTGTACAACATTGAAAGTTACGCTGCGGTTTTCAAGGATTTTAGGGGATCTTACACTTACAGCCCGACCGGAGGGACCAGTTTGGCGTTGCAGGACAGCATTGTAAACCAAATCAAGGGCAGTGACGGTACGCAGGTGGGTATTTTCGGCGGCACCTATCCATTTGATCCGAACATGGGCAACCGTAAGGTGGTTGTGCCGGAAAAAACCAAGATGGACGGCAAATTGGAAGTGGAAATCAAGAAGGCTGAATAATGAAACGCTTGTTAATTTTAGTGGGGTTCTGTTGGTTGGCGCTGACTGCGGCGGCACAAACACAGCCTTTGCTCCGCTACTGGACGGACGGCGACTATGCCTCCCGTGCCGATACGGTCATCTCTGTGGGTGACTGGCAGTCGGCGGTGGATATGCAGCAGTTGTTGCCTGGGGTGCACATCATTTGCATGCAGGTGAGGGACACCTCCGGACAGTGGACGGCGCCGCGCAGCTTCCTGTTTGTGAAGACTCCCGCTCCGGAGGATACCCTACCGACCGTTTACAGCTATTGGTTTGACGGGGATTACGCCTCCCGTGTCAGCGGACAGTATGCATATGGCACCCCGATGCAGTTCAATACGGACGGCCTCTCCGATGGTCCGCACAAGCTATATGTGCGTTTGGGCAACGGCCTGCAGTCACAGGTCCGCAGCTATCTCTATTTGAAAGTGACTGAGGTGGAGGACACCCTGCCGACAGTCTACAGCTACTGGTTTGACGGGGATTATGCCTCCCGTGTCAGCGGGCAGTTTGTGGATGGCACTCCGATGCAGTTCAATACGGACGGCCTTTCCGATGGTCCGCACAAGTTATATGTGCGTTTGGGCAACGGCCTGCAGTCACAGGTCCGCAGCTATCTCTATTTGAAGGTGACTGAGGTGGAGGACACCATGCCGACAGTCTACAGCTACTGGTTTGACGGGGATTACGCCTCCCGTGTCAGCGGACAGTTTGCCTATGGCAAATCATTGATGTTTAATACGGATGGCCTTTCAGATGGTCCGCATAAACTCTACGTGCGTTTGGGTAATGGCCTACAGTCGCAGGTACGCAGCTATCTCTATTTGAAAGTTACTGAGGTGGAAGATACTCTGCCTACCGTCTACTGCTACTGGATAGATGGGGATTTTGCCTCCCGCGTCAGCGGAAAGTTCGGGTATGACAATTCCTTGCAGTTCAACATGAACGGTCTCTCCGAAGGCGTGCACAAGCTTTATGTGCGTTTGGGCGACGGCCTGCAGTCTCAACTTCGCAGCTTTTTGTTTGTGAAGCAGGAAGAGGAGGACACCATGGAATTGCTCTTCAATTATTGTTTTGACAGCACTTTCGTTATGGCAAGCGGCAAAATCGAATCCGGAAAGGCAGTATGTAATGCGGAGGATTTGGATACCGCAGGCAGCCATTGGCTCTGTTTGCAATTGGGCAGTGGAACTGTGACGCAGTTGGGAATTTATACGTTTGCAGTGACTCCTATATTTTACAAGCTGACGGTGGAAAGCGAAGATACTCTGAAAGGAACGGCTGCGGGCAGCGGCACCTATCTGCGGCATGACACCGCCATTTTGACCGCCACCGCCCGTCCGGGCTACCAGTTTGTGGCCTGGAAAGATGGCGACACCACCAATCCGCGTGTGGTGACAGCGTTGGGAGACAGCTCGTTTACCGCTTTGTTTGAAGTGCTGAGCTATCGTGTGTCGGTGGTCAGCAGCGATACTGTCAAAGGTGTTGTGGTGGGCGGTAATACCTACAAATATCTGTCACAGGCTGTGATTGCCGGTATTCCCAACAAAGGCTACCATTTTGTGGCCTGGAACGACGGTGACACTACCAATCCGCGTCTGGTGACAGTGCTGGGTGACAGCTTATTCACTGCCACATTCGCACCGAACAGCTACCGGTTGTCGGTGTACAGCAGCGACACTCTGAAAGGTCATGCGGCAGGCGGCAGCAGTTACACCTACTTGACCCATGCGGTGATTGCGGCCATTCCGGAGTACGGCTACCATTTCGTGGCCTGGAACGACGGTGACACCACCAATCCGCGTGTGGTGATTGTGGAGAGTGACACCTCCTTTACCGCCTCGTTTGCGGTGAACAGCTACCGCTTGTCAGTGGTCAGCAGTGATACCGTAAAAGGCTATGTTTCAGGTGATGGCAGCTACAATTATCTGTCACAGGTGAAGATTTCCGCCACGGCGGAGTACGGTTATCACTTCACAGCCTGGAACGACGGTGACACCACCAATCCGCGTGTGGTGACAGTGCTGGGTGACAGCTCGTTTACAGCCACATTCGCGCCGAACAGCTACCGCTTGTCGGTGTACAGCAGCGATACGCTGAAAGGTCATGCGGCAGGCGGCAGCAGTTACAACTATCTGACCCATGCGGTGATTGCGGCCATTCCGGAGTACGGCTACCATTTCGTGGCCTGGAACGACGGTGACACCACCAACCCGCGTGTGGTGATTGTGGAGAGCGACACCTCCTTTACCGCCTCGTTTGCGGTGAACAGCTATCAGTTGTCGCTCTTCAGTAGTGATACGGTAAAAGGTTATGTTTTAGGAAGTAACGTTTATCCTTATCAGAGTGTGGTGCTGATTACGGCCGTTCCCAACTACGGCTACCGTTTCACGCATTGGAACGACGGTGACACCACCAATCCTCGTGATGTGATGATGCTGCAGGACACCTCATTTACTGCATATTTCGATTTGGACAGCTTCCAGCTTTCGGTGACTTGCAACGATTATGACATGGGCAACGTGTATGGGTCAGGCAGCTACCTGTATCTGGATACTGTGGAAATCAGGGCGGAAGCGGCGGCACACCACCATTTTATCAGATGGGAGGACGGAGCTACGGAAAATCCGCGTACCGTTGTGGTGCAGGGCGACCTCTTCTTTAACGCCATTTTTGGCATTGACAGCCATTATGTGCGGGTGGAGTCGGAGAATCCGGAATTCGGTGAGGTGGACGGTGATGGCGAATACCCTTACGGGAGCGTGATTACCATTCATGCCATGCGGCGTGACGGCTTCCTGTTTGTCCAGTGGAGCGACGGAAATACTGATACGGCCCATTTTGTCACAGTGTTGGGAGACAGTACCTTTATTGCCTATTTCCAGGGCGTCTCTGTCAAGGAGGTGAAGGAGGATGCACCTTGGGTCTATGCGGAGCCGGAGGCCATTGTAATCAGGAATGTGCAGGCACCGGAACTGACAACTGTTTCGGATGTGTCGGGACGCATCCTGTTTAAAGGCAATGTGACCGATTCCCAGCGGATTGCAGTCCGTGCGGCAGGTGTTTACTTTGTCCGGATCGGCCAGTGGCCGGTGCGGAAGGTTGTGGTGACGCATTAGGCGATTACCTCCATATAATGATATTTTACAACGCCATGGTGGTTACAGCCGCCGTGGCGTTTTTCACATTTCTAATATTGATGTGTGTGTATCTTTCTGAAATGGGTTACTATCGGAATGAAGAATCAAAAAACGACTGCCGTTCCGGTTATCTGATTCTTTCGGCAGATTCGCTACAGGTATATCATGGAATGGTATGCGAAAACGATAAAGGTTATGAGCAGTATCTGCCTCAAAAACAAAGCAGCAAAATTTTCACATTCCGTCGTTCAGGTTATATTCCACAATATGTGCTGGAGGAATTGGATAAGGGGAATGTGGTTAGTGTGGCAAGTTTGGGCAAACGGAAATATATAGTACAGTCATTCAGCCGTTAGTGTGTTGTCCCCAGCCGCCGTCCAGTTGCTGTCCAGCTGCTGTCTAGTTGCCGTCCAACTGCCATCCAATTGCCGTCCAGTCGCCGTCCAGCTGCCGTCCAATTGCCGTCCAGTTGCCGTCCAGTCGCCGTCCAATCGCCGTCCAATCGCCGTCCAACTGCCATCCAATTGCCGTCCGGGTGTTTTATAGCCCTCTCTCAGCCGCTTCATAGCCGCCTCCAAGGCTGCCTTATGGGAGCTTTTCAACCGCTGTCCGAGCGCGGAGGGCAATGTTACGTCGCAGGCAGTTGCGGTAAAGGGAAATTTCCAGGCAATGGTAGTTGCCTTCGCATCCGATAAGTGGCAGCATGTAGTCATTGCGGAGGTAGTTCCCGATGTGAAGCAGCAGGCTCGCTGTGTCAAGAGTGACGGTGAGAGTGTCGCCGTAGCGCGGGTCAATGAGCAGTGCGGGCGTTGCATCGGTTCGCCAATTCACCGGATTGATAGCCATGCGGTTGCCTTCGCTTAGAAGAGGAATTGCAGCGGTATTGTCGCGCACGGAATTGTAGCAGATGACCACACCAAGGTCGGCACTGTCTCTAGCTGGTGGAAACGGCAGACTTACATCCACCTTATATCCAATCACATATGCGGCTACGAGCTGGTTGCGGATGTTGTCGTCCATCTGTTCCAACAAATCCACGACGGCCATCGCCCCTTGGCTGAAACCGGCCAAAATGAAAGGGCGCCCGTTGTTGTAATGTTCCAAATAATAGGCAAATGCTTCACGTACATCGCCCAATGCTGATGGTATGCGGGCATTCATCACACTGTCGGAGTCAAATGACTCCAGGGTGCACTGGCGGTAGTAGGGGGAGTAGTAGTTGAGATTACCTGCCAGCAGTTGCTCCACGCCCTCCATTTCACTGGCCATCTTGCTGCGCAGCAAGTCGTTCCTGGTGTCGGCATAGTGCATTACCCTGCCTTTTGACTTGTAATCGGCGCATTCGGTTGAAATGATGTAGAATAGATCCACATCCGCCTTACGGTCAACGATGTACCACTGGCTGCTGTCCGCATAGTCCGGTTTCTCGGGCAGCGGACCGGGCTTGTTCCCGCATCCGGTGATAAGGAGTGCAATACAGAATGATAGTGTTATTCTTTTCAAAAATATTTTATTCATAATTACTTTTCAGTTTGTGAAATAACGCATTCAAAAGGTGTTTATTGCTTGGAGGGGACTTCTAAAAATTCCACGCTTTATAGCACATGAAAGATTCTAAGGAAAAGCTTTTGCGTCAATTTTGTTTTATTTCGTAATC
>CAJOQK010000084.1 GCA_905236885.1 uncultured Bacteroidales bacterium
CACGCTCCCCCTTTCCGACAGTTTTTTCAATCTCATCCAGCAGATCGTCCACCTGATTGGTGCAGGGACGAACCTCAATTTCAGGATCCAACAAGCCGGTAGGACGCACCACCTGCTCCACTACCGCCCCCTCCGACATCTCCAGCTCATAATCGGCGGGAGTTGCTGATATATAAATTGTCTGCCCAACTAATGAAAGGAACTCGTCAAACTTCAAAGGACGGTTGTCCAAGGCAGCCGGAAGCCGGAATCCATACTCCACCAAATTTTTCTTGCGGGAGCGGTCCCCTTCGTACATGCCCCTGATTTGGGGAACGGTGACATGGCTCTCGTCAATCACCAGCAGAAAATCATCCGGAAAATAGTCCAGCAGACAGAAAGGCCGTTCTCCTTCCCGACGCCGGTCAAAGTAGCGCGAGTAGTTTTCAATGCCTGAACAGTAGCCCAATTCCTTAATCATCTCCAAATCATACTGAACACGTTCCTCCAACCGCTTGGCTTCCAAATGTTTCCCCATTTCCCTAAACCAGTCGGCCTGCTTTTTCAAATCCAGCTGGATGTCGCGCACCGCCTCATTCACAGTATCCTGGGATGTGACAAAGATGTTGGCCGGATAGACGGTAAGCCGCTCCACCGTTTCAATAACCTTTCCCTCCACCGGATCGATGGCCTGGATGCTTTCAATCTCATCTCCCCAAAAAGTCAGCCGGTAAGCCTCATCGGCGTATGCCGGAAAAATATCCGTCACATCCCCCCTGACCCGGAACCGTCCCCGTTCCAGCTCCATTTCCGTACGCGAATAGAGGGCGTTGACCAGATCGCGCAAAAGCTTGTTGCGGGCAATGGACTGCCCCTGACTCAGATGCAAAGTGTTTTTTGCGAATTCGGTCGGATTGCCGATGCCGTAGATGCATGAGACTGAGGAGACCACAACCACATCCCTGCGCCCCGACAACAAGGCGGTTGTTGCACTCAGCCGCAGTTTTTCAATTTCGTCATTGATGGACAAATCCTTCTCAATGTAGGTATTGGTGGTGGGAATGTAGGCTTCCGGCTGGTAATAGTCGTAATAGGAGACAAAATACTCCACCTTGTTTTCCGGGAAAAATTCAAGAAACTCGCTGTAAAGCTGCGCCGCCAGAGTTTTGTTATGGCTCAGCACCAAGGTCGGGCGGTTCACCTCCTGCAACACATTGGCTATGGTATAGGTCTTGCCGGAACCGGTCACCCCCAACAGGGTCTGGTGCTGCAATCCCTGCCGCAAGCCGGTCACAAGCTGCCGGATGGCCTCCGGCTGGTCACCGGAAGGGGCAAAAGGGGCGTGAATCTTAAAGTCCATGTGAACAGGCTAACGCAAACGTTCTGCGTCCCTCACTTTTTTTTCGTCCTTCAAAATGAATTTGTTGGCGATATACACCAGAACCACGCCCAAAATTGGAAGCAGAGCCTTCATGGAAAAGGCGACGGTGCAACCTTTTAAGACATTGATCTTTTGGAAAACCAAATCCGGATATACATACAAAGTCACGGCCAACACTATAAATCCCAACAGCACATTTGCCATGCAAAGCTTGGATTGGCGCATCCTATTTTTATACAGAAATATGGTTACAATGGTGAATATGGCCAAAGCAATCAGTGACAAACCGATATACAAAACCTGATATACCACCCTCCCATCAGGAATGTTTTCCCTGACATTCCATACATTGAACTGGTAATAGGCATCTGCAGTCGTCAGATTGGCGACAGGCATGAAACAGGCCAGCACATAACAGATGGCAGCCAAAAAAAGCAATAAGGACTGGATGCGTTGTAACATGAATCTATTTTGTTAAAATATGTAAAAAAAAGGAGTGGTCCCTCTTGGGCTCGAACCAAGGACCCGCTGATTATGAGTCAGCTGCTCTAACCGACTGAGCTAAGGGACCCCTTTTTTATGAATTTGCAAAAATAATCATTTTTACAACACCACGCACAATTTTGCGCAAATATTTTTCTACGGGAGATCCAAAAGGAGACTTCTAACTATTCCAGCAGTCGCACATTTCCCTCGTGTATCCATCCATAATAATAATATAGATTAGGATTTTCCACCTCCTCGCTATTACGGAAACGGTCGCTGTGCAACCTCACACCCGCCCCATTGTCCATGCGCACGAAATACCATTTGCCATCCTTGTTGGTCACCTCATGGAAAATCACACCTTTGTAACCCTGGGGATAGGTCACGATGCCATTGCCCCTCCAATTGAACTGCCCGTCATAACGGGTGTCATCATCCAAAAACGGAGTCATACGCAGTATGGCTGCATAGTTTTTTATCTCAAAACGCATCTTTCCGGTTGCCCGCATGCCAGCATCGGGAAGTAACGTATGGGCATACACCAGCCCCTGCTCCTGCATCTGCATGAAACTCTTCCCGCCCTGTACCATACAGGTCCAACGGGAGTGGAAGCTCACCTTGTCACCACAACAGTTGCCGTTCCAGACACTGATGCTGAAAGGCATGGCATCCGTCGGCTGATTGGCCTGAATTATGCAGCCCGGCAATTCCAGCACCAACAGGTAGTCACTGTCATCCAAATTCTTGAACAGGAAAATATAGTCTTTGTTGCCGATTTTTCCATTGAAAAGAATGTCCGGACAAAGATTCCGGTCAAAATCAATCCAATGGAACTGCGACAGCATGGCTGAGGTGTCCCCTTCCCAGCTGGAAACTGCAGTCTTCACTTCCGGGAAATTCATCAATATGCGCGACACAGCTTTCATATCGCGGTTTTCATCGGACAGATACCACTGTTCCAAATTGTTGTTACGCGGGAAAAATTTTACCTGTGCAAACGCATTCATGGCCAGCAGCACGGCCATACCCAAACACATAATCTTTTTCATCTTTACTTGACTTTTGATTGATTGATATACCAGGCGGCCTGCGACCGTTTGGCCGCATCCGAATAAATCAGTTCCACATCATCGATAAAAAGGGAGTCGGTGGCATGTCCCTTGCCTGCATCCTTGTTAGTGGTGAAGGTAATCAACATATATTTCGGGCTCAAACCACTGTTCTGGTAAGAAAAAGGTACGGTAAGGCGGACCCATTCGCCCTGTTGTGTGGAAAACTCACGATAGGCCTTGGCCACAACATGCACCGCATCGGAAGCGGTTTCCGGATCACGGTAGTCACAACTGTCGTGCAACGTGGCACTCATTCGTGCCAGCTGGTTGGCATCCTCACACTTGAATTTCACCCAAAAACGGATGGAATCGGGACAGGTCGTGACGATTTGGTGGAAATCGGCGTTGTTGGAACGGGTGATGTTATAATTGTTGGCATTGCCAGGACTTGTGCTGCCCATGTGAATCTGCCCCGTGGTCAGCGTACCGTTGGCAATCACTCCAATAATGGAACGAGCATAGATACAAACGCTTTTATTGCCCGCACTGCCGGGGCGCACCTCTGAGGAGGGCTTTACCTGCTGCGCCTTACCCATAGCTGTTAACCCCGAAGTGGCGGCGGACATGAAAGAGTTCCAATGGCAGGGCTCCTCCTCCTTTCCGCTTCCTTCCCATTCCTCAAATCCACCATTCAAAATATGATCGTTTTCAACAACGGGATCCCCCTTTTTTGCAGGTTCCTTGTCACACGCGATGAAGAAGAGGAACAGCATGCAGCATCCCAATAACAAAAGTCTCTCACCAATACCGTTCATTTTCATACCGCTATTTTTTTGTCATCGTATGTAACCGCGCAAACAGAAAGGAATAAAACAGGACCAGCAAACACTGCAACAACAGGGGGGTGGAAATCAGCACGGCCGGAGCAACAATCCACGCCTTCAACAGGTAATACCCCACTTTCGCCAACAGGATGGAAAAGAGCATGGCCACTGCAACAGGAAACCTTTTTTCCATCAGTTGGAAGAGGGCGACATTAAGCAGCAGTTCCACAGCAATCACGAACGCCAACAGCGGTGTGGGCATGCCTGACAGCAGGCAGGAGACAAACGGCAGCAGCAGAGCCAACGCATAGGCATTGCGCCGGTAGGGTACCAGCAGCATCCCCGTCAACAGACAGCATCGCATAGGTTCCAAAAGGTACAATGGTAATGAAAGACAATGGGATAAACTCGGAATCAACGCCACCGTCCCCAACAGCAGGAGGTCGGTTCCAACAATTTTCAACGCAGATACAGAAAGTGTCACTCGCATAAAAAAACGCCTTTAATTTCAGAAACGCAAATATCCGCAAAAATCCGATACGAAATCCATCCTGACAAGGATTTTTTTTAATGTTTCGCTTTAACAGGACGGAATGCACAGACTACAAACGGCAAAGCGAAAATATCCCGACGCTTTTATGGGGAATTCTAAAAAAACACTATAGAATCTGCATTTGATAAAGAAATTTTGATGATATTTGCAATTTGTATTTTTATCTACCATAAATATGGGTTTTTTATTAGAAATCAAAGACTTACACGTTTCCATTGAGGGAAAGGAAATCCTAAAAGGAATAAATTTGCGCATCAACAGAGGGGAAAAACATGCCCTAATGGGACCCAACGGGAACGGCAAAAGCACTTTGGCCGCTGTAATTGCGGGCAGGGACATCTACAAAGTGACACAAGGCGAAATCATCTATAAGGGCAAGGATCTGCTCTCCATGTCAGTGGAGGACAGGGCGAGGGAAGGCATTTTTCTCGGCTTCCAGTATCCGGTGGAGATTCAAGGCATCACCATGAGCAACTTCATGCGCACAGCCCTGAACGACATCCGCAAATACCGCCAGCAGGAGCCTTACACCACCGCCGAGTTCATGGCCCGCATGGAGGAGAAGAAAAAACTGGTGGAACTGACCAGCAAACTTTCCAACCGCTCTGTGAACGAAGGGTTTTCCGGAGGTGAGAAAAAGAAGAATGAAATATTCCAGATGGCAATGCTGGAACCGGACCTGGCCATTTTGGACGAGACCGATTCCGGCCTAGACATTGATGCTCTGCGTATTGTGGCCAACGGCGTGAACCAGCTGCACAACGAGAACAACGCAATGCTGGTCATCACGCACTACCAGCGGCTGCTGAACTACATCGTACCGGATTTCGTGCATATTCTTTATGAGGGACGCATTGTAAAGACCGGCGACAAAAATCTGGCGCTCAAGCTGGAAGAAAAAGGTTACGACTGGATTAAATCGGAACTGGAATCGCAAAAATAATGGAACAGAACAGGCAACAAGGTTTTTTGTACCTTATCCCCACGCTTTTGGGCGGAGATGAGGTGCAGCGCTGCGTGCCTGATTTCAACCTGCAAATCATCATGGGGCTGCGCCATTTTGTGGTGGAGGAAATCCGGACAGCACGCCGTTTCCTGCGCAAAATCTCCCCTACTTTTCCAATCGACGGATGCCAGTTTCAGGAGTTGAACGAACATACGCAGATTCTGAACAGCGAGGAATGGTTGGCACCTGTTTTTCAAGGCCGCTCAGTCGGACTGCTTTCCGAGGCGGGGCTTCCCTGCATTGCGGATCCGGGTGCGAACCTGGTGTTGTCCGCGCACCGGATGGGCATCCAGGTAGTGCCGCTGATGGGCGCCTCCTCCATTTTCTCCGCGCTGATGGCTTCCGGACTTTCAGGCCAGCAGTTCACTTTTCACGGCTATCTGCCCAAGGAGAAGAATGCGCTGCTCAAACAGATACACAAAATGGAGAGCGATTCGGCACGGAACGCCTACGCGCAAATTTTCATCGAAACACCATACAAGAACAACCAGTTATGGGAATTGCTGCTGGAGAACTGCCAAAACGAGACCTATCTCTGCGTGGCGGCAAACATCACCCTTGACAACGAATACATTGTAACAAAAACCATTGCGGACTGGAAAAAAACAGCAAGACCCGACCTGCACAAACAGCCCGCCCTATTCATTTTACAACGCTCTTTACACTGACATCTGAACCTAGAATTAAAAACAATTTGGTCATCAGACCTTGAACAAATAACCTTGAATTAATAACACAGCATTCTAAAGCACAAAAAATTGGCATAAATATGACAAACGAAAAAGAAAATTCCGGATTGAACCTGATCGTACTGGTGGCAAGCTATTGGAAAAGCCTGCTCCTGATCGCAGTGGCCACAGCAGCCCTCTCCTTCTTCTTTTCCACCCAGCGGTTCATCCGTCCACACTACAAATCATCGGTCATCATGTTCTCAACCTCCTCCAACGCTGTTTCCCAACTGGTGATGGCGGAAGGCAACTACAACGAGTTTCTGGATGTGACCCAGTTCGGCAACGACCTGCATGTGGAACAGATGATTCAGGTGCTGGAATCCCGTGAAATCAAGGACCATCTGATTGAAAAGTACAATCTGATTGAGCATTACAGCATCGACACCACAAAAAAATACTGGAAGAGCAAACTTTACAAATATCTGAACAACAACCTGACCTTTTCGCGCACCCATAACCTGGCGGCACAAATCACCGTAGAGGACACCGACCCCCAACTGGCGGCAGATATGGCCAACGAAATAGCAGACTACTATGACATATTGAAACGGCGCATAATCCAGCAACGTTCCCAGGAAGCGCTGAACATCCTGAAAAAGGAGATGGAGAACATCGATTCAACCACATGTGTTTACATGGACTCGCTGAGCCGGATCATGGCACGCGGCATTTACGACTATGAGACACAATCGGAGCGTTTCATGCAGCAATATGCCATTGAAATCGCCAAAGGCAACAACGCTGGTGCCGAACGGTTGAGGAAAGAGCTGGAGAATGTGGAGCAATGGGGACCGCTGTATGTCTCGGTCCGCGACCGGCTGTTCCATTTGAAGGAGGTGCAGGAGCTGATGCAGGCCAAATACCAGAACGCCAGTGTTGACGCTGCCTACACCCTGCCGCAGAAATTTGTGGTGGAGAAGGCAGTCCCTTCCGACAAGAAGTGCTATCCCAAGAAACTGGTCATAATGATTGTGACCACACTTTGCGTGCTGATTTTCTGTATTTTCCTCATTGTATGCCAAAATGCGCTGAAAGGATATGGGAAACAGATATGCGAAGGTGTGAAAAACCGCAAAAAAGAGAAGAAGGGAGAAAAAAGCGACAAGTCAGCAGAAACCGTTGAATAACACCGTTTGCCCATGAACCTGAAAGCCTGGATCAAAACGCACCGGACTGACATTGCAATCTATGTCTCCGCCCTGCTTTTCATCGCCCTCTGCTGTGCTGGCATCCGCTATGAAAAGCCATGGGTCGCCTATAGCGTTTTTTTCTTCATAGGCATCTACCTGATTGGCTTTCACACCGAAAAATGCCTTTATCTGCTGGCTTTCCTGACCCCGCTTTCAATTGATTTGCGGGAAAAGAGCCCCGACATCGCCTTCAACATCTCAATCCCTTCGGAAATATTGCTCATCTGCCTTATGCTGATGTTCGTATGGAAAGCAATTTATGAGAAACGCTACCCGAAAGCCCTGCTTACCCACCCTATTTCCATCGCCATGTACGCCTATCTGGCCTGGATTCTGATTGCAACACTGGCAAGCAGCATGCCTTTGGTCTCCTTCAAATTCCTACTGAGCAAACTCTGGTTCATCATCCCCTGCTATTTCTTTTTGGCGGAGTCAATTTACCACGAAGAGCGCAACGCCCTGAAATTCCTGCTCTGCTACGCCTTGGGGTTGGGCATAGTGGTCTGCATGACCACAGTAAAGCACATCCAGTTGGGTGCAGTTGAAAAGGTGGCCTACTGGGTGATGAGCCCCTACTATAACGACCACACCGCCTACGGCGCGGTTCTGGCTTTTTTCAGTTGTATCCTTACCGGCATCGCCCTGCACAAAGAGGAGCGAAGAAACATCCGCTTTTTGGCCGCCATACTACTGATAGTATGTATGATAGGACTTTATCTCTCCTTCAGCCGTGCCGCGTGGGTCAGTTTGGCGCTGGCAGCAGGTGTAGGCCTGCTCATGCGCTGGCGTGTGCGGTTCCGCACAGTCTGTGCAGTTTCAGCAATCCTGCTCATCGCAGCCTTCACTTTCGCCGATGACATCATGTACAAGCTGAACAAGAACGACACCCAATCTTCACAAGACCTGCTAGAGCATCTGCAGTCCATCTCCAACATCTCTTCCGACGCCTCCAACGTGGAGCGCATCAACCGCTGGACGTCA
>CAJOQK010000085.1 GCA_905236885.1 uncultured Bacteroidales bacterium
ATTGACTCCTTGAAGGGTATTATCATCTCTTTATTGTAAAAAGCGTCTTTGGATGGATGAAGCTTGTTCGTCTTATACCATTCTACAAAACTCGAATCAGACCATCCATGTCTAATTATAGTCCTTTCGTTCTGCAACCATTTTTGAATATACCATTCTGGAGATTCTCTAAAGGCAAAAGCTTCAATTCTTCCCAATAATCTTGATGGAACCTTTGGGTATTTTCTTTTCCCTTCTTCAAACTCTTTTCTACACTGGGCCATAAAAACATCATAATCTATATAGCCATAATTAAAATCATGGGTCAGATTTTTTAGACCACCATCATTTTGAGAAAAATAAGATAAAAACTCATAAGTTTGCTTCGGATCCGGGTAATCATTTTTTTTATTTGGTTCCCGAGTCTCGCCTCCTTTTCTCAAATAGTTTTCTATCATTATTTTCACTTGTTCCTCCGTCACAAACCCCTTATCCCTCTCTTTCAACATTAAGTCCACTATCTTTTTCTTCTCTGATTTTTTTGTGGAAATATTGTTTAATAATCCAATAATGAATCTGCCATAATCAAAGCTTTTATCATTTATTTTTTTAGTTTGGAAATTAACATTTTGTTCTTTTTTTATTTTTTCATCATCATTGATTTTTAATAACTTTTTCAATTCCTCATTTTGATTATGTAATGATGTTTCTTCATTATTTTTTTTTTCAATATTATCAGATCCATTAAAAACGCTTTCCAAATTAATTGTAACAACCCCTTTATTTTGGTTTTTAGATTTCTCTATTTCTTTAATAGAATCAATGGAATTCATAAAATCTTCAATAGAAGCAATCTCGTCATCAGAAATAATAATATCGTTATCTTCAGAATTCATATTATTTTGTTTTTTTGCAATCTATTATTGTTTCATACATTTCCATGGCTTTATCAATACCTTCTTTCTCCCAAACATCAAGAATGGCAGAAACATTGATACCAGGTTGAAGTTCTTTTTTAAGTATCTCAAAACGTTCTGCAAGTTTCATATATGCTGCATTGTCAGCACCAACAATCATTTTCATATAATTCAACTTCCCTTCAAGGACATTTTCCAATTTAGTGCCATGTTTTATATGTCCTTTGCTCTTATTGTAGTCCCTATGAAAACAAACTGTTGCCTTTTCATATCCATAATGCTCCCATAAATAAAGCCACATGCGTATTTGTTTTACATAACGCTTGGTCAAATTGACTTTGCTATTCACAACAAGGCCCGTTACTTCTTGACGATATGCCCTTGATTGTACTCGGGTCTTTTCTTCATTGATTCTGAACTTTTGGTCTTCTTCAATGATGCGCTTAAGCTCAACCCTAAATGCCGAACCATCCTCAAAAACATCTTTTCTGTTCGACGAAAATGTAATGTCATCGGCATACCGGCTATACGAAACCCTAAAACGTTTTGCAAGACCCAGCAATCTACGATCCAACTGCCTACAAATAAGATTTGTAATTATAGGTGATGTCGGTGCACCTTGCGGAGTCACATTTCTGACACATTGAAATGGATTACCATCCTTATCAAATCGCGTCACTTCCTTAGGATGGCAACATAAATTTGCCAGAAGATAAGGCAAGCTGTTTGGATTCTCTTTGTCATCTTTTAAATTAAATGGAGGTAAAGTAAATATGGTCTTCACCCTATGATGTTCTATGGCATCAAAAAAATCTTTAAGATCGATGTTGAGAACAAATTTTTTGCCAACATGTTTTTTTGCTCCATAGGCAACTGATCGACCAGGAACAAAACCACACGCATTGGCGTTGGGTTGATAAAAACTTTGAAGAATATAATTCAAGCATGTTTGGAAAACTTTCAAACCAGCGCAAGGAGCGTTAATTGTGCGTAGTTTTCCCGACTTCTTCTTTATTGAAAAAGATTTGTATCGCTCATTTCCAAATACTTTGATGCTTTTATAGTAATTCAAAGACTTTATGCTCAATGGCTTAAATCGTTCCGGGTTACCATCAAGGAAACGCTTGACATCGTTCAAAAGGTCAAGTAAATCTTCCTGAGTCTTCATTTTCGGAAACTCTTCAAGAATGATTTTCTGTATGTCAGCGTTATTACTCATCATTTGTCCTTTATATTTTGTCTTTGAGAGACAAGTGCCAACATTCTTGCGAAGCGTAATCGTAATACACCTATATGTTTGCTACAAAGAATACATCACCCTCCATCCATATCAATATATCAATATATCTTATACAAGATACAAGATACACCGCATATTAAACGCAGAACGATTGTACTCAAACATTCAACCAAATCCTTTCGGAATGGCAAACAAACCGATCTGTACACAATGAGTACCAGTTTGCATCAAACAAATCAATAGTTGGCACTGCCTTTCAAAGAACTTTTACAAAATTACAACTTTTTTCAATATCTCTCACATCTCCTCGTTTCTTTTTTGCAAAATTACTCTTTTTTCGCGCAATCTTTTTGCGCAGAGGAATAATTTTGTGACATTTTTTCAACTGTTTCGGCGATGCGTTGGCGAAGGCTTTCCGGTTGAAGCACTTCCACATCCGAACCATACGAGAGCAATTTGGAAACAAGTTCGTTATTGACACGCATGGGGAAACTTATAACGTAAAAATGAGAGTCATGCGATAATTCGTAGTGTTTTTTGTTGAACGGTTTGGTATCAATATACGGATAACGCTCCGACGAAACTTTAAGTTTGATTTTCTCTATTGGCATCTGGTCATTCACGCTCACGCCTGTCACATCATCGAAATAATGGTCGAAATCAACAGTCGGTTTGCGGAATGGCCGCCTGCACTGACGGATAGAACGGATGCGATCCAGTGCAAAATTCATGATTCCTTCATGCTCGTCCACTCCTGCAAACAGAAACCAACGGCTGTTATACTGCTTTAGAAAATATGGATGAGCGTGATATGTGGTGTTATGCGATTGCGTAAATGGCCTGTATTCAAGAGTGATTGGGCGATGGTTGAGGATGCTTTCAAAAAGCTTTGAAAAGTGAACATTTCCTTGAAAGGCGGAATTGTTTTCAAAGCTCACATATTCGTCCCGAAGGGAGCGTCCGTCCGCAATGGCCTGCAGAGTGGTCAGCATCCATAGCCACTGCGGGTTCTGGTTTTCCACGTCCGAATAGTTCTTGCGCAGATAATTGATGGTCTTATACAATGCGCTCTCGTCAGGGGCGGCCAGCTCCAACAATGAAAGACTTGTTGTCACATCCGCATACCGGTAGTAGTGCTGCTTCAGCAATTCAGGGTCAAATTCCACACCGAATGTTTCTCTTAGCGTGAGCACATCCAATTGCACCGTACGGCGTGAAACCGTACTGGAATTGTTTTGTTTCAGTTTATTGTTACAGCATTTGAGCAAGTCGCCGATGCGATACAGTTGCGATGTGTCCTGAAAGCACCGGTTCAACACCTGGTAACGCAATATTTTGTTCTTGTCTATGGGCATATCTCAATTATTTCTTATAAATGTGAAACGGCTGATAAGGGCATTCGCATTTTGCAAAAATACAAAATTTAAGCTTTCCTTTTTCAATTATTGTCATTTTATTTTTGTATTTTTTTTTCCTGATGCTTCTACAAACCTTTCTTTTTCATCACCTTCCCGTTGGTGCAAATCCTACATTTTTTGAAATCCATGACAAATCCGTACTTTTTAAGGAAAGTGTTCCCCAACAGTCCCGAAATTTCCACGCCAGATTCCTCAAGCACATTGTCAAATCCCGGTACATCCAAGACCTGAAAAACATCCACAAATGGGTGGCTTTTATGAAAGAGTTCTATTCCCACATAACTGGCTTTGACATAATTGCCTTCAAGGCCATAAGCTTGCCTTTCGCCCTCCAACTGGATGTGACCGATACGATCCAACATCTTTTTGTTCAACAGGCACTGGTCGGCTCCGGAATCCACCACAAAGAGGAAGGACTTCTCCCCTTGTGTGAACGTAACAATTGGCAAACCAATTTTTTCCATATTCTTTCCAAAATCTATCCGTATTTTGTATGCACCTTTATGGAAATACAACAAAACAATACTTTCAACGGCAACAAAGAGAACCACTGCAACTACTAACACTACATTCATGGTTTATGAGTTTTTAAGGTTAAACAATTTTTAAACTATCCAACCCCGTATCACGGGTTTTTCTGACTGCAAAAGTAGCATGTTCTCGCGCAATCTTTTTGCGCACACCAAAAAAAACGACAACTTTTTCTCAAAACATACAAGTTGCTTATTTTCTATACTTTAATGTAATTTACCTTATTCTATAATTCAATTTTCGGGGGTAAAAACCATTTTTAAAATTCAATTTTCAGGGGTGAAACAGATTAAAATTGGGATTCGGATTGCAGGTGCGCGGGAAAAAAAGCGAGAAAATAATACTCCACCTTTAGATTAACAGCTAATAATAAATCTGGAGTCCCCTTTAATTTTTTTAAAGTCCACTACAATAATATTAAAAATTTGGCGTTGTATTAGATTGGACGCTGTCATAATGACACATGCAGGCAGATGTGGCAGCAGAGATTTAAAAACAAAAAAAATTAAAATATGGCAACAAAATTATCTAAAGGATTGATTGCAGGACTGGTCATCGGAGGACTGATCCTGTTTGGCATTGTGTGGATGATTTCTGTCCGCAACAGCTTGGTTACGAACGAGGAACAGGTAGAACAGGCCTGGTCACAGGTGGAAAATGTGTACCAACGCCGTCTGGATCTGATTCCCAATTTGGTGAAAACCGTTCAAGGGGCAGCCGAATTTGAAAAAGGTACCTTGGAAAGTGTGATTGAGGCACGTTCCAAAGCCAGTTCCATACAAATGGACCCCACCAACCTGACGGAAGAGAACCTGGCCGCATTTGAGCAGGCCCAGAGCCAGGTCTCCTCAGCACTGAACCGCCTGATGGTGGTTGTGGAACGCTATCCGGAACTGAAAGCGACCCAGAACTTTTCGGAACTGCAAGCCCAACTGGAAGGCACCGAAAACCGCATTGCCGTGGAACGCAAGAAATTCACGGAGACGGTCAAGGCCTACAATGTGAAGGTGCGCCGTTTCCCTGCCAACATTGTCGCAAGCCTGTTCGGATTTGAGAAAAAAGCCTATTTCAAAGCTGCCGAGGGCGCGGAAAAGGCTCCGGAAGTGGATTTTGAATTTTAAGGCCGGCATTTTCCGGTGATTTGAAGATAATCCGTCCATTCATTGGGTGTTCCTTTAATGAAAAATCCCTATGAGAAGTAAAAGGCTGTGGTTGACATTGCTCATGGTGAGTCTTTTCCTTGGTCTTCCCCAAGGTGGGGTTCCGGCATTCGCCCAAATTCCGGAGCCGCCCGATCCGCCACGGTTAGTGAATGACTTCGCAGGCCTGTTCACTGGGGAGCAGATCATGGCATTGGAATCACGGTTAGTCGCCTTCAACGACAGCACCTCCAATGTAATATGCGTGGTCACCGTCAACGACTTGGGCGACTACACAGCCATGGAGTTCGCCTACGAAATAGGAGAACAATGGGGTGTCCGCGACCGGAATCACACCAACGGTGTCGTGATTCTGGTCAAGCCAAAGCGTGAAAACAGCTACGGAGATGTGGCAATTGCGGTCGGCTACGATCTGGAGGGGGCTATTCCGGACATCACCGCCAAACAGATCATTGACCATGAGATGATTCCGGCATTCAGGGAAAACGACTACTACCAGGGTGTGGTAGCCGCAATCGACATAATATGCCCGTTGGCCTGCGGGGAGATTTCCGCTGAACGGATTTATGAAAAGAACAACACACCGCTAATTGTATTTCTGATATTTATCGTTGGAAGCGCAGCCCTGCTGATAGCGTTCGGTTCCAAAGGCAACAAGCACTCCGGCCACGATGACAATGATAATGGCAATGGCGGAAAAAAGTACGATTGGCTGGAGGCTCTGCTCTGGACCAGTGTGTTCAATTCCAACCACAACCATAACAACGGCCACGGATTAGGCGGCTTTGGGGGCGGAGGCTTCGGAAGCGGCGGTTTCGGCGGATTCGGTGGTTTTGGAGGAGGCGGAGGCTTCGGCGGCGGAGGGGCCTCCGGAAGATGGTAACCTACTTATGTCCCAAGGATGATGACAATACTTTTTAACAATTTTGACACCTTTTTATGGATCATGACCGCACTTGCTGCGGTGGTCTTTGTATCACTCTATTTCACAGAGGCGGGCTACGGCATTTTCATCTCCCCGAAATGGGGACCTGCCATTTCCAACAAACTGGCCTGGATTCTGATGGAATCCCCTGTTTTTCTGGTCATGCTGCTCTGCTGGCTGCAATCTGAAAGAGTGACGGAAACGGTTCCGCTGATTTTTTTGCTGTTGTTTGAGCTGCACTATTTCAGACGTTCCTTTATCTTCCCTTTGAAAATCAGAGGAAACGGAAAAATGCCCATTGCCATCATGCTGATGGGGGTCTGCTTTAACCTGCTGAACGCCTGTATGCAGGGCGGATGGATTTTCTACGTCTCCCCTTCCGGGCTGTACAGCACCGCCTGGCTCAGCCGCCCCTGCTTCTGGGTAGGCTGCCTGCTCTTTTTCGGCGGCATGTTCATCAACATCTCTTCGGACCACATCATCAGGAATTTGAGAAAAGAGGGCGACACCAACCATTACCTGCCGCAAGGCGGGCTGTTTAACCAGGTGACATCCGCCCACTATTTCGGGGAAATTGTGGAATGGACAGGCTTCGCCATCCTTACATGGTCCTGGGCCGGAGTGGTCTTTGTACTTTGGACCGCCGCCAATCTGGTGCCACGTGCAAACGCCATCTATCACCGCTACCAGGAGTGGTTTCCGGAAGAGATGAAGCAGAAACAGCTCAAACGGATTTTCCCATTTATCTATTAGAATTTGTTCCTTAAGATGATTTTGAAAATCAAAAATATAACATCAGACAGACCCGCTAAAAGACACCCTATCAGGCAGATTGTATTCTGCCTGATAGCCATTGTGACGCTAATGTCAGAGAACGCCCCTGCCGCAGCCACTTCCCGCTCCAGCTTTTCATATCCCCCTTTGAGCGAAACGGCGGAAGTTTATCTGATTACCTGCGGGGCAGGAAGCGATTTTTACACCACGTTCGGGCACACCGCAATACGCATCTGTGACAGCGCATATATTTTGTACGGCAAGCCCCAACCAATTGACATCGTTTTCAACTACGGCACCTTTGATTTCAACACCCCGCATTTCTACTACCAGTTTGCCAAGGGAAGACTCTCCTATTTCCTTTCCCTGGAGCAGTTCGATGATTTTGTGGAAGGCTACCGGTGGGAAGGACGGGCCGTCTATACCCAAAAACTGGAGTTTACCCAGGCGGAAAAGCAGCGGCTGTATGAGCTGCTGATGGAGAACTGGCAGCCAAAAAACCGCTACTACCAATATGACTTCTTTCTGGATAACTGCGCCACAAGGGTGCGGGATATGATTGAAAAATCATTGGAAGACAGATTCTTTTATACAGAACGCGATGCCACGCCCCTCAAAAGTTACCGGCAGCTGCTGCATCCCTATATGGAACGGAAAATGGAATGGTGGAAATTCGGCATTGATTTGGTTTTGGGCATGCGCTGCGACCGGAAAATCACCCGTTTTGACGAGGCTTTCCTGCCTTTTGCCCTGATGCGCCAGACCGACACCCTCCGTTTGTCAGGAAGCGACAAGCCGCTGGCTCACAAGGCACAACAGATATTGGATGAACGGCCTGATGAACTTGCCGACAGTTTTCCCCCTTTGTGGCTCTTTTCCCTTATCGCACTCTTCTATCTGCTGCTTACATTGATGGAAATCAAGCAAAAACGGTCGCTGCCGGTGGCCAATGCGGCGGATACGGTTTTGTTCGCCAGTGTGGGACTCCTTTCGCTTCCCCTGCTATTTTTGTGGTTTTTGTCCGACCATTACAGCACCCAGTGGAACCTGAACCTGTTATGGGTCAATCCGCTGCTGCTCTGGTTGGCCTTCCGCGTGCGGAAAGCCCCGCTTTGGCTGCTGCGTGCAGTTTTCTATTGCTCGGCAATTGGCCTGCTTTGCGCTGCCCTGCAATGGCCGCAAGCCCTTCCCGTGGCGGCAGTTCCGCTCATTTTCACCCTTATGTTGCGCACCGCCATAAAAATTTCCCGAAAAAACACAATAAAATAAAATATTTTACGTTATAGAACTGTATTTTTTTAATTAATTTTATATAAAAATGTGTGGAATAGTAGGTTACATTGGAGATAGGGATGCATTTCCCATTCTGATCAAAGGTTTGCACCGGTTGGAATACCGTGGTTATGACAGTGCCGGAGTCGGTCTGATACATGCCGACAAGACATTGAGTATTTACAAAGCAAAAGGCAAGGTGTCAGCACTGGAACAATCGGTGGAAAACAAGGACACCACCGGCACCATCGGTATCGCGCACACCCGCTGGGCCACCCACGGCGAACCCAACGAAACCAATGCACACCCCCATTTCTCCCAATCTGGCAATTTGGCCCTGGTGCATAACGGCATCATTGAAAACTATAAGAACATCCGCGAGACCCTCCAGAAATACGGACGGGTTTTCCGTAGCGAAACCGACACCGAAGTGCTGGTACAGCTTATTGAGTATGTGCAGGAAACCCAAAAATGCGACCTCTTCGCCGCCACGCAGCAGGCATTGAAGACCGTTATCGGGGCATACGCCATCGCCATTTTGGACAAGAACAATCCCGACCAGATTATCGCCGCCCGCAAGGCCAGCCCGCTGGTCATCGGAGTGAACAAGACGGAGAACGGACGTACCGAGTATTTTATCGGCAGCGACGCCTCCCCCATCATTGAATACACCAACCAGATCATCTATCTGCAGGATGAGGAGATTGCAGTGATGAACCGCAAAGGCAAATTGAAAATCACCAATCTGGACAACGTGAAGCAGACCCCTCAACAGCAAACCCTGCAAATGAGTCTGGACGAGCTTGAAAAAGGCGGATACCCGCACTTCATGCTGAAAGAGATTTTTGAACAGCCGGACGCCATCCGCACCTGCATCAGGGGCCGTTTGGACATTGTGGACCAGGATGTGCTGTTGAGCGGTATTTTGGACCACAAGGAAAAATTCCTGAACGCCCGACGCATAATCATCTGCGCCTGCGGAACCTCCTGGCACGCCTCCCTGATTGGCAAATATTTCATTGAAGAGGCGGCACAAATCCCTGTCGAAGTGGAATATGCCTCCGAATTCCGCTACCGGAACCCGGTCATTTTCCCTGACGATGTGGTCATCGCAGTTTCCCAGTCCGGTGAAACCGCAGACACGCTGGCCGCAATCCAGCTGGCCAAAAGCAAAGGCGCATTCCTTTACGGCATCTGCAATGTGATAGGCTCCTCCATCGCCCGCGCCACCGACAGCGGCACCTATCTGCACGTAGGTCCGGAAATCGGTGTGGCCTCCACAAAGGCCTTCACCGGCCAGGTGATTACATTGAGCCTGTTGGGACTGGCTATCGCCCGTGAGAAAAAATCCCTGAGCGATGAAATGTTCCACATGCTGGTCAACGAGTTGCAGGTGATTCCGGACAAAATGCAATGGACACTGGAACACAACAAGGATCTGGCCAGTTTCGCCCAAATGTTCACCTATGCCAAAAACTTCATCTATTTAGGACGAGGCTACAACTATCCCGTTGCTTTGGAAGGTGCATTGAAACTTAAGGAAATCAGTTATATCCATGCGGAAGGCTATCCTGCCGCCGAAATGAAGCATGGTCCCATCGCCCTGATTGATGAGGAGATGCCGGTGGTGGTCATCGCCCCGAAACGCGGCATGTATGAGAAAATCGTCAGCAACATCCAGGAGATCAAATCGCGTAAAGGGCGTATCATCGCCATTGTCACCGAGGGCGACACCATTGTCAAGGAATTGGCCGACAAATGCTTTGTCATTCCCGACACCCGCGACTGCTTCGTGCCGTTGCTGGCTGTCATTCCGATGCAGCTGCTGAGCTACCACATCGCCATCGCCAAAGGCAGGAATGTGGACCAGCCGCGCAATCTGGCAAAATCGGTCACTGTGGAGTAGTCATGCCAGTGCTGTCTGAAACCATCCGGCGGTAATAGAACCGGGTTTCGGGCATACAGCCCAAACTGTCGGCGGGATGCAGCCGGGAGCGGGTGTTATCGTCAAACAGTTTCAAGGCCTTGTAGCCATTTTCATCCACCCCATACTCTTCCGGAAACTCCACCGCGTCAGCAGAGGGAAGAATGCGGTACTGCCATTTGCCATCAACCTGTGACTTGTTCACCCAATATGGAAGATAGGAATAATCGGAAAGTATGGTGCTGTCCCCTTTTTTCTCCAGCTCCAATGAGACCATGATGCCTCCGTCACAATTCAGCTTGCGCTGGTTGGAAATGAGATTGCCCATGGAAAAGACCACTAGCTCAGGATAGCGTCCGTTTTCCGGATTTATGTCAGCGGTGAAATTCTGCACCACATGCGGATGGCCGCCAATCACAGCATCGCAGCCATGCTCCATCAGCCAGCGTGCCAGTGCAATTTGACCGGCATTGGCCTGGGTCTGATATTCAATACCCCAATGGACCAAAGCAATAACATA
>CAJOQK010000086.1 GCA_905236885.1 uncultured Bacteroidales bacterium
AGTCCTGAAACATGTCCTTGATGTGAAAGACCTGTTGCAGGTCGTTACCGGTCGTTTTTTCCGGCATTTCCCCATTTACCGCCTCGTCATCCATGGAAGGGCCGGTTATCTGATTTCCGGACCATTGTCCGATTTCCGACGTGCCTTGTGCTTGCGTGCCTGACCAGGTTCATGCGAGAATTTGTTCATCAGGGTCAGACCGAAATTCTCCTTCAACTGCAGGTGATCGGTGGTCATCACCTCTCCCTTGGCGTTCAGCCTGGGGGTCACACCGTCCTCCTGGAAACAGGTGAATTTAATGTCATAATCATACACCAGTGCTGCGTAGAAACTGAAAGAGAGCCATTCCGTGATCTTGAAAATCCAACGCATTTCAAAATTGACATCCACCTTTTCGGGTTCATAAATATAATTGGAGAAGAGTTCCAGTTTGGAGTTGACAGAAATCACTGGAGTGATGTTTTTGGCCAGTGTAAATCTGGCGAATCCACCGAATGCCCCTTTGACTTTCAGTCCGCTGTCCACAGCAAAATAGCTGCCGTTAAAAAAACGTTCATCCAATTTGAAAGTGGTTTTTCCGGTCACAGGAGAAATGAAAATGCCCCAATCTTTGGTCTTGTATTCAAAACCGAGGGAGGTGATAAGGTAGGCCGGGGTCATGAAAGAGGAGGTGACCACATTGTCAGTGTAGCCGTCCGAGATCTGGGTCTGCAGTTTGACCAGTGCCGCGCAGTTCCAGTTTCCCTTCAACTGGTAGCCAAAATTGGAGGCGAGATCCACATTGTCGGTGGTCTTGGTATTGACTTTGGTTTTCAAGTTGCGCTGCATGCCATAGTCAATATCCAAGGTATTGTCCCATAACAATCTGTTTTTACGATATTTGAGATAATAATTACCAGTTGCTTTGACACTGAATGCCGGGTCACCGCCCGCCGCCCAGTTGAGGGTGTAGTCCTGGGAAAAACTTAACAGGGAAAGGCCTCCGTAAAACCAGCTCCGTTGCTTGACCGTGGTGTCGATTTTGCTTCCCACGCCGGAGGTTTTGGTGGCCAATTCTTTGATTTCCTGTGCTGACAACGCTGTTGTCATTATAAACAAACTAAGGAATAATGCCAGTTTTTTCATGTTATGCTTTATTTAAATTGATCCAATAATTTTTTTATGGTGGCTTTCAATGAGACTCTTTCATATAAAATGCGGTAGGTGGCCGTTAAGATGGGAAGGTCCAGATGATATTCGTTTTCATTGAGCTGATATACGCATTTGGTGGCCGAATAGCCCTCGGCAACCATCTTCATTTCCATGCGTACTGTTACAACGGAATATCCTTTCCCAATCAGGAAACCGAAATTGCGGTTGCGGCTGTACTGGGAATAGGTGGTGACCAAAAAGTCCCCCAGATAGGGGGCGGAGGCCATGTCGCACGCCTTGTTGTCAGATACAACGGCAATGATACGCAGCATCTCACGTACACAATTGGCATTGAAGACCGCCATCAGGTTGTCGCCCGCTCCCATGCCACGGAAAATTCCCGCAGCCAATGCGTAGATGTTTTTCAACACCACGTTGAATTCAATGCCCAACATGTCATTGGAGAGATTAACGATTACATAACGGTTTCTGAATATATTTGCCACATCTTCCGCCAATTGTGCATTGGAGGAAGCAGAAGTCAGATAGGTCAGCCGTTCCCTGGCGATCTCCTCCGCATGGGATGGACCGACAATGATGCCCAAACGCTCTTCGGGAAGATGGAAACGGTTTCTCATATAGGTTGTCACCGTCTCCATGCTTTCCGGCAGCATGCCCTTGGTTGCGGAAATCACCGACTTGCCTTCAAAAATGTTTTCCGGCAGGGCGGAAAAGCTTCCGTCAAGATAGGCCGAAGGAATGACAATAACAATGATATCTGCCTTTTTAATGATGAGTTTCAGGTTGTTGGAAACGCTGATGCGGGATTGGCGCAGTTCCGCCTCGTTCAAATAGAGCGGATTATGTCCGAAGTTCCGCACCCCTTCCACAATTTCAGGTTCACGCACCCACCAGTAGACCTTTTTCATGTTGGTGGACAAAATTTTCACGATGGCGGTAGCCCAGCTTCCCCCACCCAACACAGCCACCTTACATGTTGGAACAGTTACTTTCTGTGAAAACTCAAATACAAACGGCATGGTTACTTTTAATTACTGGCCAATGAAATGAAAGGAAGAGTTACGGTGGAGGCACCCATCTCTATGGTCGGTTTCACCTTGACGGCCAACCGTGAAGAGGTGGTGCTGTTGTTTGTGAAGGTTCCGATGAAACTCTTCACCGCCTCCAAGCCTGTTGAGGAGAAAATCTGGTAGGCATCCGCTGTCACGCTGATGGGGATGACGGTGGAGCCTTGGGCCGGAATCTTATAGCTGCCAGTCGTTGTGCCTTCGGCAAGACTGATGTCATCTATTGTGCATTGCCAAAGCATCTTGGAAATGGAAGCATCCTTATCGCTTGGATTGGAGGCACCCACATTCACACCCATGGTGATGGGAAGTTTTTTGGCCAGCATGCAGGCGGAAAGGGTGGCAATGTTTCCTAACGAAAGCGATTTCAGGTTTTTGACATCAATACCTCCAATATTGACATTATCCACACTGTGCAAGTTGAAACTGCAATTTCTGATATTCAATGCCTCTGTGGTCTGCTTGCCTAATTGCTGCAAAACGCTGCATGAAATAAAAAGTGATGCAATCAAAACAAATACAATACCTTTTTTTATCATAACCAATTGTTTTTAAATTTAAAAATAGAATCGTGCAAAATTAACACTTTTATCAATACCAAATTCCGGTCTGTACCATTTTCTGTGAAAAAAAAGATGATTTTTTTGAGGAAAATCCGTTACGTTGTATTGGAATTTCATATAAATTTGCAGTTTCTTAAAATCATTGACAAGTATGGCTAACTACAAAGAAAAATTGACGGAAATCACCACATTTATATTTGATTTTGACGGAGTGCTGAGCGATGGTAAGGTATGGGCGCTTCCCAGCGGGGAACAGTTGAGGGCCACCAATGTGAAGGACGGCTATGCCATCCAGTATGCGCTAAAATTGGGATATAACATTTGCATCATTTCCGGGGGCTGTTCGGATGGGATGCGCAAGCGTTATGACGGTTTCGAAGGGATGGACATATTTCTGAAGGTGCCGGATAAAATGGCCTGTTTCCGGCAATACATGCAGGAAAAAAACTTGAAAAAGGAACAGATTCTATACATGGGCGACGACATTCCGGACTATTATGTGATGCAGGCTTCCGGACTGAAAACCTGTCCGAAGGATGCGGCAGTTGAAATTCAGGAGATTGCCGACTACATCTCCCCTTTCAAGGGTGGCAAGGGATGTGTGCGCGATGTGATAGAGCAGACATTACGTTGTAAAAACCAATGGTTCAATGAAGAATCGCATATTTGGTAGGGATGTGTCGGTGTCATCCGGACTGAAAAGGGAAGCCGGCTTGTCCCTCATTTCCCTCTTTTGCCTGTCTCTCCTGTTCGGGCTTACGGCCTGCCGCTCCAGGCAGCAGGAGGAGACTCGTACTGTGTTCCGCTACAACGAATCGGCTGGCATCACCTCTTTGGATCCGGCTTTTGCCAAGGATCAGGCGAACATTTGGGCTTGCAACCAGATTTTCAACAGTTTGGTACAACTGGACAGCCAACTGCGCATCCAGCCCTGCGTAGCCCGAAAATGGGAAATCTCACCCGATGGGAAAATATATACCTTTACTTTAAGAAATGATGTCTATTTTCATCATACAGATTATTTTAAGATTGATTCAAACAGGCATGTTACCGCTCAGGATGTCGTATTTAGCCTGCAACGGATTGCCGATCCGGAGGTAGCCTCACCGGGTGCCTGGATTTTTGCCACAGTGGACACCATGCCGGATGGAAAGAAACATTTTGAAGCGCTTAATGACAGCGTGGTGCAAATCAAACTGCAGAAGGCCTTCCCTCCTTTCCTGAGCCTTTTGGGCATGCAGTACTGCTCCATAGTTTTGCCCGAAGCGGTGGAACATTTCCAGAAAGAATTCCGCAAATATCCGGTAGGCACGGGACCTTTCCAATGCAAGATGTGGAAAGAGGGGGTGAAACTGGTATGTGTGAAAAACCCGCTTTATTTTGAGTTTGAAAACGGGGTGCGGCTCCCCTATCTGGATGCTGTGGCGACCACCTTCATTGTTGACAAGCAGTCTGTATTCATGGAATTTGTGAAGGGAAATTTGGATTTCATGTCGGGACTGGACGCCTCCTACAAGGATGAAATCCTGACCAGGACGGGCAACCTTAACCCAAAATACGCCGACCGTATCCGCCTGATGAGCATGCCCTACCTGAACACCGAATATTTGGGTTTTCTGATGGATCCGCTGCAAAAGGAGGCGGAAAATAATCCCCTTTTGAATAAAAAGATCCGGCAGGCAATAAACTATGGGTTTGACCGCGAGAAAATGCTGCGTCATCTGCGTAGCGGCATCGGCATGCCAGGAAATGGAGGAATGGTTCCTCCCAGTTTGCTGATGCTCGATGAAGATTCCATCGGACATTCAGTCTCATGCAGTTACGGATACAGCTACCAACCGCAAAAGGTGCGGGAACTGCTGGCAGAAACGGGTTATCCGGACGGAAAGGGACTGCCGGAAATAAGGCTGCATGTCTCCGAAAGCTATATGGACATCATGGAGTACATCGCCCACGAGGAGGAGCAGTTCGGCATCCGCATCAAAGTGCTGAAAGTGCAGCCGGCCATGTTACGGCAGTTTATCTCCCAGTCGGAAATACCATTTTTCAGGGGTTCCTGGATTGCCGACTATCCGGATGCGGAGAATTACCTCTCTCTCTTCTACAGCCCCAATTTCTGCCCCAACGGCCCAAACTACACCCATTTCAAAAACAAAAGATTTGACCAATTATATCTGCGTTCACAGCAAACTTTAAACGACAGTTTACGTATAAATATATATAGGCAGATGGACAGCCTGGTGATGGAAGAGGCGCCGGTTGTGGTGTTATATTACGACCAAGTGCTTCGTTTTGTGCGTAGTGACATCCATCAGATGGGCAACAACGCCATGAACCTGTTGGATTTGAAAAGAGTTAGAAAAACGAATAAAAAGAGATAAAATGGCTAATAACGAGGAATTATTCAAAAAAATCATTGCCCATGCCAAGGAATATGGCTTCATTTTCCCATCCAGTGAAATCTACGACGGACTGAGTGCCGTGTATGACTATGGGCAATATGGTTGTGAACTGAAAAACAATATCAAACAATATTGGTGGAAGGCCATGGTGAACCTGCATGAGAACATTGTCGGTATCGACAGCGCAATATTCATGCACCCCACCATTTGGAAAGCCTCCGGACATGTGGATGCCTTCAACGACCCGCTGATTGACAACAAGGACAGCAAGAAACGCTACCGTGCGGATGTGCTGGTGGAGGACTATCTGCAAAAAATTGAGGACAAGATTAACAAGGAGGTGGAAAAGGCCGCCAAACGTTTCGCCAATTTTGACGAGCAGCTGTTCCGCCAGACCAATCCCCGCGTGCTGGAGCACCAGAAGAAATATGACGAGGTGCACAGCCGTTTTGCCGCATGCATGGAAAAGAGCGACTGGGCAGGGCTTAAGGCGCTGATTGAGGAGTTGGAGATTGCCTGCCCCATTTCCGGCACAAGAAACTGGACCGATGTGAGGCAGTTCAACCTGATGTTCGCCACCCAGATGGGTTCCGTGGCGGAAGGCACCGACACCATTTACCTCCGTCCGGAGACGGCACAGGGCATTTTTGTCAATTATCTGAATGTGCAGAAGACCGGACGCATGAAGGTTCCGTTCGGTATTGCACAGATTGGCAAGGCGTTCCGAAATGAGATTGTGGCCCGTCAGTTCATTTTCCGCATGAAGGAGTTCGAACAGATGGAGATGCAGTTCTTTGTCCGTCCGGGTGAGGAGCTAAAATGGTTCGACTACTGGAAGAACGAACGTATCCGCTGGCATGAGTCGCTTGGCATGGAGGCCTCCTGCTACCGTTTCCACGATCATGAGAAATTGGCCCATTACGCCAATGCCGCCACTGACATTGAATTTGATTTTCCGTTCGGATTCAAGGAGTTGGAAGGTGTCCACTCCCGCACCGACTTTGATTTGAAGGCGCACCAGCAGTATTCCGGCAAAAAACTGCAATATTTCGATCCGGAAACCAATGAAAGCTATGTGCCATACGTGATTGAGACCTCAATCGGTGTTGACAGGATGTTTCTTGCAGTCTTCAGCCATGCCTATCGCGAGGAGACCTTGCCGGACAATTCGGTGAGAACCGTGCTGCGGATCCCTCCTATCCTGGCTCCCGTCAAGGTGGCTGTGCTGCCGCTGGTGAAAAAAGACGGTCTGCCCGAAAAAGCCCGCGAAATCCTGCGTCCGCTGCAATACCAGTTCAACTGCCAATATGACGAAAAGGATGCCATTGGCCGCCGCTATCGCCGGCAGGATGCAATCGGCACCCCCTACTGCATCACCGTGGACAACCAGACACTGGAAGACAATACCGTCACCTTGCGCGACCGCGACAGCATGCAGCAGGAGCGAATCTCCATACCGGAAATTGAGCTCAGGTTGAACCAGCTTTTAAAATGCAATCTATAACGCTTTATCAGGAATATTATGCTATCTATCATTGTAGCCATTGGCGAGAATTATGAAATTGGCAGGAAAAACCAGCTGCTCTGCCATCTGCCCGACGATTTGAAGCATTTCAAGGAAATAACCGGAGGGCACACTGTGCTGATGGGAGAAAACACCTGGCTCTCCCTGCCCAAACGTCCGCTACCCAAACGTCGCAACATTTTGCTCACTTTAAATGAGGGCAAAACCTACGAAGGGGCAGAAATGGCCTACTCGATCGACGAGGCATTGCGGCTCTGCCAGTCAGAGGAAGAGGTCTTCATTATGGGCGGAGCCTCCATCTACCGGCAGTTTTTCCCTTTGTGCGACAAGCTCTATATCACGCGGATGCAATCTTCATTTCCGGATGCGGATGTCTTTTTCCCGGAAATAGGATCGGAATGGACGCTTGTTTCCGAAGAAGCCCATCCCGCTGATGAAAAGCACTGCTGCCCATTCATTTTCCAAGAATATTTAAAAAGAAAAAACGGATAGCCGAACAAAAGCATCCAAAGACGACTGGTAGCATGAACAGGACGGAGAACGCTTGCGAAATAGAGGAGCAGCTGCTTTCGGAAAAAAGTTATACATTGATGTTGCTCAATGACGATGTCAACACTTTTGACTATGTGATTGACAATTTGATGGAATTATGCCATCACACATACGAGCAGGCCTTTCAATGTGCGTGGATAACACATTGTTATGGCAAATGTGATGTATTGCACGGCAGTCGTGAAAAAGTTGCGGGTGTCGCTGAAATAATGACCCGTAGAGGGCTAACTGTCAAAATAACTAAATGAAGAAGACAACCAATGCCTGGATAACCTATGTTTTCCGCCTGCTAATCGGCATAGTGCTGGGCGTGGCGGTTCTGCTGTTTGTGACAGGCGTGGCCTTCATGATCCCTTCGGTACAGACAGGGGCGGCCCAAAAGGCAGCTGCCTATCTTTCCCGTGAGATGCAGACGGATATCCGTATCGGCAAACTGCGGGTGGACTGGAATCTGGACATTTTGCTGAAAGAGGTGGAAATTCAGGATCTCCATCAGGAGACCATGATTGCCTTTGCATACGCGCGTACTCATTTTCCATCCTATAGTTTAAAAAACAACACATTGCAATTCCAGTGGATGACGGTAAAGGAGGCAACGGTCAGGATTGCAAACTATCAGGGAGAACAGGGCAGCAACCTCAGTTTTTTCATTAACTATTTCAAATCCGACCATCCCCATCAAAAGGAGTTTCATCTTCTGATTCATAATGTCAGGCTGGAAAACAGCCGATTTGCCTTTTTCAACGAAAGACATCCAAGAGAATATTTTCCCAATACCTGGAATTACAGCGATATCCGTTTTTACTCCATTAATTGCAATATGCGCACCCTTGCGGTGGAAAACGGTCTTCTCCTTTTGGACATTGACTACCTCTCCTTTCAGGAACAGTCAGGTTTTGAAGTGCAAAGCCTAAAGGGAAAGGTGAGTGTCGGCAGTGACCGCATCTATTGCGAAGAGGCTCTTTTGCAGGCAGGCGGCGGTACCGACGCAAGCCTTGATTTCCGTTTTGATTTTAACAATTATGCCGCTTTTTCCGACTTTTACGACAGTGTCTTTTTTCGTTGCCAGCTGAGACCTTCAAATGTCGCATGGGAGGATATACAGTTTTTTGTGCCTGCTTTTGCAGGGATGGAGCATCTGTTGTTCCATCTGCAGGGCGATGTCAACCGCTCTCTTTCCAATCTGGCGATGGAGAACCTCTTTTTCCAACTCAATAACCGCTGCCTTTTTGCGGGGGACATTTACACCCACGGATTGCCGGATGCCGCACAGACCGACTGGGATTTGCGGCTTTCCCGCATTGCGTTTTGTTTGGACAGTCTGCAACATTTCATCCTTCCTTTGGGCGAAAGGTTGCAGATTCCCTCTTTTCTGGAAGCCCTGCAATGCACCTCAGGAAATTTGAAATTCACCGGACGTTTTTCCGAATTTCAGCTGGAAACGGAACTGCAAAGTAACATGGGCGCGGTAGAGGCTGTAGGTGCAATGCGTAAGAATGAAATTGGAATGCAATACACCGCCGATTTCGGCGTTAGGAACCTTGCTCTCTCCTCTTTCTTGCATACCTCCTCCATTGACCAGCTGACAGCAAGCGGCCATATTCATGGAAATGCCCAAAATATTGAGGATTACTCTGTGAATATACAAAACCTGCAGCTTAACGGGACACCCATTCACCAAACCCAAGTGGAGGGGGATTTGGAGGATGGGCGGCTGACCGTGCAATGCCGCGCTGCGGATCCGCTTTTGCAGGCCACCCTGAAAGGTTTTGTGGATTTGCAGGAGAATCACAGACCCTGCTACGCCACTTTTGACATCCAGAACATGGCAACCAGTGCCTTGAAACTTTTCCGGCCCGATTCCAACACAGCCATTTCATGTAAGGGAAATCTGCAAATGAACCTTACTGGCTTGGATGCTTTGGAAGGCAGCCTAAACATTGAAGAGGCCTGTTACAAGGAACAGTTGGCCACCTATCCTTTAAACCATATCTCAATTTCATTGAAGCAAAAGGAGAAGGAAAAGGTGTTTTTACTTTTCTCAGAAGCACTGCAGATGCGGATGCGGGGCAATGTGCCGTTGTCGCAAATTGTCCCCTTTTTCAAGGAAGAGGCACATCGCTATTTGCCACAAACCATTGCGAAGAACGAAGATAATATCTGTCTTGACAGCTTCCATCTCCAAGCTTCAGCCAAAATCAGGGAAAATCAAAGCATTATGGCCGTGCTGCTACCTTCGTTCCAATGCCAGCAACCTGTGGAAATGAATGCCGCCTTCACCTCCGACAGTGTGACTGTCATGCTCAATGCGCCATCCATACAGCTGAATAAAAATGAATTTGAAAATTTGGAGATGAATGTGTCATCAAATGGTGACACACTCAATCTGGCAGTTTTGTGCCATCAATTGATATGGAACCGGAGCGACAGCCTCTCCAACATGGAACAATTGCGGCTTACAGCATCGGCTTGTCAGGACACCGTTCCTTTCCGCATCAGGATGCGGAAAAGTGATAACCGTCCTACGGAAATGGTTGATTTGGTTGGAGTGTTCAATTTCAACCCCTCCTCCGCCACCCTTTGCTTTCAAGAAGGAAAACTCTGTTTTGACAAGGAACTCTTCCGTTTGGACAGTCAAAGTCGCATCCGTTTTGAAAAAGAGCACATTCAAATTGATCAGCTAAAATTTGCCTCTGAAACACAGTCGTTTTCCCTACATGGAAATTATTCAAAAACACAACCAATGCGGTTGCAGGCGGAAATGTCACAGGTGGATTTGGGCGAACTTGCATGGCTGATGCAACCTTATAAAATTGCTGCTGATGGTATCGCCAATGGGAATTTCGCACTGACACGTACGGACAACCTGCAGTTCATCAGCCATTTGAAAGTGGACCAATTTGTGTTCAACGATGTGCATTACGGGGCTTTGGATTTGCAGACCCAATGGATAGATTACAAACAGATGGTGGACATCAAGGCCGATGTGCGGCCCTCTTTGGACGACTCTGCCACGCTCCATATGAAGGGGAATTACCATCCCAATAGCAAACAGATTGACTTGAAAGGGGATATTTATGACTTTAATCTCAAATCTATCGCCCCATTCCTCACCTCTTTCAGTTCGGAGGTGCAGGGCAATGCTTCAGGAGTGCTGCATTTTTCCGGTCCGCTACAAAAGGCCAGGCTGAACGGAGACATTTTTTTAAAAAACGCTGATTTGCGTATTGACTATCTTCAAACCAAATATCACATCAGCCAGCAGCACCTGCTGTTTGAGGACAGCGGTTTTGTCTTTAAAGATGTACAATTTGTCGATGATGCCGGCAACAAAGGGAGCCTGAACGGTATTGTGAGTCACCAGCAGCTGAAAAACTGGGGTGTACAGTTGGATGTGGATGCCCAGCATCTCATGGTGCTGAACACCCAATACAAGGATAACGACCTGTTTTTCGGGAGGGCTTATGCCACAGGACGTGTGCATCTTTCCCAAATAGGGTCGCTCTTTTCCGTCCAAGGAAATGTTCGTACAGAAAGCCCCACCTACATCACCCTCTCCCTGACACGCAACACCAACGTGCAGATGCAGAACAATTACATTGTGTTTGAGCGGCCATATACCATTGAAAGTGAAGCGGAGAAGAAAACAGAGCATACGACAGGCAAAAATCAGACCCAATTGCTTCTTAACCTTACTGCCACGCCGGACGCCACTGTAAAAGTCAATCTGGACCCCTCCATCGGCTGTACACTGATTGGAAACGGAAACGGCAATCTTCGTCTGGAACTGAATGAAAAACAAAAATTTGAAATATACGGTTCATACACTCTTTCAGAAGGGACAGTGGACTTGGCATTGGGAAACATCCTTACCCGCTCCCTCAAATTGGAAAATGGAAGCGACCTCTCATGGGACGGACGTCCTGAAAGCGGGAAAATGAATGTGAAGGCCACTTACACCACAAAAACATCAATTTCAAACCTGTTGAACGAATCCGCAACCTCATCCTACCGCACCATTCCTATGACCACCTGCCTGCATTTGAACGGCAATCTGCTGAATCCCGATTTCGATTTCTCCATCCGTATGGACGAGGTGGACGAATCCATCCAGTCTGTCGTATACAATGTGCTGGATACAACGGATAAGGAAGAGATGCTCCAACAGGCTTTTGCCTTGATGCTGACGGGCCGGTTGAATGTTGAACAGAGCGGCACCAATGCTGTCAATTACGGCATCGGCTATTCATTAAGCGAACTTTCCTCCTACTACCTGCAAAAAATGATTTCTTCCATCACTGACAAGGTTAATTTGGGATTCCAATATATCCAGGGTGACGGCTCCAGTACGGCTGACGAATATAATGTACAGATTTCCACTAATCTTATGGAGAACCGGCTTTCAATACAGGGCAACCTGAACATATATGGGGACAACGGTTTTCAGGAAGAGCAGGCTGTGGCCGGCAATGTGGTGGGCGACATCATTTTTGAATACAAAATTACCAAAGACGGTTCGCTGCGCATCAAAGCCTTCAATCTGGCCAACTATTATGATGTGCTCTCCTCCGCCTATTCGGATGTCCCCTATTATCAAGGCGTCGGCATCGCTTTTTCCAAGGATTTCAATCATCTGAAGGATCTGTTCAAAAGAAAGTGAGTTGTTTTTTTGACAAATGAGGACTTCTTAAAACTCCCCAAATAAAAAAAGGAAACCCGAAGGTTTCCTCAAATCAATTTATTATGAAAAATAATCTTTAGGGGATTTATTTGAAGTCCCCTTTATCGTATGGCATAGGGAAAATCTTTGCCCCAATAGGTGGCAAAGTCTCCTAAGGACTCCTCTATGCGGAGCAGCTGGTTGTATTTGCATATCCGGTCAGTGCGGCTGGCGGAACCAGTCTTGATCAGTCCGGTGTTGAACGCCACGCTCAAATCGGCAATGGTAGTGTCCTCGGTCTCGCCTGAACGGTGGCTAATCACAGCGGTATAACCATTGCGCTGCGCCATGGTGATGGCCTGCATGGTCTCCGTAAGTGTGCCTATCTGGTTCAGTTTGATTAGGATGGAGTTGGCCACTTTCTTTTCCAAACCCATTTGCAGACGGGCAACATTAGTGACAAACAGGTCATCGCCAACCAATTGCACCTTCTTTCCAATCCGGTCGGTCAGCATTTTCCAACCTTCCCAATCATCTTCGGCCAAACCGTCCTCAATGGAGGCTATGGGGTATTTGCCTGTCCAGTCAGCCCAATAGTCAACCATTTCAGCCACATTCAGCTTGCGGTTGTCCGACCATTTGAAATGGTACACCTTCTCCTTCTCGTCATAAAATTCGGATGAGGCGGGATCCAAACCGATAGCAATGTCAGTTCCAGGTTTGTAGCCGGCCTTTTCAATCGCCTCCAGCACCACCTCAATGGCCTCCTCGTTGGATTTCAGGTTGGGCGCAAAACCGCCCTCGTCACCGACATTGGTGGACTGACCACGTTTTTTCAGCACCGATTTCAAGGTATGGAACACCTCGGTTCCCCAACGCAACGCCTCGCTGAAACTGGAAGCTCCTATGGGCATAATCATGAATTCCTGAAAGTCAATGGCATTGTCCGCATGTTTTCCTCCGTTAAGGATGTTCATCATCGGAATCGGCAGCCGGTTGGCGTTGATGCCGCCCAAATAGCGGTACAGTTCAGTTCCGGTTTCCATGGCGGCAGCTTTGGCACAGGCTAAGGAGACGCCCAAAATGGCATTGGCTCCGAAATTGCCCTTATTTTCCGTTCCGTCCAGTTCTATCATGCGGGCATCTATCAAATCCTGACGGTCCACGGGATAGCCGTTCAGCTCCTCCGCAATGGTCTTGTTCACACTTTGTACGGCTTTTAGAACTCCTTTACCTTTATAAAGACTTTCATCCCCGTCTCTCAATTCAACCGCCTCATGCACACCGGTAGAAGCGCCTGAAGGAACCGCAGCACGCCCCATAGCGCCAGCTTCGGTATACACATCAACTTCCACAGTAGGATTCCCTCTGGAATCAAGGATTTGTCTTCCTACAACATGTACTATTCTACTCATTTTCTATCTCAATTTTAAAACGCCCACCATTATACAAAAATTATGCCACAACCCCATATTATTATATATTTTTATAATCGACACATTTCTGTTTCAGTGAGAATTAAATATTTTTTTTAGTTTTTTAACAAAATCTCCAAACAACGTGAAAGCCCGTCTTCCCAATGCGGTATTTCAATAGAGAGGAAACTCTTGATTTTCCGCTTGTTCAATACACTGTAAAAGGGACGTCTGACAGCCGACGGGTAGTCCTTGCTCTCGATGGGGGTCACCTTACAGGCCTGCGGCAGCCTTGACACGATTGCACGGGCAAAATCATACCAGGAGCAGACACCTTCATTGGTAAAATGAAACAGCATCACTTCATCAATTTCCTGCAAACGGGGCAAAAATTGCAGAATGACACGTGCCAAATCGGCAGCGTAGGTCGGGGAACCAATCTGGTCGCAGACCACGCGCAGTTCAGGCCGCTCCTGCCCAAGCCGGAGCATGGTTTTCACAAAATTGTTCCCGAACGAGGAATAAAGCCAGGAAGTTCGGATAATCACAGCCCTTCCGGCATTTTGCAGGATTGCCTCCTCTCCTCTCCTTTTGGTCGCACCGTACACCGAAAGCGGACTGGGAGTGTCGCTCTCCAGATAAGGCTGGCAGGCACATCCGTCAAACACATAGTCGGTTGAGATATGGAAAAGGAAAAAGGCGAATTCTTTTGATAAATCCGCAAGCAGTTCCACAGCCCGGTGATTTACCAGCTCCGCCGTTTCCGCCTCCGATTCCGCCTTGTCCACCTGGGTATAGGCGGCACAGTTGATGACCACATCTGGAGAGACAGTTTCAAAATGCTTTCTCAAACTGTCTGGTTCACAAATATTTACATCCTTAATATCGGAAAAAACAAAATGATGGGAGAGGTATTGCTTGGAAAGGCATCGCAATTCATTGCCCAACTGACCGTCAGCACCTAAAACATCTATTATCATGGTACCCCCACCAAGAATCGAACTTGGATTTAAAGTTTAGGAAACTTCCGTTCTATCCGTTGAACTATAGGGGCTTCCCTTGCATTTCACGCCTCTTGTGCGTACTGCAAAAAAGAACGTGCAAAAGTAGCATTTTTTTTATTATCTTTTGCCATTGGCTACTTCTTTTTTTGATTCAGCCCTAACACCTCATACACAATATCTTGAATATTTGTCCTGATGCCCATTTTCAGTAAAGTGTTGTTGTCGGCATCAAAAGAGACACGGTTGGAGAGGAAAATATATAACAAATCGTACTGCGGATCCGCCCAGATGAAGGTGCCGGTAAAGCCGCTGTGACCGTAACTTTTTTCGGAAGCATACCTGCCACAGGGGGAAGCGCCGCTGCGTGAAGGCTTGTCAAATCCCAAGGCCCGCCGGCATCCCTGCGGAAAGTAATAGCGGGTGAAAAGCCTCACCGTCTCCTTCTGCAGATAGGTCTCCCTATCGTAAGTCCCTTCATTGAGCAGCATCTGCAGGATGACAGCCAAATCCTCCGCCGTGGAAAAAAGTCCGGCATGGCCGCACACCCCGCCCATCATGGCCGCCCCTTGGTCATGCACATAACCATGTACCAGCTGTTTGCGGAAAACAGCGTCATTTTCCGTAGGTGCAATCTGCGACAGCAGCATGCCCTGCCACGGATTGAAACAGGTTTCATTCAGGGCAAGAGGCTCGTAAAAATAATGGGCCACAAACACATCCAACGTCATGCCACTCAACTTTTCCACCAGATCGGCCAACAGGTAGAATCCCAAATCGCTGTACTTGTAGCTTTTTTCTTTCATCAAAGGATTATTTATAATATATTGTATCAGGGAATCCTTGTAGTCGCTCCTCATGTACATGTTTTTACAGACCGGAACGGAATAGGCCTCGCTCCATTCATCCTGAAACAAATCACTGCGGCCCAATGTTTTCTGGTAAAAAGGAATCCATGGACTCAATCCGGCGGTGTGGGTCATGATTTCGTCAATCCGCATGTTTTCCTTGTCCGTACCTTTCAAATAGGTCAGATAATGTGACAGGGTGTCAGTCACCTTCAGCTTTTCCTGGTCATACAGCTTCATCACCGCCAGTGTGGTGGCCATAACCTTGGTCAGTGAGGCCAGGTCATAGAGGGTGTGCGGTTCCACCGGACGCAGATCCTTATAGGAATAGGTGCCGTAGGCCTTGTCAAATATCACCTCCCCCTTGTGGGCGACCAGCACCTGACATCCCGGAAAAGCCTTGGCTTTCAGCCCGGCGGCCACAATTTCATCAATCCTTTCAAAACCTTTCTCCTCCGAAATATGTTGGGGCAAATGGCTTTGCGCCGAAAGTTTCAATCCCTTGCCTGCGGCATAATGGTCCAAATCCACCGGCAGTCTTCCCTGCACGGATATTTGCCCGGACAAGGCTTTAACCATCTCTTTTTCCACCACTTTAGTAGGATGATAGGCCACCAGCACCGCCTCCATGCTTTTCACGCAAGGCAAATGGTTCAGGCAATAGGGATTTCCCATGACCAAGAGGATCACCTTGTAGGTTTGCGACAAGGAATCCAGCAACGCCACCGTTTCATCGGTCATGCCGTAGTTGTTGGCAGGATATTGTGAAAGGGCGCTCAAAGTCACCACAACATGCCTGGCCTGCCGCACCGAATCAAAAATTGTTTGGAGGGTTTGGGCGTTTTTCAGCTGAGCAGGCTTGTAACGCAAAGTTGGAACCTCATACTGCCGTTTCAAGAACTGGTCAAGTTCCCTCAAACCGGTCTGGTCAATCCTTACATGCACCATCGGTTTGCATCCGTCATTGAGAGGCAGAACGTGGTGCTTGTTTTCCAACAAGGTGAGCGATGCGGCGGAAAGGGTTTCATACACCCTCCTGACCGTGTCATTGTTCAAATCCTCCAACAGATGGGCGGTTTCAATTTTCTGCGCAAACGGAAGCACATATTTCTCCTTCATTTGAAGCACTTTCAAACATTTCCGGTCTATCTCCTCCTCTGTCAGACGCCCCTCCGCAATGGCGGCTTTCACCTTGTCAATCACCAGTTGGGGATGGGACGGCAGCAGCAGCACATCGGCACCGGCCACCAGCACTGCCACCTCCAATTCGCCCGGCTCGTACAAATCACGGATACCCTTCATTTCCAAGGCATCGGTAAACACCAGCCCCCTGAACCCCATCTGTTCTTTCAACAATTGCGTGGAAATCAGTTGGGATGTGGTGGAAATATACTGCGTGTCCAAAGCGGGTATCATCAAATGTCCGATCATCATTCCGTCAACCCCCGCATCAATCATGGCCTGGAAAGGACGCAGCTCCATCTTTTCCAAATGCCTGCGGCTGTGCAGGATGGATGGGGTTGCCTTGTGGGAGTCGGTTTCGGTGTCACCATGTCCTGGAAAATGCTTCGCGGTTGCCATCACACCGTTATCCTGCATCCCTTTCATATAGGCCAAGGCACAACGTATCACCAGTTCCGGATCGCTGCCGAAGGAGCGGCTGTTGATGACCGGATTGTTGGAGTTGTTGTTGATGTCCACATCGGGGGCAAAATTCACATGCACCCCTATCCGGCGGCATTGAAGGGCCATCTGTCTCCCCATCAGATAGATGTTGGCAGTGTCACGACCCGCCCCTAACGCCATTTGGCGCGGATAGAGCATCACACTGTCCAGACGCATGCCCAATCCCCACTCGCCATCAATCGAAACCATGACAGGAATGGAACTGACCGCCTGAATCCGGTTGGTCAACACCGCCTGCATTGTGGGGCTGGACTGGAAAAAACAGACCCCTCCCACCTGGTGGCGATGGATTTGTGCCACCATTGTGTCATTATAGCGCTTGTCCTTGTTGGAGTGCATCCGCACCATAATCAGTTGTGCGATTTTCTGTTCAAGAGTCAGCTGGTGAAGCACCGAATCCGCCCAGCCGGTGTCCGACACAGATGGCATGGCTGCAGCACCGGAGCGCAGGCCCGAAAAAAGCAGCAATGCGAGAAGGAGGATGAATGATAAGCTATTAGTCCGTTTACCCATATTCGTTTTCAAGAAAAAAAAGCCCAACTTAGAAACGGTTGGGCCTTGCAAAAATTAATTTTTAAAATAAAAATATGATAAAAAAAATTTATTCAATTATTGTATTTGGATTTCCTGGTTTGCCTTGTCTGCGATCTCATCGTCAATCAGGATACGCCCGCAAAACTCACACACAATAATTTTTTTGTGCATGCGGATATCCAACTGGCGCTGAGGAGAAATCTTGCTGAAACAACCGCCGCAGGCATCGCGTTCAATCTTCACAACAGCCAAGCCGTTGCGCATGTTTTCACGGATGCGTTTGAATGCGGTCTGAAGACGTGGTTCAACATCCGCCTCATTTTTTTGCACACTGGAAAGCAACTGGTTTTCCTCCTTTTCCGTTTCCCCAATTATGGTGTCCAATTCCGCCTGCTTGTGCTGCAAATCCTCTTTGACACTGGCAAGTTCCTCTTCACTTCTGGCAATCTCCTCCTTTTTTGTCCGGATAGATTCGTTATAATCGTTGATACGTTTCTCACTTAGCTGGATTTCCAAGGTCTGGTATTCGATTTCCTTGTTCAAAGCATCGTATTCACGATTGTTGCGCACATTTTCAATTTGCGCCTTATACTTGGAGATGGCGGTTTCGGCGGCTTTGGAAATGCCTTCCCGTTCCTTGATTTTTTCCTGGAATTCCTTGATGATTCCTTCGTATTTGCTGATGCGGGTCTCAATTCCTTCGCATGCGGCCTCCAAATCCCTCACCTCTAAGGGAAGTTCTCCCCGAATGGTTCTTATTTTGTCAATTTTGGAATAAATGATCTGTAGTTTGCGCAAGGCGGTCAAACTGTTTTCAACAGACTGACGTTCCTGTTGTTCTTGAACTTCCTTTGATTGACTGTTGTTTTGAATATCCATTTTACTATAAATAATTGTATGTACTCAGTTCAGATTTTGCGGTTGCAAAAGTACTAAATTTTTCATTAAGTTTGTTCAACAAAACATTTTTTATCCAATGTTCGCTCTCATAGTGTCCCGTCTCAAGAATCAGAATATGGTTTTCATAATCTATAAAATCATGATAATGAACTTCTCCAACAATAAATGCATCGGCTTTTTGCTCCATGGCATCGGCCAGCAGGAATCCGCCTGCCCCACCGCAAAAGGCAATCTTGCGTATGGGCCGGTGCAAATGTTTGCTATGGCGCAGCACCTTCAGCTGCAAACGCTCCTTTACCGCTTGCAGAAAAGTATCTTCGTCCATCGGTTCAGGAAAATGGCCGACACCGCCTGCGCCAGTTTTGGGAAACGTCCCGGAAGGGCGCAATATTTTCCACTGTTCGACTCCAATACGTTCAGCCAAAGCCGCATTCACGCCATCCATTACACTATCCAGATTAGTGTGCATCGAATAAATGACCAAGTCATGCCGGATGGCTTGAATCACAAGTTGCTCCGACAGAGTCTGCCCACTGACCCTTTTTAACGGATGGAACAGCAGCGGATGATGGGAAATGATGAAATTTGCATCTGTTGCCAAGGCCTCCTCCACAATTTCAGCGCGTACATCCAAACAAATCAGTCCGCCTTTGAAAGGCTGGTTGGGGTCACCTGCCTGCAGACCGGCATTGTCATAAGGCTCCTGTAACGGAAGTGGGACCCAATCCTCTAGAAAATCAATTATTTCACTGATTGTAACCATATTTTGTCTTTTTTTAATTCGTCAGTCATCCGGTTTACAAAAAATCAAAGCCCAACAAGTCCTTGGCCTCCTCCGTCAGCATGCTCATGTCCCAAGGTGGATCAAATGTAATGTGCACTTCCGCTTTATTCACTTCCGGAACGTTGGATTCAATTTCCGATTTCACCTCGGCAGGCAGTGTCTCAGCCACCGGACAGTTTGGTGCCGTTACAGTCATGGTGATGTCAACATTGTCACCATCATCGACCCGAACATCGTATACCAGCCCCATATCCCAGATGTTGACTGGAATTTCGGGATCATAAATAGTTTTCAGCCGGTTGATGACAGCTTCCTTAATCGCTTCTTTGTTTTTCATTGGACAGCGGTATTTTCAGGTTGTTCTTTAAGGGAATATACCAAGGCGAACCGCTTGATCTGTTTGATCATGGACAATAGGCCGTTGGAGCGGGTGACTGAGAGGTGCTGTTTCAGTCCGATTTCATCCAGATAGGCCAGATCCGCATTCAGAATTTCCTGTGGCGTTCTTCCAGAAAGAACTCTTATAAGCAGATTTACAATACCTTTGGTAATAATGGCATCGCTGTCCGCCGTGAAATAAAGCAGTCCCTCCTTGTATTCCGCCTGCAACCAAACGTTGGATTGGCAGCCCTCAATTTTATATTCATCCGTTTTATAGACCGGATCTATCATGGGCAGGGTTTTTCCCAATTCAATGATATAGTTGTATTTGTCCATCCAATCCTCAAAATAGGAAAATTCCCCGATAATTTTTGCTTCCGCTTCTTTAATACTCATTGTTGATATGAATAGTTTTGATAGGTTTTGTACATTAAAAGATGATCTGCCAATACGAGGGCGGCCATGGCTTCCACCACCGGAATAACCCGTGGAACCACACAGCAGTCGTTGCGTCCGGAGGGTTGCAGCCAAACTTCCCCCCCTTTTTCATTGCAGCTTTCCTGTGGGCGCATGATGCCCGGAACAGGTTTAAATGCCACAGAAAAACAGATATTTTCCCCATTGCTGATGCCACCTTGTATGCCTCCGTCACGGTTACTTTGCAAACGATGGTTGGCGGAGAAAAGATCGTTATAGTCGCTGCCATTCATGCCTGCGGCCCGAAAGCCCGCACCCATTTCAAACCCTTTGGCCGCATTAATGCCCATGACCGCCTGTGCCAAATCCGCATGCAGTTTGTTGTAGACAGGTTCACCCAGGCCGTAGGGAACATTGGTTGCCACACAGCCGACTACCGCTCCACAACTGTTGTTTTCCGCCTGTATCCGCATCAAGTATTCTTCCATTCGGCGGTTACATTCCTCATCCGGACAAAAAAGGCTGTTTTGTCCTATTTTTTCCAAATGGATTTCCTGATAATCTGTCTCCAATCGGACAGAACCGACCTGTCGGGTATAGGCATGGACAGTCACCTTCTCCCTTAAAAGCAACAGTTGGGCCAGGGCGCCGCCAACCACACGCACAGCTGTTTCCCGTGCTGAAGCCCTACCACCTCCGTCATAATCGAAGAAACCGTATTTCCGCCAATAGGTATAGGCTGCATGGGATGGTTTGAACACCCCTTCCTGGAAACTGGTGTGGTTCACATCCTGATTGGCCAGCCAGAAGGCGATGGGGGCACCGGTGCTTTTTCCCTGTGACAGCCCGGAAAGAAATTCCACTTGATCCGCTTCATTGCGTGCACTGGTTCCCGCTTTGCCGCCGCTTCTCCGTTTCTGCAACTGGATTCCAATGAAATTGGTGTCGATGGGAATGCCGGCTGGAAATCCGTCCAGCACTCCGCCCACCCCTTTCCCGTGAGATTCTCCAAAAGAGGTCAATGTCAATATTTTGCCAATGGTATTGCCTGCCATCTGATTATTTTTTAACTGATGAAAGATAGAGATCCAACAGCTGCTGACCGGCGGCATAGGCACTGGTTTTTTGTTGCAGCAACGCATCCCTTACAGCCTCAAAATGCCGCTTGACTTCCGGATTTTCGTAAAACATCAGCGAGAGGTTCTCTTCAATGAAAGATTTCAGGCACTCTTCCGACTGCCGGATGCGATTTTCTTCAAACAGATGATTTTCCTTGAATATCTGCACGTAATTCATTATTGTCTTCCATATTTCCGCAATGTGCAATCCTTCCAGCGCGGACATGGTCAGAACGGGGGTCTTCCACCACCGGTTGTTGTGGTTGGGGAAAAGCTGCAAAGCATTTGCCAGTTGCCGTCGGGTCAGTTCCGCACGCCGCTTGTTCTCCCCATCAGCCTTATTCACCACGATAGCATTGGCCATCTCCATGATGCCACGTTTGATTCCCTGCAATTCGTCGCCTGCTCCGGCAATGGTGACCAGCAGAAAAAAATCCACCATAGAACGTACGGCTGTTTCCGATTGCCCAACCCCCACAGTCTCCACCAGAATGGTGTCAAAACCGGCAGCTTCGCATAAAATGATGCTTTCACGGGTCTTTCGTGCCACACCGCCAAGAGATCCTGCGGAAGGAGAAGGGCGGATAAAAGCTTTTGGATTGACAGAGAGGGATTCCATGCGGGTTTTGTCCCCCAAAATACTGCCTTTGGAGAGTTCGCTGCTGGGATCTATGGCCAACACCGCCAAATGATGTCCCAGGGAGGTGATGTGGCTGCCGAATGATTCAATGAAGGTGCTCTTTCCAGCTCCAGGCATCCCGGTGATTCCGATACGGACCGATTTTCCAGCATAGGGCATACAGGCGGAGATAATTTCCTGCGCCATTTCATAATGTGCCGGCAAACTACTCTCAATCAATGTAATTGCCTTACTGAGAATCACGCGGTTATGAGCCAATATTCCATCCACATAATCCTGTTTGCACAATACCGGAGCCTTTTTCAAAGGGTGCTGTCCCAAATAGGGATTCACTTTTGAAGGCTGCGGAATGCCGTCCAGCACATGTAAGGCTGTTTCAAAATCGTTCTCGGTAGTTGCCATCTTTTGCCAATTTGATAGCATATAACGTTGTAAAAGCAATATTGTTGTATGGGAAACCAAAAAAAATAGGGTTCATCCGAAAAATATTCTAATCCGTATTGTGAACCACAGTTTCCAAAAGCCTCCGCTCCTCCTCCCAATCTAATGCTGGACAGCGGGTTTGCAGACGGTTCAGTTGTTGCAGTGTTGTTTCGCAAAACTGCCGGTATGCATCTGATTCAGGGAAAGTAGCATTATGCATCAGTGATTTCCTCACTTGGGCGATTTCACTGTTCAGCTGTTTTGTCTCATCACTGAAAAAGACATCCGAAAAACAGTCCCAAATGTAGTCAATTGCCTCCTCGGAGGGATGAATACGGTCCTTTGCATAAAAACGATAGTCCCGCAAATCATCATTCATTATTTCAAAGGCCGGAAAATAGGAGATCCAGTCGAAGGATTCGCACAACCGATGTGCCAGAATCCGCAAGTTTGCCTTGCTGTAGCTGTTTTCCTCAAAATTGTTTTTGATATAGCGTACCGGACTGACCGTGAGAAGACACTGCAGGTTTGGCCGTAATTGTTTGAAAAGCTGTAACGCCACCTGCAACGGTGCCTGCATCTGCTGAAAAGCCAGGGCTTGTCTGTCAAACAGTCCGGAGGGCATTTTGTGGCAGTTTGCCACCACATTTCCATTCTCTTTCAATCGATATATAACGTTGCTTCCTAAGGAGAGAATCAGCCAGTCTGTCTTTTGTGCAAATGAATAGGCCTTTTGTCCGGCCTCACGCATGCCTCGGATACAAGTTTCACGGTCTGGATTGGAAAAGCAGCCATGAAACTGGTAGGACTGCCATAACCCGTTGTGGTAAAAGGGTAAATCCGGTTCCCGTTGCTGTAGGATTTGTTGCAGACATTCTCCAATGGAGAGCGGATTGAACAGGATGCCGTGCGGATTCTCCATTATCCGGAACTTGTGTTCCCTTAACCGCCCTCCAATGTTTTCGGCAAAACAGGAGCCTATACAAAAAATAATATCCTGATGACTGATTTTCCGCGTACTGGCCGCAATTTGTATTGGTGTTCTGAAGGTTTCTGTTAGCATTTTGTTTTATAATATTAAGGATAACGCAAAAAAAAGAAAGATTATTATGGGGACTTCTAAAAATTACTTTGCGAACAATTTTGAATTTATTTCAGAAAGATTTTGTCTTTTTTGTGGAATGAGCATAGCTGTGCTATGTGATTGACACTAAAAGCAAAAGATTGCGAAATAAAACAAAATTGACGCAAAGGCATTTCCTTAGAATACTTCATGTGCTATAAAGCGTGGAATTTTTAGAAGTCCCCTTATCATAAACTCCCCTAAACATCTTTCATGAAGCCAAAATGAGTTTTTTTCTTCCCAATTCATAATCCGTATTTATATTTGATGTATATTTGCAAATTCATTTCAGAATGACTTAATTAATATTGTATGAGACCTGATTTTGAAAAAGTTTGCATTAAAAGTCTTTTAGAATCAAAGACTTGCAGTAATCATATCCCTGCAAAGGAAACATGGTTGACATCGGAGCAGATTCCTGTCAAGAACACATATTCTGCCGAAGATTTGGAAAACATGGAGCATCTGCACTATGCCGCAGGTCTGCCTCCTTTTCTGCGCGGCCCCTATTCCACAATGTACGTGATGCGGCCCTGGACAGTTCGCCAATATGCCGGATTCTCCACAGCAGAGGAATCCAACGCATTCTACCGCAGAAACTTAGCCGCTGGACAGAAAGGTTTGTCCATCGCTTTTGACCTTGCCACCCACCGCGGCTATGACAGCGACCATGAGCGCGTGGTCGGTGATGTGGGAAAAGCGGGTGTGGCCGTGGATTCCATTCTGGACATGAAAATCCTGTTCGACCAGATTCCTTTGGACAAAATGTCCGTCTCCATGACCATGAATGGCGCGGTGATGCCGGTTCTGGCCTTCTACATTGTGGCTGCGGAAGAACAGGGAGTTTCGATGGACCAGTTGAGCGGCACCATCCAGAATGACATTCTGAAGGAGTTCATGGTGCGGAACACCTATATCTATCCGCCACTGCCCTCCATGAAAATTATTGCTGACATTTTCGAATTCACCTCCCAGAACATGCCCAAATTCAATTCCATAAGTATCTCCGGCTACCACATGCAGGAGGCCGGTGCCACGGCGGACATTGAATTGGCCTATACTCTTGCGGACGGTCTGGAATATCTGAGGGCCGGTGTCAATGCTGGAATGAGCATCGATGCCTTTGCACCCCGTTTGTCATTCTTCTGGGGCGTGGGCATGAACCATTTCATGGAAATTGCCAAGATGCGCGCCGCACGTCTGTTGTGGGCAAAAATTGTGAACCAGTTCAATCCGCAGAATTCCAAGTCATTGGCACTGCGTACCCACTGCCAGACTTCCGGCTGGTCACTGACAGAGCAGGATCCTTTCAACAATGTGACCCGTACCTGTATTGAGGCCATGGGTGCCGCATTGGGACACACCCAGTCCCTGCACACCAACGCTTTGGACGAAGCCATTGCACTTCCCACCGACTTTTCGGCCCGTATTGCCCGTAATACACAGATTTATCTGCAGGAGGAAACCCACATCTGCAAGGTTGTGGATCCTTGGGCCGGCTCCTACTATATTGAAAGTCTCACCCATGAAATCGCCCACAAGGCCTGGAAACACATCCAGGAGGTGGAAAAACTGGGCGGTATGGCCAAAGCCATTGAAACAGGCATCCCCAAAATGCGTATTGAGGAGGCGGCTGCCCGCAAGCAGGCGAAAATTGACTCCGGAGAGGATACCATTGTGGGTATCAACAAATACCGTTTGGATCACGAAGATCCCATTGAAACACTGGAAGTGGACAATACTCTGGTGAGAGAGGCGCAAATCAAGCGTTTGGCAGAACTGCGCAAAAACAGGAACAGCGAAGAGGTGCAGGCCGCCCTGGATGCCATCACCGAATGTGCAAGGACCGGTAACGGAAACCTGCTGGCTTTGTCGGTGGACGCCGCCAGAAAACGGGCTTCCCTGGGAGAAATTTCCATGGCCATGGAAAAGGTGTTCGGACGTTATAAGGCAAAAATCAATTTAATATCAGGCGTGTACAGTTCAGAAACCAAAAACAACGAGAATTTCAACAAGGCGGTGGCCCTGGCCAACGAATTTGCTGCCATCGAAGGGCGCAGACCGCGTATCATGGTGGCCAAAATGGGACAGGACGGCCACGACCGTGGTGCCAAAGTGGTGGCCACAGGCTATGCCGACATCGGTTTTGACGTGGATATGGGTCCGCTTTTCCAAACACCGGAAGAGGCTGCGAAGCAGGCTGTTGAGAACGATGTTCACATTCTTGGTGTCTCATCTTTGGCTGCAGGACACAAGACCCTTGTGCCGCAAGTCATTGCCGAATTGAAAAAACTGGGTCGTGAGGACATCATGATCATTGTGGGCGGTGTGATTCCCCCTCAAGATTACGATTTCCTGTACAAAGCGGGTGCCGCAGCCATTTTCGGTCCCGGAACCGTCATCAGCGACAGTGCCATCATCATGCTGAACCTGCTGTTGGAATCAAGAAAATAAAGAGACCATGTCCGCAAGCGTTTCCCAAACTGCCGGGAAAATCACGACACATGTGCTGCAGCGCATGAAGAACAACCATGAGAAAATAGCCATGCTTACAGCATACGACTATTCCATGGCCACCCTGTTGGGACAAGCCGGCATAGAGGTTATTTTGGTAGGCGATTCCGCCGCCAATGTGATGGCCGGCTACAAGACCACATTGCCAATCACTCTGGATCAGATGATTTACCATGCCTCATCTGTCGTCAAGGCGGTGGACAAGCCTTTGGTGGTGGTTGACATGCCTTTCGGCACCTACCAGGGCAACTCCAAAGAGGCATTGCACTCCGCAATCCGAATTATGAAAGAGTCAGGGGCTGATGCCATAAAACTGGAAGGCGGGCACGAAATTGTGGAGAGCATTGACCGGATTCTGACCGCAGGCATTCCTGTGATGGGACATCTGGGACTTACCCCACAGTCCATCAACAAATTCGGAACCTATGTGGTGCGTGCGCAGGAACAGGAGGAGGCGGAAAAGCTGAAAGAAGATGCGCTGCTGCTGGAAAAGACAGGCTGCTTCGCCATTGTGCTGGAAAAAATTCCGGCGACCCTGGCCGGAGAGGTGACCCGTTCGCTTCACATACCCACCATCGGCATCGGTGCCGGGAACCAGGTGGACGGACAGGTGCTGGTGCTGCACGACATGTTGGGCATTACGATGGAGTTTTCACCGCGCTACCTGCGCCGCTACATGAATTTGAGCGAAGACATCACCCAGGCGGTCAAACGCTACATTGAGGATGTGAAATCCATGGATTTCCCCAACGCATCGGAACAGTATTGAAATCCCCTACGGCTGAGGCAGATGACTTATGATATCATCCAACTTTTTTGCATCATTTTTTTTCAATCTGTATCCACGACCCGTAATACAACCACCAAACTTGACATATTCCCTATTATCTGACATTACAATTTGGCAAACCTCATTATTCTCATCATATAATCTGATATAGACCATTCCGAAAAACTTCACTTTCTCCACCCTCTCCAATTGGCAGCCACATAAAAAATCAATTATTATCTGTGGATTTATTGGTGTGGGGTCAGAATATCCCACATAGACAATGGGGTTATCAGCTGATTGTATGGGTACAATCATTTCTCCTTTTACAAATGTTTTATTGCAGACATCAGTAAGAAAGGTGTCTTTTGTAGAACTCACCCTTTGGTTGTTCATGAATTGAACCAGGGATTTGGTTTCCCCCTTTTCGACAGTGGTTATGCTTGCCGTATCCCCATTAGGGTAAAACTCATAGACCACCTTTTGGCGAAGTCCTTGCATGCATTCGATGTACCTTATCACATTTTTTGATGCAATACTATAAGATGCCGTGACTTTTTTCCGGCCTTTCTCATAATAATAGTATTTGACGCTGTCTTTAATATAACAGGGTGTTCCACGCCATCCGTACTTTACAGGTTCACTGGTTATTTCAATTTCATCCTGCGCTAAATAGTGATATAAGGTGTCGTTTGTCACTCTTTGAACCAAATATTTGGTTTCATAAGCAACAGCTCTTATACCCCTGCATCCGCAAAACAGAATTAAAACCAGCAGCAGACAGATCAGGCCATTAATTTTCCAATGTGACCTCATTTGTGGCATTTCAGTTCTTAAAAATGAATCAACTTTAAAAAGTATACGCCCTTATAACGCTGGATTGTGTGGAAAATTGTGCAAACCTGAAAAAAGTTGAAAAAGCAGTCTGAAAACACATTTTATATTCTGATTTTTAGTATTGTTTGCAACAAATAATAAAAAGACATTGTGTTTGGCACAAAAGTAAAAAAATATGTTATTTGATGAAATATGTTGAAAAAATAATTACTTTTGCAAAACTATTTAAGATAAAAAATTACTCGAATTAATTAGGGTCAAGACATAATAAAGAAAATGGGAAAAGTATTAAAAGAGGAACAAATTTTTACTAAAAAAATTCTGTTATTTTTAGTGTTTGTAATATTTTTTTGTGATTGGTCTCAAGGGCAATCTAAAATTGACATGACCGGTATCCAAAAAATATCCGGGAGGGAGCTATCTTGGATAATTAATGGTGTCAGCTTTTCTTTAAAAGATACAAGTGTAATTATTTATCCTAATAATATGTTGGATACTATATGTTTTAAAAATAAAAGACATTCACAAACATGGTTTGATACGGTTTATACTCGTATTCCCAACCATGAGGAACTTATAATGGTAACAGATTGCTGTGATGATGGATTTGAAATATACAGAAAGGATGCCTATGAAAAATACATTCAACAGTGGTCGGAGGTACCGGATTCATTGCAGCTGTCTCTTTATGAACAGCATTTGGAATATGGAACCATTCAGTTTAAAATATTAAATAAACCAATAACAGACACGTTACTATGTATTTATGACCATGTGTTTTTATTGGGGCAGCTTATAACCAATGACAAGGATTATGGTTACATTATCCCTTGCAGATATGCGTATGCGAATAATATTTTACATATTAGCATTGTAAAATACAATTTCAGTGGAATGTACGGTTATTCATTACTGGAGGGGAAGATAAATGCGAACAAGTGGCCATGTGAAAAGGGAGTGGATATTGTTGGTATAGAAATAAAAGATAAATATGAAAATAATACCATGACTCTAAAGCGTTTTAGTGTTAGAATGTTTAATCAAGAAAAAGTGATTATACAATATGATTATGCAACAGGAGACTTACAGGTGCTGTTTACTAATCCATAAAACATTAATTATCTGAATGATATAATGAACCCAAAAATTTGGACAGCAGTTGCAAACATGAAACTAATTCATAACATATTTTTCTTTACGCCGCAGGTTGGCGGAACGACCTATACATACTACCTCATCTTGGAATCAATCCAAATAGTGACAGGGCCGTCATTCACCAGCGCCACCTGCATGTCAGCGCCAAAAACACCGGTAGCCACCGGTCTGGCCAGCAGTTTTCCCAAACACTCTGCAAACTGCCGGTACAATGGTTCGGAAACTTCCGGTGCCGCCGCACGGACATAGGAGGGGCGGTTCCCCTTCTTTGTGGAAGCCATCAAAGTGAACTGGCTGACCAGCAGGCACTCCCCTCCCACTTCATCCAGAGCGAGGTTCATGACACCCGCCGCATCGTTGAAAATACGCAGGCGGCTGATTTTTCCGCAGAGCCAGTCAATATCTTCAGGGCCGTCGGCCTCTTCAATACCCAACAGCACCAGCATGCCTGGACCTATCCGGCTGTGCAGCCTGCCGCCAATGCTGACGGAAGCCTCGCTCACCCGCTGTATCAGCACCCGCATCTTCTATTGGATATGGAATGCCTTCCGGATGGTCTCCACATAATCGGTCATCTCCCATCCGAAAAACCTGACCTTCTTGAAATATCGCTTGCAGCCGTCCACCTCCTTCACATAGGTGTCCTTGTCCTGATAGCGCACTTCCACCTCCTTTTCATAGGTGTCGCGTCCGAAATGGCCGTAGGAGGCCGTAGGAAGGAAAATTGGATTACAGAGGCCGAAACGCTGTGTAATGGCATAGGGGCGCAGGTCGAAAATCTCCTTCACACGCTGCGCAATCAAACTGTCGGAAAGGGTCTTGCCATTATCATCCTTCAGGCGGCAGCTGCGGTTGGTGTTCACATAAATACCAACAGGCTCTGCCACGCCAATGGCATAGGCCAGCTGCACAAGCACCTCATCCGCCACGCCTGCGGCCACAAGATTTTTGGCAATGTGACGGGCAGCATAGGTGGCTGAACGGTCCACCTTTGAGCTGTCCTTGCCGGAAAAGGCGCCGCCGCCGTGAGGGGCTTTTCCGCCATAGCTGTCCACAATGATTTTGCGTCCGGTCAGGCCGGTGTCACCGTGGGGGCCGCCAATGACAAATTTTCCGGTAGGGTTGACAAACAGCTTAAAATTTTTGAAAAGCCGCTGCACGTTTCTGGGACAGGTTTTCTTCACACGCGGTATCAGAATCTGACGTACATCCTGCTCAATTTTTTGCAGCATGGCAGCCTCATCCTCCATAAACTCGTCATGTTGGGTGGAAATAACAATAGTGTCGATGTATTGGGGCTTGTTGCGCTCATTATACGCAACCGTAACCTGGGACTTGGCGTCCGGACGCAGGTATTTCATTCTTTTCCCCTCTTTGCGGATGGCTGCCAGCTCCTGCACAAAACGGTGTGCCAACTCAATGGGAAGCGGCATAAGATTGTCCATTTCGCGGCAGGCATAACCGAACATGATGCCTTGATCCCCAGCTCCCTGGTTTTCCAACTCCGTCCGTTCCACGCCCTGGGATATGTCGGGCGACTGTTCCTGCAACGCCGAAAGCACCCCGCAGGAATTGGCGTCGAACATATACTCCCCTTTGGTATAGCCTATCTGACGGATGGTCTGACGTACAACCTGCTGGATATCCACATAGGCTTCCGCCTTCACCTCACCAGCACATATCACACTGCCTGTGGTCACTAACGTTTCACAAGCCACTTTGGCATGCGGATCCTGACGCAAAAAATCATCCAACAGTGCATCTGAAATTTGGTCGGCCACTTTGTCGGGATGGCCTTCGGAAACAGACTCCGATGTAAACAAATAGTTCATTCTTCAAATAATTTTAATCCTCAAATAACAGGAATAGTTTGTGCTTGTTTGCAGTAAAAAGTTGAAAATATTGTTTTTAGCATTTTTAGTGGTTGCAAGCAAATCAAATCTATCCACAACTGCAAAGATACACCAAATCCAAATACGGATATCTCTTCTCAGAATATTTTTTTAGGGATTTCAAAAAAAGAAGTCCCCTGAAGAAAAAAAAAACACACCCGAACAGGTGTGCTTAAAATTCAAAAATCAAAAAATTTTATTTTTCGTTTAATTTTTTGGAAATGGCACCGGCAGCGGCTTTCACACCTTTGTCTGTGGCTTCTTTAGCAGCGGCTGTAGCTTTTTCTTTCACGCATCTGTCATACTCGGCCTTCATTTCCTTTTGGAAATCTTCGTCGTTCTGATAGGCGGCATAACTCTGCTCCAGGATAGCTTTGATGCAGGCTTCCACAGAAGCGGGATCGGTCTGATAGCAGTTGCATTTTGCACGGCCGGCTTCGCGGGCCTTGGAGAGGATCTCTTCCTTGTTGACGGTGACTTCGGTGGTGGCGGGAGCGGCTGTTTCAACAGCTTCAGTCGTCACTTCCTCTTCAGCGATGATTTCCTCTTCGGTGGCCTCCACATTCTTGTTTCCGCAAGAAATAGCCATGGCTGCTACAAAAAGCATACTTCCCAACACTAATAATCCTTTTTTCATGTCTTTGATTTTAAAATTGTTAAACAGATAAATAATAATTAATGGTTTTGTTTTTAAACATCTGCAAATGTATATGAAATCACAATACGGAATGCAAAACAATAAAAAAAAATGCAATTTTTTTCACCAGCACGGTTTTCTTCAAACTGGCCGTGTATTTTACCGGCCTGTTGAGACGCACGGCCGTGCGTCTCTAACCTATTGTCCATTGTAGCGCCCCATAAAGAGGATGGCACCGCTTTCCCTTTCTTCTATCATATATATGAAGGGATGGTCGGCATGGAAGACGACCGGCGGCTCAGGTTCCTCCTCTTCTAATGCAAAACATTCCACCACAACGCTTGTCACAGCGGCCGCCTCGCTCCCCTCCTCATATACCTTTATAATCGCATCCTGCTGCGCCAGGCTGATATAGGATGGCATCTCCGAAAAGCCGCCGAACTCCGCACGCTGCGAAAAGGCCCGTTTCATACCCAGTTCCTTCAACATGTCATTCAACTGCTTATGGTATTTGGTCTCGAACTTGGGCAGCCACACATCAGCATCGCGGCGCTGCATTTTTTTCTTGACTGCCGTCCACTGACCGGTATTCAGAGCGGCCACCAGATCAGCCACCTTATAACCTGCCTTGGGAAGAAGAACATAAATGCGGAAATTCCCATCCCCGTAGGGAAGGCAGAGACACTGCATCCGCCCGTTCTCCATATAGCGGAGACGCTCCCTCTGAGCCATCATCTCCAGCTCCTGCCGGTTACCCTTCTCATC
>CAJOQK010000087.1 GCA_905236885.1 uncultured Bacteroidales bacterium
CAATGTGGCCGTAAATTCGCCAGTTGCAATAAACGTCACCGCCCTGCAACCCACCAACGCAACCTCCGACATCTTCTACTACCACACTAACCACCTTGGCAGCACTGGCTTTGTAACCGACCAGAACCAAATCGTGACCCAAGGCTTCCTCTACGCTCCGTTCGGTGAAACCACCACTGAGTACAACACAACCTTCGGAAACGACATCATTCCCAAATACTCCTTCAACGCCAAGGAACTGGACGAAGAGACCGGCATGTACTACTACGAAGCACGCTACTACAAACCACCAGTGTTCACGAGCAGGGATGCGATGTTCGAAAAGTACTTCTGGATGACCCCGTATGCCTACTGTGCTAACAATCCGGTGAAATACGTGGACCCGGATGGGTGTGCTTCCATATTACCAGATCCCATAAAAAAGTCCATATCGAAAGCAATCACCACATCTGCTGAATATGCTCATGCTTTATATAACAGTGCTGCATCTATTGTACAATCTCATCCCCAATGGATTTCAAAGGTTAATCGTTCACTATCTTCAATAAAAAAAGGTGTAGAAAAAGTTACTGATATGAATCCAAAGACAATGGGATGGCTTGATCTTACAAACATTTGGCTTTTTGAACTTGGAAACACAAGCGAATATACGTTTGGACCTGAAGCAAATACTACTAAACAGCTAATGAAGCAAGCAGGTGTTGAACAGGCTCGTGAGACTGCACATAATAATATCAAAAATGGAAAGTTTGGTATTATAAATCATCCTTGGAGTTATGATACAGAGCAATTCTATGAAGGAATGAGCGAAGGCAATGCAGTCACTTCATTTTTAGGGTCTTATACGACAACCGTTAACATTACTCCTGGAAAAAATGCTGGAGAATTTATTTTGAATTTTGAAGTCAAGAATACCTCTAGTTGGGAGTCTGCTACCCGCTTACGAAAAGACAATGATGGTAATGGGAATCATGATGGTATTATTCCAAGTAAAGAAAGAGGGGTAGGGATTCATTTAGGTGGCAATCTCCGACAAACATGGAAATGGTCAGAACAATTCAGTGTTAACTAATTAATTTAATATATGATGAAAACGATTAATTATTTATTTTTATTAGTGATATTTTTTTCTGTTTCATGCAATTCTTCAACACCAAAAGAAAGTGGATGTAAATGCTTAAGTAATAGTAAACTTAAACTGACTGCAATAAATGATAATTGGACATGTAGTCATGATTATTATTACTCGGGTATTTATGAAGGAACTTACGATACAACGGGAAAACGTTTGTCCAGTGATATTTGGACACCTCCGATAGAAGGTAAATATCCCCACCATAAAGAGATAGTGTATTGTGATAGCTTTTTATTGGAAGAAGTTGATGTATATTATAGCCCATGTTTGTACAATACTCTTGACGGACCTGTTAGAGAGATCTTATTTAAAAGATATGATTATTATATGCATCAATGGAGGTGTACCTACGAGCACGCAGTAAAATTAGACTCAAAAAGGTATAAAGAACTGTATTTCTTTACTACAGATTTTATTACAAAAGAGGAGGCTGACACAATTGCAGATTCTTGGCTAAAAGTTGGTGTAATGGAAAGATTTTAGACTATAAAACAATAGACATTAAAATATGTGAATTATGTTGAAAAAAAATATTATTTCAAATGTTTTGTATTTGTATATTATAGCCATTACTATATTATTCTTTTTCCTTTCGTGTTCCACGACATCTACCCGTTTGATATGTGGCAATTATTATTCTCAAGGAGAATATATTATAGAACGTAGCAATAAGGATGGATGGGAAGAAGGTCACTATTTATTAACAATAGATTCTTCAAACAATTTTGTATTGAAAAAGGTCAGTTGCATGGTAGGTACTTTATATTCGGTGAGTTCAGGGTATTTGCAACAACAAGGTCGTGCTACGTATGCCTTGAATAACGTCAAAAAAGATTACCCTTATGGGGTTTTGGGCAACCCGTATTATAATGAGAATAAATATCGGATTATTATCAAAAACAATGAAACAATAATTTTAAGGAAAGGTAAATGGAATACAATTTTAAAATATATTACACAAGACAGTATTCCTGAAAGTTTTGATTTTACAAAATTTGGATATGATTAAATCTGCCCCAAAATAAGCCGAGTATAATGGACACCGAAATTTGGACAGCAGTATTAACATGAAACCATGTAGCGACATATTATTCACTTCCATCAAGCCATGGGCGGTGCAGGCCGCAGGACAGCCTTTTTGTAACTTTTTCTTTGAGCACACAAAGAAAAAGTTACAAAAAGAAAGTGTGCGGCAGGTGAAAAAAAGCCTATCCATGACGCTCATTCCGTCTAAACGGCAAAACTCGTTCGGCTGCGCCTCACTCAGACAGTTGCCGTTCTTAACGCCGGAATATCGCGATGGATTACGTCTTTTTTTCAATGCCGACAATAAATTATGCGCATACATCAGAACCAATATTCCAACGTCATCTCGTGAAATTTTGGCAAGTCGACGTCTTTTGAACGAAGCGAAGCGGAGTGAATGTAACCTTCTTTTTTTGTTGCCTTCGGCTAAGTTTGCCTGCGTTCGACAAAGCTCATGTAACCATGGCTTTGCACTCACTTTCGGCAAACAGTCTTTGTTTCGTTTCTTTCTTTTTTTTCAGGGAAAAGAAAAAAAGGAAAGAAATGAAAAGAAAAAAGCCTATTACGGCTACAACTCCGCCAACACCCGCACCTACAAGTTGAGTTTCCTCAATACGAACCAATGGGTGAACGGTCAGCCGCAGCCGCTGGATTTGCAATTGCAAAACGCCATGTATTATCCCAACGCTTATCTCAACTTCAACCACAGCGGGGAGTACACCAAGCATTATTACAATGGAGCGGAGCGCATTGCAAGCCGGTTGGGTGACAATACACAAATGATGGAGGCCACAAGCAACGACCGTCTTGACTGCCGTGTTTTGCGTGCGGAGGAGCTTATGCGTGAGGGTATTCAGGAGCTTGTTTCGGAGGAGCAGCCTGTGGAATTCCACAGTATGCCTGACCCGAACGCCCTCCAACCAACCATTGCAACCTCCGACATCTTCTACTACCACACCAACCACCTCGGTTCCACAGCCTTTGTAACCGACCAGAACCAAACCGTGACCCAAGGTTTCCTCTATGCACCCTTTGGAGAAATCACCACAGAGTACAACGCTACCTTCGGAAACAACGTGCTTCCAAAGTACAGTTTCAACGCCAAGGAATTGGACGAAGAAACGGGAATGTACTATTATGAGGCAAGATACTACAAACCGCCGGGTGTTCACGAGCAGGGATGCGATGTTTGAGAAATACTTTTGGATGACTCCGTATGCCTACTGTGCGAACAATCCCGTGAAGTATGTGGATCCGAGCGGAAAAATTATAAGGTTTGCAAAAGGGACTACAAAAGAGCAGAAACAACAATTTTATCAAGCAGTCCGACATTTGGATGCTCATAATTGTGGAGGAAGATATGGTCAACTGAAAAATTCAAGAAATGTCTATACAATTGCTTTTACAGATAATATAAATGAAGTTAGTTTTAATTCGTCCAATAATACCATTACATGGGCACCAACATTAGGCCTTGAAACAGATAATAATGTTATTTTATCTCCAACGACAATTTTAAACCACGAAATGACACATGCAACCCATTATGATGATGCAATTAATGCTTATTATGACAACTATTACAGAGGAAAAGAAGAAGCCATAAAAAAATACGAAGCTTATTTGAAATCTTTGTTGATAGACGATAGCAACCCGTATGAATCTAAAGAGGAACAATCTGTGATACAAGGAATAGAACAAAGAACAGCTAAATTATTAGGAGAAATAGAAGAAGGACAAGTAACGCGAACCAATCATAATGGGACTTCCGTTCGAGTAGATAATCCCACCTCAAATAAAAAAATAAATAATGATGATTTATGAAAACAAATATTATAATATTATTATTGCTTTTTGTTGTTAATTTCGGTTTTGCACAAAAGGTAATTATCTATTTTGAATCTCCAAAACTAAGAGTTGTTGACGTTCCAACTTATCTTTTTCAAGGAGGAAATGACATTAATAGTATAGAAATAACAGATTCTATTTTTATTAATTATATGTCAAAGGTAATAGATGATATGGTAAAATGCGATTCATCATGCTGCAAATCCAATATTTGGACATCTATGATTCAAATTGTGTACATTAAAAATCAATTTGAATATGATATTATAAATATGACACATGGGTTGTATGATACTAATAATAAAGGACATTATTTAGATAATGGATGTTTGGAATTGAATGGAAAGATTATGAAATATATTGATGAATTCCAAGAAATAATTGACAATATTGTTAATTTTCATATAGTAAATCCTAAATATAATGTTAACAATGGCATTTTTTTAAAGTCTATTATTAATGGAAAACGCTTTCATGTAATTCCATATCATCCTCTTTTTCCTATTCAAAATTAGTTAACAACGCTTTTCTCTATTTTGAAACAGGACAGCATCCAGTTCGGTCGTAACTCCATAAGGGATTCCTTGCGCCTGATGATTTATGTGATAATTATAAAGTATTAATTCTCAAATAGTAATATTAATTTAAATTTCATTAAAAATGGTATAATCAAACTTAAAAACAATTTTAACCCTGGCAGTTATAGCACTGTTGGGTATTGGAACTTTCTCCTGCCAGAATGAGCCGGAAGAACCGGACAAGCCTGTTCAGGAACCGGATTTGGGCATAAAGGGCTTTGACGAAAACGGGGCGAGCTACGCCTATTTCTCCGTCTCACCCAGCAAGGTTGTCTTCTTCTCCCGTGGCAACCTGCAGTACCAGGCCTCCACCAACACATGGCGGTTCGCCCCGCACCAGTATGACTTCATCGGGGCGGACAACTTGGGAGCCGTGTTCCTGCCTGCAGCGGGCGAACGCTATGACGGCACAAAAGTAAGGGACTGCGGCGCAACTGGAAACTATTGGACAGTGTACACCGCCAACCGTCCGAAAACTGCCTATTACATGCATTTTTCCACCCAATCACCAGATATTACCATAACAGCGAAATTTTACGGCTTCTCGGTGCGGCCTGTCTTCCCATAGCATTCATATTCACGGAACTATAGGGGACTTCTATCTGGGACATCCCAAATTAGTCCCCTTAATTTTCAGTTCTGCTTTTTCCTGTACGCCTTTTTATGGAAATGAAACACCTTCTGCGCGGAAACGCTGCCCACAATGCCATAGCCGTTCTTCACATTGCTGTGGGTTTGGATTGGTTCATAGAAGAATGACATTATGGGATCCTGCCTTTCGCTGTAGGTTGAATAATACCTGTACATATCGTTATCCAGATGCAGCAGCTCCACATCAAAATCAACTTCATCCTCCCCTTCCGTGAAAGAGCCCGACATGGAAATTTCCATACTAATGGTATAGGACTTGCCATTGAAGAGCCCATCGTCAAAAACGAAATTGGCTCCGTCAAACATATCTAAACCAATCCAATCCTGAATGATGGAGATTTTTCCAAAAGCTGGATCTTCAGAATAAAGATTGGCCCACCAGTCCGTATTATCCCCTAACCACCCGGAACCCGGAGTCAGACGCAACATATAATAATCTTTTTCAGGGGAGACATCGGTCAGGTTCAGCTGCAAATCAAAGGTATAATGACCATTGAAAATCATTGTGTCATATATTCTTGTTTGAACAAAGGAATCGGTCATGGAACAATTCGCACTTACCAGCGCTCCACCGCCCACTATCCTGTTCACCGCCTCCACGGTCTCAAATCCCGGGGCGGAGGCCACGATGCGCACAACATCCCCCTCCTGCAGCACCCTGTTGCTGGAAAAAAGCTTGCTGATATAAAAACCGTTTTTCACCTCCCCATTCTCAACATAATAGGAATTTGTAAACATAGTGTCGTTCGCCACATGAAGACCACTGATTTCCATATCATTAACAAACAGTTTAACATTCAGTCCCTCCGGTGCGGAAGCATCAAAATTGGATTCCAAAAAGAAAACGCTCTTGCTCACCTTGAAACTGATTGTGTCGCCGCAAAACAAAAACGCGTTGAGCACTATCCGCGGATCGCTCTCCTCTCCCTTGAATTCCACATCTTTCCTACAGGATGACAGCAACACGCAAAAAAGGCACAAACCCATGAACCAACACTCTCTTGTCCTCATCAGACCCTGTTTTATAATCGTATTATTCATCATTCCACCCTTTTAAAATTTAAAACTGTAACTGATGGTAGGTATGAACGGGAAGATACAAATCTGTTTCAACTTGTACTTTTCCACACCATTCACAAAATCATAATCCATGTAAATCAGGAAAGGATTGTTGTGTGCATAGGCATTGTAGATGCTGAAGTTCCAGGTGCGCACCCCATGCTTGAGCTGTTTGTGCCAGCTGAAGCCCAAATCAAGCCTGTTGTAATTAGCCATCCTGAAATTGTTCCGCTCAATGGCGGAAATCATGCTATTGTATCCCAGTCCCGGATAAATTTGCATGCCAAGGGTGCCGCAATTGCCGGTACTGAACACCCATGTGGCGGAGAAATCGAAATGGTCGCTGAACGAATGCTGCACCGTAATGCTGATGTCATGCCGCCGGTCGTATTTGGCGGGGAAAACCTTTCCGTCGTTAATCTCCTGTCCTTCGCGGTCAAATTTCCGGTTGGCATGCGCCCAGGTATAGGCCACCCAACCGGTTGTGGCGCCAAACGAACGCTGCAGCAGGAACTCCACGCCGTAAGCCCAGCCCCTGCCCATGCTCACCTTTGACTCCCATCCTTCAGAGGAGCCGAAAAAGGAGGCGCCGTCCTTGTATTCCATCAAGTTGTCCAAATCCTTGTAATAACCCTCCAACGAAATGTCAAACCATTTGGGAATCTCGTAGAAACAGCCCAACGAGAACTGGTGCGCCCGCATGGGAGGAATATCCGCCGTCACCGGCACCCACAAATCGGTCGGCAGGCTCACATTGCTATTGGAAAGCAGATGGATGTACTGCTGCATATAGGCATAGCCAGCCTTAATGGAAAAATGAGGGGAGAGCAACGCACTGGCACTCAAACGTGGCTGCAGGGAATGATAGAACTTCCGCTGCACCGAAAAGGCGGAATAGTGCAGACCGGCGTTCACCTTGAATATCTCCCCTATCTTCATGTCATCCTCAATATAGGCCACCACCTCGTCCGCATTCACCTTGGAGGAGCTGAGGGTGGTGTCCATTTTGGCAATCTGGTCGTCAAAATGGAGGGATTGGGCCTCCGGACGGAACCTATGGTAGGTGTAGTTGCTTCCGAAACGGATTTCATGGTTGGCGTTGAGGTTGTAATGGAAATCCAAGCGGCCCGTCAAATCATTCACCCCCGACTTGTAATCCAATCCCATCTCCTCATAATCCTCCTCATAAGGATTATAGGAAATATAGGAATAATTGTTCTCAAAACCCAGCTTGTGCCGGTATTGGGTATAGTTGAAGGAAGCATCCATAAAAAGTCTCGGTGCAAGCAGATGGTTCCAGCGCAGCGCCGTAATCATGTTGCCCCATTTCCAGTTAAGCCTGAGATTCTCCACATCACGGTAGTCATTACTGACCACATCCTTGTACTTGATTTTCATGTACACCGCGTCATCGCCGCTGTAAAAGCTCAAATAGACCCTGTCCTTGTCAGAAATCCGCCAGTTCAGCTTGGCGTTCAGGTCATAGAAATAGTAGCCGAAACTTACCTTTTCACCATCAAAATCATCGGAAAGATGAGTGGCAGCCCACAAAAATGGCTTCAACAACAAATCGGAGTAGGTACGCCTGAACGAGACGTTGAAAGAGAGCTTGTCCTTGACAATAGGCCCTTCCAGGTTGATTTTGGAGGAAATAGCCCCAATACTCACATTTCCGTGATACTCCCGCATGTTCCCCTCCTTCATACGAATATCCACAACCGAGGAGAGCCGCTCCCCGAAACGGGCCGGAAAACTGCCCTTGTAGAGCACCACATTTTTTAAGGCATCCGGATTGAAAACGGAGAAAAAGCCCATCATGTGGTTGACATTGTAAACGGGAACCCCGTCCAGCAGCAGCAGGTTCTCATCGGGACCTCCGCCGCGCACATACATTCCCGCCGAGCCTTCGGTGCCGTTCTGCACCCCGGGCAGCAGCTGGATGGCCTTCAGCACATCAGCCTCGCCAAACAGCGTGGGGATAGCCTTGATTTGCTGCACCGGCAGCTCCACCGCGCTCATCTGCGAACTACGCGCACTTACCACACTACGATCCGCTGTCACTGTAACTTCCTTCAGCAGGATGCTGTGCATTTGAAACGTGATAGCGGTATCTTTATGCAAATCAAACGTATACTCTCTGGGCGAAAAACCCACATAAGAAACCCGCAGTTCCACTGGCCCATCTTCCAGCATCAGGGAATAATAGCCATAGTTGTTGGTCAGGCAGCCCTTTCCGGAAACTCGGTCATATACCGTCGCACCAATCAGGGTTTCACGGCTTGCAGAATCCAGCACATAACCGTGAATGACACGTTGCTGCGCCACAACAGGCAAGCCCATACCTAAGATGAGAGCAAGTACAAAAAAACGTCTGTTCATGTTTTATCAGATTAAAGTCCCCAAGCTTCCTTTTCCAGCTCCAGAACCCGTGTGATTTCAAAGTAGATTTGTCGTGAATCTCCCAAAGTAAGCAGGTCGCATGGCATTTTCATGTTCAAACTTTGGGAACGGATGTCCCATATATCCAAATAATAATGCAGAAAATCATACTCCTCGCTGATTTTTGTCACCATATAAGGCCGCTGCTCACTACCATCGCCGGTCTGTGCCACAATGTGCAGCAGTGTTAGTGCCCTACGGAAAAAATAGTGCACATCATCCTGCGCATTCCCATAGGCGAAAGAGCTGTCCACACGGCTCAGAATAAGGGCGGAAACAAGCAGGGCGCGAATATTCAACGGATTGATGTTCAATACAAGGAATGCAGTGTCAAAGGCAGCTTCGTAAGAAGCGCTTGAATACAATTTGTTCATTGCTGCAACCAATGGTTCCTCCTTGTCCCGTAGCAAATAGGATTGGCCGTAGAAAGCCAATGCGGACTCTTCAAAAGTGAGTGTGCTGTCCATTCGGGCCAACCGGTCCACCAGCAGTCTCACCTTATCCGGCTCCTTCTTCACCTGATTCCGGATGTTTTTCCAAAAAGACTTCCCCCCTTCCGCAGAGACTGCCTGCGCAAAGAGTACCATCAGACCTAAACATACAAAACGTAAATAACGCACAATGACTCCTTTTTTATTCGCCATTCTCCCCTCTTACCGGCTTGCATGACGACATTTTACAATTATGTGCAAATATAAACATAATTCCGATACAAATTCTTAACAAAACGGATTTTTTTAAAGGAATTTTTAAAAAACTCATTTCCTGTGCGCTTCCACCCATTCGCGCGCATTGACAAAGGCCTGCAGCCATGGCGACACCGCATCGTTGGGACGGGTTTCGTCATAATAGGGCCACTGCCACGGGAAAATGGCACGCTCCAGATGAGGCATCATCGCCAGATGCCGTCCGTCAGCACTGCAGATGGCCGCCGCCTGATAAGCGGAACCGTTGGGATTGGCAGGATAGCCGGAATAACTGTATTTCATCGGAATATGGTATTCTGACTCCGGATAGGGCAAATGGAATTTGCCTTCACCGTGCGCCACCCAAATACCCAAGCGGCTGCCCGCCAGCGGGGAAAGCATCACCGAATGGTTGGCTGGAATGTTCACATTCACAAAACCGGATTCAAACTTATGGGAATCGTTGTGCAACATTTGAGGTTTCCGTTCATGTTCCGGATAAATCAGCCCCAACTCCACCATCAGCTGGCAGCCGTTGCAAACGCCCAAACTCAAGGTGTCCTCACGGGCGAAGAAATCCTTCAACGCCTTGTTCGCTTTTGGATTGTAAATAAAGGAACCGGCCCAGCCCTTGGCGGAACCCAGAACATCGGAATTGGCGAAACCGCCAGGAAACACCAACATGGAAATCTCCCTCAAATCCTCTCTGCCTTCTATCAAATCACTGATATGCACATCCTTCACATTGAAACCGGCCAAATAGAGCGAATAGGCCATCTCGCGGTCACCATTGGTTCCCTGTTCGCGCACAATGGCCGCATTCACCTTACGTTTAGGATTATCAAGTCGTCCGGTGAACGATTTCGGGAAAATATAGCTCAACTGCTGGCTTTTGAAATTGTCATAACGTTCCTGGGCCTTCTCCTCTCCGGACTGTTTACAGTCAAGCAGATAGGAGGTTTCATACCATATATCACGGTAATAATCAATATTTAAGGAGCAGGTCTGCTTTCTTGTCTTCAGTGTCAGGCTCGGATGGTGGTGCTGCAAATTGGGCGTTCCGATACGATACACCCGCAATCCCTGTGCCTGCAGCATCTCCTTCACCTTGTCCGCCTTGCGCACCTGTAGCACAACAGCAGGATTTTCCGCAAAGAGCAGTTTTTCATCCGGCATGTCAGGCATTTCCGTCAAATCGGCATCCAAACTCATGCGGTCATCGGCAAAGGCCATCTCCAACAGGGTTGTCAGCAGACCGCCGGCGGAAACATCGTGTCCGGCCAGTATTTTGCCCTCACGCACCAGCTGCTGGATGGCATTGAAAGCCTTTTTGAAACAGACGGCATCCTTCACGGTGGGTGTTTCGGCACCCAAATAATTATAAGTCTGCGCATACACGCTTCCGCCCAATTTCAGTTCGTCGGAGGAGAAATCCACATACAGCAGTTCAGTCTCATCCGCATCACGCAACACCGGCGAAAGCACCTTTTTCACGTCCGACACCTCCCCCACTGCCGAAATAATCACGGTACCAGGGGCATACACCACCTTACCGTCCGGATATTTCTGGGTCATGGAAAGGGAATCTTTTCCAGTCGGGATGTTGATGCCCAAATCGCGGGCAAACTGCGAGGCAGCCTCCACTGCAGTATACAGGCGGGCATCCTCGCCTTTATTCTTGCTCGGCCACATCCAGTTGGCGCTCAGTGAGACACTCTCCAGCCCATCGGCCAACGGTGCCCACACAATGTTTGTCAGCGCCTCGGCAATTGAGAGCACCGAAGCATGTGCGGGATTGACCAACCCTGCCACAGGCGCATGTCCCAACGCCGTGGCAACACCGCTTTTTCCGGTAAAATCTAAAGCCATCACGCCCAAATCGTTCAAAGGCAGCTGCAACGGCCCGCAGCACTGCTGCTTGGCAACCCGTCCCGTCACAGAGCGGTCAACCTTGTTGGTGAGCCAGTCCTTGCAGGCCACACTCTCCATACGGAGCAGCTTCTCCAAAACCGCCTCCACCTTCTCCGTGGCGGCTGGCACCTCTTGATACCGGACCGGAATGTTTTCATCCCTGATTACGGTTTTGGGCGGATTTCCCAGCATGTCCGCAATGTCCAGATCAATCGGTTTATTTTCCTTTTGGGTGAATGTGAGGTGATGGTCATCCGTCGCCTCGCCCACCACATACATGGGGGCCCGTTCACGCTTGGCGACCTTGGCCAGCAAAGCCTCATCCTTTTCCCTGATAAGCAACCCCATGCGCTCCTGGGACTCATTGCCCACAATCTCTTTGGCCGAAAGGGTCGGGTCACCCACCGGCAATTTCTCAATATCAACCTTACCTCCGCAGGACTCAATCAGCTCGGAGAGGCAGTTCAAATGACCGCCCGCACCGTGATCATGCAGGGAGACAATCGGGTTCTCCTTCTGCTCCGACATGGCACGCAATGTGTTGTAGACCCGTTTCTGCATTTCGGGATTGGAACGTTGCACGGCATTCAGCTCTATAGAAGAGGCATATTCGCCCGTCGCAACCGACGAGACAGCGCCGCCACCCATGCCGATGCGGTAGTTATCACCGCCCAGCACCACCATCTTCTCCCCTTTCTCAGGCTCCTTTTTCAAAGCGGACTCTTCATTGGCATAACCGACTCCGCCCGCCAGCATTATCACTTTGTCATAGCCGAAGGTTTTGCCGTTCTCCTCATGCTCGAAAGTCAGCAGGGAACCGTTGATGAGCGGCTGGCCGAACTTGTTGCCGAAGTCGCTGGCTCCGTTGGAAGCCTTAATCAGAATCTGTGCCGGAGTCTGGTACAGCCAAGGACGCGGCGCCAGTTTCTCCTCCCACAGGCGCTGATCCGCCTCCAGCCGGGGATAGGAGGTCATATACACTGCCGTTCCAGCCAATGGGAAACTGCCGATACCACCCGCCATACGGTCGCGGATTTCTCCGCCCGAACCGGTGGCCGCCCCGTTGAACGGTTCCACCGTGGTGGGGAAATTATGGGTTTCCGCTTTCAGCGAAATCACCGAATCTATCTCCCTCTCTTCAAAAAAATCGGCAGTGTCGAACGATTTGGGTGCAAACTGGGTGATTTTCGGCCCTTTCACAAAGGCCACATTGTCCTTATATGCCGAAACCACCTTATTGGGATGCTCTTTGGTGGTCTGTTTGATCATTTGAAACAGCGAAGAGGGTTTTTCCTCCCCATCAATGATATAGCTTCCTCCAAAAATCTTGTGGCGGCAATGCTCCGAATTCACCTGGGAGAAACCGAAAATTTCAGAATCGGTCAGCTTCCGGCCCAATTTGGCGGAGAGACCCTCCAAATAGACGATTTCCTCATCGCTCAACGCCAATCCTTCCGAAAGGGTATATGCTTTCAAATCATCAATATACCGGATAGGTTCAGCCTGAGTGTCAATATGGAACAAATCCTGTCCGGGATGGCTGTAGATTTGCTGCAACATGGGGTCATACTGCTGACGCGCCTTTTCCAAAGCCTCATTTTCCGAAGCCGCCTGCACCGCAAACAGCTGCTCAATACGGCCAATGCCCTGCAGACCCATATTTTGGGTGATTTCCACCGCATTGGTGCTCCACGGGGTAATCATCTCCTTACGCGGCCCGATGAAAACGCCTTGCAGGGAATCCGCAGCAACCCGCTGCATGCCCGAAAAGAGCCAAACCAGCTTCTGTTCCTCATCCTTTAAAATAGATTTCTGTGTTTCAACAGCATAAACCAATCCGTCTTTTTGAAAGAAAGTAATCATGTTTCCTTTTTTTTGCATTTATTTAAACTTGCAAATATACTTGAAATTTGAACACGGATTCCAGAAGTGCGGAAAAAAAAGACGATAGTGGAATGCGTGAAATTTTTAGAAGTCCCCGGTACAACCACACGTCACTTCTCCGCTGCCAGCATCTGCAGAAACTCCGACTCTGTAAGGATAGGTATGCCCAGTTGCTGCGCCTTTGCCAGTTTGGCAGGTCCCATATTTTCACCGGCCACGAGATAATTGAGGCGGCTGCTGACCGATGTGAGAAGTTCACCGCCATGCTCTACCACCATCTGTTCTATCTCCTTGCGCCGCTGCGGTGTTCCGAAACTGCCGCTGACCACAAAACGCAGCCCTTGCAAAGCGTTTCCAGCTCCGGTTCCGTCCGGACCCGACATTCCACCCTCCTTTATTTCAAACTGCAATCCATGTTCCGAAAGGGAATAGAGCGTTTGCAGGTTTCCATCCTCCTGAAAATAAGAGAGAATACTTTCCGCCATCACTTCACCTACATCCTCCACCGTCAGAAGCTCCTCCTTGGTGGCCTGCGCCAAGGCGTTCATGGAACGGAAATGACGGGCTATTTTCCGGGCGGAAGTCTCTCCCACATAGCGGATGCCCAAGGCAAACAGAACCCGCTCGAACGGCACCTCCTTCGACCTGGCTATGCCATCCAGAATGTTGCGGACAGTCTTGTCACGGAAACTCACCACCCGCTCCTTGTCCTGCATCTGATAGCTCTTTTCCAATCCTATCAGCTGGTCATAGGTAAGGTCATACAAATCGGCGGCCTTGCTGATCAGCCCCTGCTCCACCAGCATATCCACCTTGCCTTCGCCGAGGCTATCAATGTTCATCGCCTTGCGGCTGATGAAATGTTCAATCCTGCCCTTGATCTGCGGTTTACACAAAGCATGGTTCGGACAGTAATGCGCCGCCTCCTCCTCAGCCCGCACCAACGCGGCACCGCAGGCCGGGCAACTTGCGATAAAACTTATCGGCTGGCTATTAGCCGGACGGCGTGACAAATCCACCCCCACAATTTTAGGGATGATTTCCCCGCCTTTCTCCACATAAACCCAATCACCCTGATGCAGGTCCAACTGCCGCATCACATCGGCATTGTGTAGCGTGGCACGCTTGACAACCGTACCCGCCAAACTCACCGGCTGAAGGTTGGCCACCGGAGTGACGGCTCCCGTCCTGCCCACCTGGTATGTCACCTCCTTCAACAGCGTGCAGACCCGCTCCGCCTTGAACTTGTAGGCGATGGCCCAACGCGGTGTCTTGGCGGTGAAACCCAATTGCTTCTGATATTGCAGATCATTCACTTTCAATACAATTCCATCAATATCAAAGGGAAGTTCCCGACGTTTCTCATCCCAGGTGCGGATGAAACGGAACACCTCCTCCATCCCGTGGCACAACGCAGTGTGTTCACTCACCTTGAACTGCCATTTCCGCAACTGCGCCACCGCTTCAAAATGGGTGTGCACCTGCGGCAGCTCCGTATTCAGAAAATAGATGAAGGCATCCAATGACCGCTGCGCCACCTCCGCCGAATCCTGCAGCTTCAGGCTGCCGCCGGTGGCGTTGCGCGGGTTGGCGAACAGCGGCTCCCCCGCCTCCGCCCGCTCCGCATTCAACCGCTCGAATGCCTGGTGCGGCATAAGGATTTCCCCGCGCACCTCCAGGCGCGGCGGTAACCCCACCGCATCAATACGCAACGGAATCGAACGCACCGTCCGCACATTGGCGGTGATGTCATCGCCCTGCACGCCGTCGCCACGGGTCACCGCCCGCGCCAGCACACCATTTTCATACTGCAGGCTGATGGAAATGCCGTCGAACTTCAATTCGCACACATAGTCCACCTGCTCCAGACCCAACGCCGTGCATACCCGCCTGTCAAAGGCGCGCAAATCCTCCTCACTGTAGGTGTTGCCCAAGGAGAGCATCGGTTTTTCATGACGCACATGTGCAAAACTCTTGGTAACGCTCCCACCCACCCGCTGCGTGGGGCTGTCCGGACTCCTGAATTGGGGATAAGCCTGCTCCAATTCCTGCAACTCCTTCAGCATCAAGTCAAACTCATAATCACTGATGGTAGGCTGGTCCAACACATAATACCTATAATTGTGCGCATGCAGGGCGGCGGTCAGTTCCTTTATCTTTTGCTCGACAGATTCCATTTGGATGACAATTTTATAAAAAAACGTCTCCATAGGCTTTTTATTGCCCTATTTTAAATAAATTATAACAATATGATAATCAGTATTTTAATATTTTTAAACAGTGTATTTCATTTCATATTCGCTTTTTTTATACCTTTGTAGGATTTAATGACCCTGTTTTTTATTGATAGTTTATTTATGAAAAAACGGAATAAATTAATAATTGACATCACTAAATCCGCACTATTCGGAGAGACTGTCCGACATCCGGAACCAATCTCTTCCTTCCAATATCTGCAAATTTACAAATATGCCAAACAAAACGGCATCTTGGCAATTTGTCTGGACGGCATACAAAAACTCCCCAAGCAGCTGCAGCCCGACAAACCGCTGTACATGCAATGGACTGCCGCCACCGCCAGCATTGAAGAGCGTTACCAGACACAAGTGAAAACCTTGGAGGAACTTAACAAAACCCTTTCCCCTCACCAGATACGTATCCTGTTGTTCAAGGGCTTTTCCATCAGCAGATACTATCCCATACCTAAGCATAGGGAATTCGGGGATTTGGATGTCTACATGTTCGACGGCTTCAACAAGAGTCATGAAATTCTGAGAAAAGAAGGGATACACGTCCATACTGCCAACCAGCACCATGCCCAGTTCCATATGAACGACATCCTGATAGAGAATCACGAACACTTTCTGCATCGGGGCAGTCCCCGTATAGAAAAAGCTTTGGAAGAGGCTGCCGAGACAACCAGACAGAAGCAGACGGAAGGTATACTCTACCTGCCTGACTTTGAAAACGTGGCCTATACCCTACTGCACATCTGCGGACATTATAAGGGCAACGACTGCCACATCCGTTTCCGCGCCCTCACCGACTGGGCCCTGATGCTAAAGGAGGAAGGCAAAAGCTGGCATTACAGCGATATGAAGAAATTCATCAAGCACAGCTATGAGTCCAAAATGATGGATTTGATGACTCTTGTATGCTGCGAATGGTTTGACATAGTTCCAGAAAACCTGCTGGTCAAAATGATCACTGTCCCTAAAAAAATCAAGAACAGGTTCATAGAAACCGTCTTTGACAAGAAATACCAGCGAAAGGATGAAAAAAACAGGTGGAAACGCTATTGGGGACACCTCTACAAACATTTCCGCTATGCTCCGTTACGGAAGTACTTGTGGAAGCACTAATGGGAACTTCTAAAGGGACTACCTGATCAAACAAAGGAGTCCCCGTCACTTATCGGGCATGGATTATCTGTAATTTTTTCACCCATTGCTTTCCGTCATGGCGCAGATAGAGCCAATAGAGACCATCAGGCAAATGAGCCAGCGAAAGTTGAGTCTCACCGTCTGAGAGGGAGAGACGCAGGCAGGATTGCCCCAATGCGTTGAAAAGTTCCGCCTCCCCTCCTTCCGCCATACTAATCCGACAAAGCTGGTCTGCAGGATTGGGATAGAGCCGCACCTCGGGAAATGGCTGCCGCGAAGGTACCGGAAGAGCCTCTTTCAACAATTGATATGCCTTTTCATAATCAGGAATGCCATAACCGAAAGCCGTGTCAAACTGCGGATAAAGATGCGCACTTCTACGCACCGCCTGCATCACCTCCTTGGAATTTATCTCCGGAAAGGCCTGCCACAGGCAGGCGGTCAGACCACTGTTCAGGGGTGCGGAGAAAGAGGTGCCGTTCCCGTAACGGATGGTGTCATCGGTGCTACAATAGGCGGTTCCCCAACCCACCGAAGTGATGTCCGGCTTCCGCAACAGCGAGTCTCCCTTTGAGCTGAAACCGGGAACGATGCTGTCGGTGTTCATGGCGGCCACACTCAACACGGATGGGGCATCCGAGGGAATGGAGAAAAGATGCCATGGCTTCTCCCCTTCATTTCCGGCAGAAATATTGACCACAGTCGTCCTTGTCAGCCGTTCCGCCGCAATGGAGGCAACACTGTGCCTTCCGTCCAAATCCTTCACGGAATGGTTTTGCAACCAATCATCAAAAACGGAATAGCCCAGGGAGGAATTCAGCACATCCACACCCATGCTGTCCGCAAATTCCGCACCCGCCACCCAGAAAAATTCCTCCAGCCGATCCTCATACTTATCAGCCTCTGTCCGGATTAGCAGGTAATCGGCATCAGGAGCCGAACCAATGTAGTCGTATGGTTCGTTGATGGCCATGATGGAAAGCACCATCATGCCGTGACTGCCAGCCTCACTGAAAAGATCCGCCTTCAAATCCACCATGTCGCGCACCGTCTGCAGTCTGCCTGCGTCACGGAAGGAGGCAAAATACTGAAGGCTGTCCACTTTCAAGAAACCGTTGTCCAACAAGGCAATGAGCATACCCTTGCCTGTATATTGCAGCCGATGAAGAAACAATCCGTTAAGCGCGGCCAATTGCGATGCACTTTTTCCCCAATAAGCCTCTTCCAATTCCGACGGATGCTCCTCCAAGGCCGAAGGCCGCTTATAGGAAAGGGGTTGTACCGAACAGGCCTCCGAAAACCATCGGCGGTACAATGAATCCGGCAGCGCATAGAGCGGATAGACACCGCTCACCCACGGATAATTGTATATTTTCTCCAAAACGGGAAGAATCAATTTGAGACTGTCATAAGTACCCACCACCACATAATTGAACCACTTGGAAAGGGTAATCAGATGCATATTACTGTCCAAATGCGACAAAGTATCAATATAGGACTGGTTCACCGGCAAATCAGCCGGCTTTACCGGCACCTGAAAGCGCTGCCGCTTGGCAATGGCACGTGGCGACAAAAACTGTTCCGGACGGGAAAGTGAATAATTCACGGTATCCTTGTCCTTTAACACTACAACAAATGCATGCGGTGCCTGCGCCTTCAGATACATTACACAGCAGGCCAGCAGGAAAACAAAACAGAAAAATCTTTTCATAACTTTTTAATTATCTGTGACAGCATTCATTTCCGTCTCCTCTTTCCGCAAACAGAGGCACAGACGGTCAAAATCCAATACAGCATGAGAGGTTTGCAGAAGGTCGCAACCCAACAGACCACCGATTGCCGGAAGCCCTAGCCATGCCAGCATTTTGTTGATATTCCGCATCCGTACCGCAACCACTTTATAATCATGCCATTCAATATCACCAATCCGTAACAGGGGAAGCCTGCAGATGGTATGAGAAAGCCGCCGGCCACCCAATCCCATCACCGCATTGGAATCCTCCTCCCTGACATTTTTTTCACGAAGCAGCGGCTTCACCAAATCCCTGTCCACACAGGTGTGCGAAGCTCCGGTATCCAGCACCATGCGTATAGCCCTGTCGTCCAGCCAAGCCTCCACAATCGGCATGACATTGGCATCATACTCCAACGTAACCAACTGGAAAGGAATTTCATACAGAGTCATCTCAATACACTTTGGCGGTAATGTCCAAGGCCCTGACCTTGTCCGCAATAGGCTCCAAAACCTCCGGCCCCAGTTTGACCAATTTGTGTGCTGGTGTCTCGCGGTCAATTGGATAGAGCATCACCGTATGCGGATGGATGCGGCGGATACGCTCCAGCCAAGCGTCCACTTCATATTCCGTGGTGTTGTCCACAGGTGTGCCGTCATCCATGTTGCCGCGCAGGAACATGGTCTGGATGGTCAGTTTGCCCTCAAACGCCATCAGCTGGCGGGTCAGGGTTTCAATGTCCAAGTCAACAAAAGGCTGGTTCATTTTGTCCAGTGTCTCCTGAGTGCCTGCGTCCAGCTTAAGCATTGGGTTTTCCATAAGCCGCAAGGCCTCCATCACATCGGGGCGGTGCAGCTGTGTGGAATTGCTCAGACAGGAGATGATTGCCTTGGGAAAATATTTGTCCCGCAGCCCCATCAGCGATTTGGTGATTGCTCCGAACTCCGGATGCAGGGTCGGTTCCCCGTTGCCCGAATAGGTAATGCTGTCAGGAATCACCCCCTTTTCCAGAAGCTGCCGCATGTAGTCCTCCATCACCGGAATCATTTCGGAAGCCTTATGGAGCCGTTCATAGTCAATTTCCTTAGTCTGTGCCCAGCCGCATTCGCAATAGATGCAGTTGAACGTACACAATTTGACGGTTTTAGGCAACAGGTTAATACCTAACGAGCAACCCAAACGACGGCTGTGAATCGGGCCGAAAATAATATCATTGTACAATACTCCAGACATAACTGATGATTACATTTATAAAATTCGAGGCAATTGCAAACGTTTGTATTTGTTGGAAATTTTAAGTCCGGTAGGACCTTTAACATTGATTTTCGGTGATTTGTATTGCATTTGGAGCACGAATCCCATTTTGGGGACAGAAAGCGTGACATCCGAGGGGAACAGGCTCCCGCTGTTTTCCACCGAAGCCATGTTCCGATATTTCGCCATAAGCGAATAGCCCTTTTGTTGCAACAAATGATTATATATCCGGCCATTACTGTCCAAAACAAGCTGGTCTGACAACACAGTCGCACCATCCGGCCCCTTGCGTTCACGATCCACCCAAACTTTCAAACCGTTCTCCTCTTTGAAAAAATTAAAATTTCTGGAGAAAGAGGCAAAGTCATTGTGGGTGAACAATGCCTGCAACAGGTCATACTGTAAGGCCAATCCGGTTTCCCGCAACAGGTCCGCATAGCTTCCGCTCCAATAGGTGGAATTGAGGTGTATCGCCAGCCTGATACTGTCCGGCGTACACACTAACCGCCCGAACTCAATACCCAATTTATTGACATTCAGATATAATATACTATCCTTGGCCACCACCAGATACAACGATACATTATAATGATCCGTCCCGGCCTGCACCTCCGCATTGATTCTTGAAGAGAACCATTGATATTCGAACGGTTTTAAATAAAATACAGGAGGTGGCGGAACCGTATCCTTGACCACAGCACGCTCCTGAGGAACCTCCTTTTTATTTACAGGCTGCATTGCTTTCCGCCTGCCAGCACAGGAAAAAAGCAGCAGTGTGAGCAAAAGCATCCAAGAAATATGACTTCCTCGCGGTCTCATGACAATGAATTGATTCGGCTTACCTTTTGCACGCCCTCCACCGACTCCAAACGCTCTATCAGCTCCTTAAGAACGCCAAGATTCTGGATATAGAGCATGATGCTACCCTCAAAAACACCTTCCGTGGTTTCAAAATTGATGGAACGGCAATTGATTTTGAAATCCTGATAGATAATGGTCAATATTTCATTCACCACACCTTTTTTGTCAAAACCGGTGATGCGCAGGCCGGTCAGAAAATCGATGTTGGTTTCATCCTTACGCCATTTGGCCTTGACTATATTCTTGCCCATTTTAGCCATCATTTGCCGCGCCTCCGGGCAGTTGGTCCGGTGCACAACAATCTCATGGTCGGAAATGCGCACCCCAATTACCGAATCCCCAGCTATAGGGTTGCAACATTTGGCAATGGACTGGTGGATGGAATCCATATTCTCGTCCAACAACATGGCGTTGGGCTGTTTCCTCATCCGCTGACGGATAAAAGCGTCCATAGAAAAAATGTAACGGACACGTCGGACAAAAAAACGGCAGTTCGCAGCAAGGGCATGGGAAATCTTGTAGACAAAACTCCACACCGAAAAACAGCGTTTCACCTTGGCCAAAGTGACATTACCGTTGTAAACCTCAGCATAGAGGTCAACCCGTTCATCAATACCCAAAAAATCTTTCAGCCGTCTAACTGTCAAGCGGTTGAATTCCACATTCAATTGGGAGAAATAGGATTCCAGCTTTTCCTTGCCCTTGGCCAGTTTCTCATCCTTCTGGGTTGCAAGCGCTTCCGAAATCTTTATCTGTGCCAGAGCTGTCTTGGCTATTTTTCCCCATTCCTCATGCACCATCTGCTTGGTGGAGGTGATAACCTCCACCTGATCTCCACTTTTCAGCCCATAGGAGACCGGCTGGAGTTTGCTGTTCACTTTGGCTCCAATACAGTGGTTTCCCATCTCCTCGCCCATTTCATAGGCAAAATCCAGCACCGTGGAACCGGCAGGCATGGTATGGAATTCTCCCTTAGGAGTATAGACATATATTTCTTTGGAAAAAAGATTCAGCTTTACATTTGATATCAAATCATCGGAAGAGGCATCCTGCTGGTTTTGCAGCACATATTTTATTTGGTTCAGCCACTCGTCCAACCCCTCCTGGCTGTATGAGGGTTGTCCTCCACCCTCCTCTTTGTAGAGCCAGTGTGCCGCCAGACCGTTTTCTGCAATGGCATCCATCTGCTTGGAGCGAATTTGCACCTCCACCCATCTTCCTTTTGGATTGTGCGGAGTACGGTTGCTCATCACGGTGATGTGTAGTGCCTGGTAGCCGTTTGCCTTAGGAATGGAAATCCAGTCACGCAGCCGCTCAGTATTCGGACGATAAATGTCCGTCACAAGCGAGTAGACTGTCCAGCATTCCGATTTGGCATATTCGGAACTCACATCCACAATAATGCGAATGGCAAACAGATCGAACACCTCTTCAAAGGGAATCTGCTTTTTGCTCATCTTGTGCCAAATGGAATAGATTGACTTGATGCGATAAATGATTTCCGCCTTGATATTTTTCTCTTCCAACAATTTGCGGATTGGCGCAATGAAATCTTCAATGAACTGCTCGCGTTCGCTCTCAGTCTCCTTCAGTTTCTGCACAATAAAGGAGTAACTTCCAGGATCCTGGTAGCGCATGCACAAATCCTCCAGCTCGCTTTTTATGGCGTAAAAGCCCAAACGGTGTGCAAGCGGGGCATACAGGTACATGGTTTCGGAGGAGATTTTCTGCTGTTTTTCAACAGGCATGGCATCCAATGTGCGCATATTATGCAGTCGATCCGCCAACTTGATTAGGATCACTCTCGGATCTGTACTCAGTGTCAGCAGTATTTTTCGGAAATTTTCAGTCTGGGTGGAAGTAACCGTACCGGAAACATCCTCTATTTTTGTAAGTCCGTCAATAATCTGGGCAACTTTGGAACCGAAAAGCACCTCCATATCCTGCAAAGTGTAATCGGTATCCTCCACAACATCGTGTAACAGGGCGCAAACCACTGAAACGGAATCCAGGTTCATTTTTTCCAACACAATGGTGGCCACCTCCAACGGATGGATGATGTATGGGTCGCCGCCTCTGCGTCTTACACCGCTGTGAGCCACCATCGCCAGGGAAAAGGCTTTCCGCACCACCTTGCGCTCCTCCAAAGTGGAGCGGTCCCGCAATCTGATCAGAATATTGCGGTAATAAGGCATGATCAGTTTCAATTCCTCCTGGCTGTATCCCGTCGCACCCATGCTATTTATCTGTTATAATATGTTTTCCTTTGGAAATTATGCGGAAAAATGGAGATTGCATTTGGATTCGGCAAAATCCTTCGTAATCGTCATTTTTTTCTTTCTTGAGGAGGGTAGCTCGAACATGACATCAGTCATAATTTTTTCAATGACACTTCGCAGTCCTCTGGCACCCATTTTTAAATCAATGGCCTTATCCACAATGTAATCAATTGCCTCATTGTCAAATTGCAGCTGTACCCCATCCATCTCCAACAGACGGGTATACTGTTTGACCATAGCATTCTTGGGTTCCAGCAGAATCCGGCGTAACGCCTCCTTGTCCAACGCATCCAGATGGGTGATGACAGGAAATCTTCCGCAGATTTCAGGAATCAGTCCGAATGCCTTGATGTCTTGCGCATCAACATAACGCAACAGCTGCTCGGACTGCTGTTTTTTTTCGCTTTTCTTGAAACCTATGGCCGATGTGTTCAGTCTTTGGGCGATTTTTTTCTCTATGCCGTCAAACGCGCCTCCTGCTATGAAGAGTATCTGTTTGGTGTCCACCTGAATAAACTTCTGTTCAGGATGCTTGCGGCCACCGGCAGGCGGCACATTCACCACACTGCCCTCCAACAACTTCAGCAAAGCCTGCTGCACACCTTCACCGGAAACATCACGCGTAATGGAGGGGTTGTCCCCCTTTCGGGCTATTTTGTCAATCTCATCGATGAATACGATACCCATTTCTGCCTTCTTCACATCATAGTCGGCGGCCTGGAGAAGCCGGCTGAGAATACTCTCCACATCCTCCCCCACATATCCGGCCTGGGTGAAAACCGTTGCGTCCGCAATACAGAAAGGGACATTCAGCAACTGGGCAATGCTGCGTGCCAGCAAGGTTTTCCCCGTTCCTGTCTCGCCTATGAGCAACAGGTTGGATTTTTCAATTTCCACCTCCTTGTCATCCGACATTCCGGCATGACGCAACCGCTTGTAATGGTTGTACACTGCAACGGAAAGTACTTTTTTTGCCTCATCCTGGCCAATGACATACTGGTCCAGGTAGGCTTTGATGTCCGCCGGTGTCTTGTCCATCCCCAACAATGCTTCCCTCTCCTTGGCTTCCAATCGGGAGCTATGCTGGTGTTCCTCCTCCAGAATCTCTTTCGCCTGCCGGATGCAATGCTCACAAATATAAGCATCTATTCCACTTATTAAAAAGGCTTCATCCGCAGTGCGCCCGCAAAAGGAACAAGTCGGTTTTCTCTGTTTTGTCATCCTATTTGTCTTCCCTTCTGATCAAAATCTCATCAATCATGCCATAGGCTTTCGCCTCTTCCGCTATCAGCCAATGATCCCTGTCAGCATCCGCCCACACCTTTTCAAAAGGCTGGTTACTGTGTTTGGCGATGATTTCATACAACTCCTTTTTCAGTTTCTGGATTTCCCTGGCCTCAATTTCAATATCTGAAGCCTGGCCGGAAGTGCCACCCATCGGCTGATGGATCATCACACGGGAATGCGGCAGCGCGGAACGTTTTTGGGGCGCACCAGCACAAAGCAGCACCGCCGCCATGGAGGCGGCCATACCGGTACAGACAGTAGCCACATCCGCACTCAGGTACTGCATGGTGTCATAGATGCCGAGCCCCGCATAGACGGAACCTCCGGGGGAATTGATGTAGATTTGTATGTCCTTTTTGGGATCCACCGACTCCAAAAAAAGCATTTGGGCCTGAATGATATTGGCCGCATCGTCGTAAATGGGGACACCCAAAAAGATGATCCTGTCCATCATCAGACGGGAGAAAACATCCATGGTGACCGCATTCAACTGCCGCTCCTCAATGATATTCGGCGTGATATACTCATTGGCAATGGACTCAAACCGGTGCAGCTTCAAACTGCTGATTCCGGCATGCTTTATAGCATAGGATCTGAATTCGTCTTTCATGGCAGCTTATGCTTTGGTTATTCCTTCGTGGCCTTCTTTGTGGTTTTACGGCTTTTTTTCACCTCTTCAGCCACAGGTTCCTCAGGTTTTTCTGTTTTTTCAGGTTTCTCTGTCTCAGCAGCTTCCTTTTTGGGTGCAGCTTTCTTTGCACGCGTCTTTTTGGCTTTGGGAGCCTCCACCGCCGATGCGCCCAAGAATTCGTCCCAAGTCACCTCCTTGACCTTGGCGCCAGTCTTTTCACGGATGATGTCGGTCACCTTTTCATAAAAAAGGTTGTCATAGACGTTGTTCACTGTTTTGTCCTGATTCAGCATGGATTGAGCCATTTGGTCCACCTGCTGTCTGACATGTTCTTCCAAATTTTGGTAGGAAGCACCCAAATAATTGAAGGCAACATAATTATGGACATAGTCGGAAACATCCTCGTAAGTGATGTTCACATTTCCCTCCAGCGCGATTGCACCCTCCACCAGCTGGAAGATGACTGACTTTTTCAGTTCAGGATATTTCTCATCAATGTTTTCAGCCGTATAGTTGGGGTCATGTGCAATGATATACTTCTTCACAAAGGCATCGGGCAGCTCCAAATCCATACCTTCGGTCAGGGCCTGCATGACCTCCCCACGGTACTGGATTTTCTCCTGCGGCTCGTAGCCCTTTTCAATCTGGGCTTTCAGCTGTGCACGCATCTCCGACTCATTGGTGACTTTCTGGTTTGGGAAAGCCTTTTCAAAAAATTCCTCGTTCAATTCTGCGGGTTCCACATGATGTATGGCATCAATCTCAAATTTCACCGTTACAGCGGCGTCGGCCAGCTCCTCAATTTTGCATTTGAGGAAAGTGGAACGTTCATAATCGGACTTGAATACCATGGTGGTGTCCCATGTCATCACATCATGCAGTTTCTTGCCTATCAAGTCCGCCTTGAATTCATCCTTCAAATAGGAAGTGACCAGGGAGGTTGAAAGAGGCTCTTCCCCCTCCTTCTCAGGAACAATACGGCCAAGCACCATATCCTCATCCGAAACGGTTTCCGCTGACGAGAACTTGCCGATGCGGCGGCGCAGATTTTTCACATCATTGTCAATCTGCTCCTCGCCAGCCATAATTTTGCGGTAGGGAATTTCCTTCGCCTTGCTGTAATCCACCTTCACCTCGGGACGGAGCCCCATCTCAAAAACAAATGTGAACTGGTCAGGATGAGAGAAATCGCCCTCTGTGCTTTCAGGAACAGCCATCAGTTCAAAGAGAATACGAATGTCATTTTCCTTCAAATAATCATTCAAACCTTTATCCACAACTTTGGAGACTTCATCAGCCACCACGGATGGCCCGTACTGCCGTTCAATCATGCCCATAGGGACATGTCCGGCACGAAAACCGGGAACATTGGCCTTTTTTTTCAGGTTTTTTAAGGATTTGTCCACTTCCTCTTTGTAATCATTCGGCTCCACCTTAACGATGAGCCTATCGTTCATCACAGCGATATTCTCTCTTACGATATTCATTATCAATTATGTTTAAATAATATTATTAAACTGCAAATGTATACAAAATTCCAATACGTTTTGCAAAAAGACAAACAAAAATGTCACATTATTTTGCAAAAGAGAAAAAATGACGAAAAAAAGACAAATTGGCAACCTTCTATTATAAAAGTCCAACTATTTCCCGAGGCTGTTCCAGCAGAAAATCAGCTCGTTCCGCCAATAGTTCCTCCCTCGTGCGGAAGCCCCACAAAGCACCTGCAGCCTTCAGCCCTGCGGCATGGGCGGTCTGCATGTCCACAGCCGTGTCACCAACATACAACGCCTGTTCCTTTTCAACCTTCAGCCCACTCAAAATGTCAAACACAATTTCAGGGTCCGGTTTGACAGGATGCCCCGGCCTTTGCCCGAAAAAGAGGGAAAAAGGCAATTTCGGGAAATAATACTGCAGGATATCAGGCATCAGCGCATGGGGCTTGTTGGAGGCCACCGCCAGCAGCACTCCTCGCCGCGACAGTTCCTCCAGCGTCTCTGTCATCCCTTCGTACACACAGGTCTGGTCCTTTTTGTGCAGTTCATAATAAGGGATAAAATCCTCCAGCAGCCGTGAGATGTTCCCTTCAGTACGGGCATCTTCCGGCAGGGAGCGTTCCGCCAGCACCCGGGCACCGCTACCAACGAAATATTTGTAGGCGTCCCGCACATGTGTGGGAAAACCCTGCTTCTCCAGCATGGCGTTCATGCTTAAGGCAATATCATCGATGGTGTCCAGCAAGGTGCCATCCAAATCAAAAATCACAAGCGAGAACATCATTTTCTGTTTATGAGGAATATTTTCTGAAACAGTTCACCCAAGCCGTCCGAAGCGGAAGGTGCCGGAAAGGCCACAATACGGCCATCCGGATCCGCAAGCAGCCCCAAAGGCAGGGAATAGAGATTATATTGTTCCAAAAATTCATATTTGTCACCAATTCTGGCAAACTGCCAGTCAAAATCGGGATAATCCTTCACAAAGTGGTAGAGCTTCATCGGCTCAAAATCCAGCATGACACTCAAGAACTGAACCTTATCCCCAAATTGGGATTTCAGGTATTTCAAAATGAGCATCTCGCGGATGCAATCCTGACAGTAGGTCGCAAAAAACTGGATATAGAGATATTTGCCGGCAAACTGGGAGGAATTGACCTCGTTACCCTTTTCATCCAACAGGGTGAACGGGATGAGTTTTCCCTGCGGATTCATCAGTTGGAAACTTTTCAACTGATTGGTCGCCAACATTCTGTGTTCTTTAAACTTGGTCTTTTGGGACAATGCGTTCAACAAAGACTCCAAATTTCCCTTTTTGAACTCTTCCGGATAGGCTTTCAGTTCACCCAACCCCTTGATGAGCACAATCTCACGGATGATTTCGTTTTGCAGCAGAGGATCCTTCCCCAAGTCGTCCAACAGCTTGGCATAATTGTTCAGCTCATTGATATCCTGATAGAGTATGCCCTTAGTGATTTTTTTTGAACCCGAATAGAGATAGTCTTCAAAAAAGAGGCCTATAAAATCCATATAGGCGGGATTGTTGTAATAAACGTATGGAGTCTCAAGGTATTTGTGGTAGACCTTGGACTTGCTCTTGTCATAATACATGCTCTCCATGATACCGATCCGGTATTTCACATACACGTCGTAGAAATCTACCGGCTGGTCCGGCACAGGGAAACGGCTTTCGATGACCTGCAGCAGGCTGTCGTAGATTTCCTTGGGCGCGTGCCGCATGATGGCAGTCCCGTTGTAATACATGAAATAAGTGTAATACTGGTCAAAATAGTTGATTTTCCAGTTCAATTCGGTACTGTCATTGTTTAGGACGGTGATTTGGATGTAGTTGCCCAACATTTCGGCATCCACACGGTTAATCAGGTTGCTGTCGGTATAGAGGTCCACCACGTAGGAGCGGTTGGGTTCAACATAAAAACTGCCATAGGTGAGATTATAGGCGAAAGTCAACATAGTGATTTCCCTGATATTGGGAAGATTCACGGAAAAAAGCCCGTTTCCGTCCACCTCCGCCACCGTCAGCAGTTCACGGTTGCGCGAAAGCATGTCGTCATAGGTGTACAGACGCAGCGTCTTGTTTTTGGCGAATAAGGCGGTTCCCTCTATCCGCGTCGCCTGAAGAGGCTCCGTCCACACCGCCAGCCAAAGCAGCAACAGCAAACATCCTATATTCCGAATCTTTTTCATGCCCGTTTGGTTTTAAGCGCGATTTGACTATTCATGTGACATCCACTTTTTTGAAGTTGCACAGGATATGGCAGTCCTGACAGTCTCCGGCAGGAAGGCGGATGCATCCCCACCGTTGGCCAGGATTTCCCTCACATTGCTGGAGGAGACATGCGCCAACTCGTCAGCTGTGAAAAGCAGCAGCGTCTCAATATCGGGACACAGCACCCTGTTGACCGCCGCCACATTCCGCTCCATTTCATAATCAGCTATGGAGCGCACCCCGCGTACCAGAACCGAGGCACCGCAACGGCGGCAAAAGTCGACCGTCAGCCCCTCATAGGAGAGCACTTCAATGTTCGGCACCTGCCGGAAACAGTCCTTCAGCCATTGCAGCCGCCGCTCCAACGGGAAAAATGACTTTTTTTCACCATTCACCCCCACAGCGACCACCAACTTGTCAAATATTTTGGCAGCACGCAACGCAATGTTTTCGTGTCCTTTGGTGACTGGGTCAAACGAACCGGCATAGCAAGCAACAATCCCCATATTCCATTTGTTTTAAAAAGCAAAAGTATGCAATTTTACAATGAAAAAAGCAGGTTTTTTCCAAATATTGCTAACTGTTTTTTGTGAATTACTCAAAGGTGGGCGAGAATGCTGCCAGCAAACCGCGACAACCCTCCAGCACATCCTGCCATGTGGCTTCAAAATCACCTGTGTACCAAGGGTCAGCCACATCGCCCGGACGGCTGGTGTAATCCATCAGCAGACTGATTTTCCCTTCAACATCCTCACCAAGCAACCGGCGCAGATTCCGCAGATTGTTTTGGTCCATGGCAATGATGCGGTCGTAATGGCGGTAATCGCCTGGAGTTATTTGCCGCGCCCTTTTCCCGTCACAGGAAATTCCATGTTCCGCCAGTTTGCGGCGGGCGGGCGGATAAACAGGATTGCCAATTTCCTCCGTGGAGGTGGCTGCCGAAGCTATTTCAAACCGTTCTGCGCAGCCGGCATCATCTACAAGCCATTTCATGACAAACTCCGCCATGGGACTGCGGCATATATTACCGTGACATACAAACAGAATCTTATTTTTCATACCTTGAGGGAACTTAAAACCAATTTTAGGGGACAAAAAATTTTTTTTAGAATTCCCCTTTAGCTACTTTTGCAGCTTCTTGTACTTGAAACGGTGCGGCGTGTCGTTACCCAGCCGCATCTTGCGGTTCTCCTCGTACTCCGAATAACTTCCCTCGAAAAAGTAGACCTGCGCCTCCCCTTCAAAAGCCAGGATATGGGTGCAGATACGGTCCAGGAACCAGCGGTCGTGGGAAATGACCACCGCGCAGCCTGCGAAATTTTCCAAACCCTCCTCCAGGGCACGCAGAGTATTGACATCGATGTCATTGGTAGGTTCGTCCAGCAACAGCACATTAGCCTCGCTCCGCAGTGTGAGCGCCAAGTGCATGCGGTTACGTTCCCCTCCTGACAACACGCCCGCCTTCTTGCTCTGGTCGGTTCCGGAAAAATTGAAACGCGAGACATAGGCGCGGGAATTTACCATCCTGCCGCCAATGGAGAGCTGGTCATTGCCTTCGGAAATCACCTCCCAAACCGTCTTCTCAGGGTCAATTTGGGCGTGCTGCTGATCCACGTAGCCCAGTTTAACCGTCTCCCCCACTTCAAAGGTGCCGCTGTCCGGCTTCTCCAACCCCATAATCATCCTGAACAATGTGGTTTTGCCGCATCCGTTGGGACCGATGATGCCCACAATGCCGGCAGGCGGCAGAGAGAAGTTCAGATTCTCGTACAACAACTTGTCGCCAAACGCCTTTGAAACCCCTTTGGCCTCAATCACCTTATTGCCCAAACGGGGGCCGTTGGGAATGAAAATCTCCAGTTTGGCCTCCTTTTCCTTGGTATCCTCGCTCATCATGCGCTCGTATGCGGAAAGACGGGCCTTTCCCTTGGCCTGACGCGCCTTGGGCGCCATCCTGATCCATTCCAGCTCGCGCTCCAAGGTTTTGCGGCGCTTGCTCTCCTGCTTCTCCTCCATTTCCATGCGCTTCGTTTTCTGTTCCAGCCAGGAGGAATAGTTGCCCTGCCAGGGAATGCCCTCGCCACGGTCCAGTTCCAGAATCCAACCTGCCACATTGTCAAGAAAATAGCGGTCATGGGTCACCGCAATCACTGTTCCCTTGTATTGGCGCAGATGCATCTCCAACCACTGGATGGACTCGGCGTCCAAGTGGTTGGTCGGCTCATCCAACAGCAGAATGTCAGGCTCCTGCAACAGCAGACGGCACAATGCGACCCTACGGCGTTCCCCTCCTGAAAGCGTGGCCACCGAAGCATCACCTTCCGGACAGTTGAGCGCGTCCATGGCCCGTTCCAGCTTGGCATCCAGTTCCCAAGCATCGTGCTGGTCAATCAGTTCGGTCAGTTCACCCTGACGTTCGATGAGTCTGTTCATCTCCTCATCATCCATGGGTTCGGCAAACTTCAGGCCAATTTCCTCATACTCTTTCAAATACGCGGCCACTTCACCCACGCCTTCCATCACAATCTCCTTGACCGTCTTGCTGTTGTCCAGCAGAGGCTCCTGCGGCAGATAACCGACGGAATAGCCTGGTGAAAACACAACCTCGCCCTGAAAGGACTTGTCCTCTCCGGCGATGATTTTCAACAGGGAGGACTTGCCGGCGCCGTTCAGGCCGAGCACGCCGATTTTCGCCCCATAATAAAAGGAGAGATAGATATTCTTCAAAACTGTTTTTCCCGGGTTGTACGTCTTGCTGACATTCACCATGGAAAAAATGATTTTCTTGTCGTCCATTGCAGATATTTTAAATTGTTAAAAAATTAAGTTTGCATTCCCCTAAACATTGCGTTTGAAAAAATGTTTCAGATAGCGGCGCGGCACCTTTTTCAGCAGTTCCGAAACCACCCCCTCCCCTTCGTACTGGGAAAGCTGGTGGTCAGAGAAATAACGGACAAAATTGGGATGGCCGCCCACATTTTTCAACCAGAACTGATATAACGGCGGATGGAACAGGATACGTGTACGTAACACCGACTTGATATTCTTTTGGATTGGCTTGCAGCGTTGGAGGTAGTCCGCCGCAGCTGTCGCTGTCACTGGAACTTCAGCAGCCGCTGTCGCGAAATCTTTTGAAACCGCTCCAATGATGGCTTCCGCCGCCTGCTTGCCAGAATACATTGACCAAAAGAGACCTTCGCCCGTCAGAGGGTCGGCAAATCCGGCCGCATCGCCCACAAACAGCACCCGCTCCCCGAACACCGGCTTTTTCAGGAAACCGCCGCCCGGCACAAAGGCCGCCTTCATGGGATAGCTTTCCCAATTCCGCACACCGATGCGCTGCAGGAAATCCTGGAAAATAGCCCTGTACTGCTTCGTATCCTTTCTGGTGCTGCCCAAACCGATGCAATAAAGGTCATTTTTGGGAAATACCCAAGCATAGCCAACTCCAATCACATCGAAATAAATGCCGATGCCGTCATAGTCAAAATCCTCTTTCCTAATATTGATTTCCAAACAGAACAGCTTCCCGCCGAAAGTGCGTCCCAAACGGTGGCCCACCCAGCTGTTAGCCCCGTCCGCAGCAATCAGGTAGTCGTAGGTGAGAACTTCTCCCGACTGAAGCTCCAGCTCACGGTTGTCCGTGTCCAGCCTAACAGGCAGCTTCCCATCCATCAGCACGCCGCCTTTTTCCTGATAATAGCGCACCAGGTAGTCATCGTATACTTTCCTGTACACCGTGTCATACGGCACCCCTATTTCCACGGAAACCGCCTTTTCAAAACGGTTATAGAGGCTCAGCTGTGTATGTCCGCCGCTGCTAACCTCTCCCCAAATCTCCTCCTCGGTCCGGTCAGTGATTATGCTGTTCAGCAAATCCTTGGTTTTGCGGGTCACCAGCCCTCCGCACAATTTCTGCCGGGGAAACTGCGCCTTGTCCACAATACAGGTCCGCACACCAGCTTTCTGCAATGTGATTCCGGCTCCTGTTCCCGAAGGTCCCCCTCCGATAATGACGACTTGATAATGCATTTATTAATTGTATTTGATAATTTCTTATAACGTAACAAGAAATAAATTTATTTTGCCTCCTTGCCTTTTTTTAAAAAAAAATTGGACATTACAAAGGAATTCCAAAAATTACTATGGTAATTCGCAGGCGACTGACATCATTTTTCTCCGGCGGACATTCAGTCGCACCAATCATTCCGTCAGGAATGTGGCATAATTCAGCACTTCAATGGGTGTTTCCCTGCGTTCCTGCAAACCGTTATATATGACAGCACGGCGTGTGAGACGGGCATCAACTGAAGGCGTGAGGTTGCCAAAGCCTTTTTCGAACGAACTGTTATAGGTTGCCGAGGACTTGATTTCGTAACCTTGAATCGAGCTACCTTGAGCAACCAGAAGATCAATCTCATTGCCGTTAGAGTCACGGTAGAACATCAGCTCCGGGCTACGTCCTTCATTACTGTAACGTTTTATCACATCCGCAATAACCATATTCTCAAACAAATGCCCGCGCATCCGATCTGTTGAAAGCTGCTTTTCGTTCCCAATACCCAACAGATAGCAGGCCAACCCAGTATCGTAAAAATAGATCTTTGGTGTCCTTACAAGCCGTTTTCGGCTATTTTCGTGATAAGGATGTAGCATAAAAACAATATAGGAAGCCTGAAGGATGGAAATCCATGCCCGTATGGTGTTTACTGACGCCCCCGTTTCATTGGAAAGTTCAGTGGCATTGAAAAGACTACCCACGCGTCCGGCACAGAGACGCAGAAAAGTTTGGAATTGATAAAGATCCTTAACCTGAAGCAGGTTGCGCACATCGCGCTCAAGGTAGGTTCGCACGTATGCCGGATAAAACAGTCTCGGAATGTTGTCACCCGCCATCACAGCCGGATAAAATCCGGATATCATCATATGGTCAGCGTTGTGGATGGATTTTCTGTCATGAACTTCTGAGAAAGATACTGGCAGAAGCTCCAACACGGCAGTTCTTCCTGCCAACGATTGGGAAATGCTGTTATGCAGGCTGAACTGCGAACTACCGGAAAGAATGTACTTGCGCTCACGATGTTCATCCACCACACCTTGAAGATATGAAAGCAGTTGGGGCGCGTTCTGAACCTCATCAAGCACCATGCCATTGTGGTGCCGCATCAGAAATGCGGTAGGATCGGACATGGCCATCGACAACACCTCTGGCGTTTCAAGCGAATAATACGGCATCTGTGGAAACATGTTCCTGACGAGTGTTGTTTTGCCCGACTGGCGCGGACCGGTGACGGTAACAACTGGAAAAAATTTTAAATTTTCCTTTATAGTTAGTTCCAAATCCCTGTGTATCATAATAATTCTTTTGCTTCATGTAAATTTGCAATCCAACTGCAAAATTACATAAATTAATTCAATGAAACAAATATTTGTAAAAAAATTTTTTTCAAACGCTTATTTTCACAAGAGGCGGCTTTTTTTAAAAGGGAAGTTTTGTGATTTCCAAAAATTATCCCAACAATAGGTGCACATATTGTTTTTTTGACTATCTTTGCAGTTTCATTCCGTTCAGATTTTGTCAAATGGACTTCACAACATCTGAACAAATTAAGATTAAAAAAGAGGTCCGACAAAAACACGCTGTCATGCACAAAATGTTAAAAAGAGCAAAAAAATTCCAAGTAATGTTGTTTGCGTTGCTTGCCTCAACCGTCACACTCACCTCCTGCAACCCTGACGAACCTGAAAACGGGGGAAACGGAAATAACGGCAACCAGCCCGTAGCAGAAAAGTCACCTACATCTACGACAAATAACGCAGAAATTTGTCAGCAAAAGTGCATCCGTGTTGAAATTTCAACTACCTTTGCAGTTTAAAAATTCATTTATCATAAAATGTATTCAAAGTGAAAACATTTCCCAAAGGAGGGGTTCACCCCGAAGAGAACAAGTTAGCGCATTCCGCTAAATTAGAACTGTTTCCGAAACCAAAACAGGCGGTACTTTACGCTTCCCAGCATCTGGGCGCGCCAGCCACAGTTGTCGTCCAAAAGGGCGATGAGGTGAAAATCGGACAGCTTTTGGCCAAAGGTGAAGCCTTTGTTTCCGCCAATCTGCATTCGCCCTACGCAGGAACCGTGACAAAAATCGAGCCCTGCACCGACTTGAGCGGATACAAGAAAATGGCCATATTCATCGATGTGAAGGAGGAGGACGAATGGTTGGAGGATATTGACACTTCCGACACTCTGAAAAAGGAAATCACCCTTTCTTCGCAGGAAATCATTGAAAAAATAAAAGAAAAAGGCGTGGTGGGATTAGGCGGTGCCTGCTTCCCCACCCATGTGAAGCTGATGGTTCCTCCCGGCAAAAAGGCGGAATATCTGCTCATCAACGCTGCCGAATGCGAGCCATACATCTCCATCGACAACCGAATCATGATTGAGCGCACCGAGGAGTTCCTTACCGGCTGCTGCATCCTGAAACAGGCTGTGGGTTTGGACAAAGTGCACATCGGCGTGGAACATAACAAAAAAGAGGCCATCGCCTGCCTGCAGGCCAAAGCCGCCGAATTCCCGGATGTCATTGTGGAGGTGCTGCGCACCAAATATCCGCAGGGCGCGGAAAAACAGCTCATCAAGTCGGTGACAGGCCGCGAGGTTCCCTCCGGCAAGCTGCCTATTGACGTGGGCTGCATCGTGGACAACGTGAGCACAGCATTGGCAGTGTATGAGGCGGTGCAGAAAAACAAGCCCCTCATCGGGCAATACATGACCTACAGCGGCAAATCGGTAAAAGAGCCGAGAAACTTCTACATCCGCTTCGGCACCCCCATAGAGGAGATAATCGCCTACAACGGAGGACTTCCGGAAGACACGGGCAAGGTGATTTGCGGCGGCCCCATGATGGGCAAAGCCATGGCCAACCTGAAGGTCTACACCACCAAGGGATTCTCCTCCCTGCTGGTAATTAACCAGAAAGAGGCCAAAAGATGGACGGAATCCAACTGCATCCGCTGCGGCAAATGCGTGGACGCCTGCCCCATGGGGTTGGAGCCCTACCTGCTTGCCTCCTATTCCAAACTGAACCGGTGGGACGAGACCGAAAAGCACCATGTGATGGACTGCATCGAATGCGGATGCTGCCATTTCACCTGTCCTTCAGCCCGTCCGCTGCTGGATCTGATCCGTCTGGGCAAGAACCGGACCGGTGGTATCATCCGGATGAGGCAGCAGCAGAAAAAGTAACCCCAACCGGTGAGTACATTAAAACAATATGCCATGAAAACATTCCATGCCCTCCCCTCCATTGCAGTCGCCCTCCTCACAGGCACGCTGCTGCTTTTTGCAGGATGCGAGAAGGAGAAGAACAAATGTAAATTTTGCGGTGTTGAAAATCCACTTGAAGACTTGGCATGGTTAAAAACAATTGTTTTGGAAATGGAAAAATCTCCGATGACTTCAAGTATTAGTAAATGTCTTTATCAAAAGGATAAACAAGGTTTTTTATTTACATCATGTGTTAACTGTCCTGACAATATGACTGTATTGGTTGATTGTTCTGGAGAAATATTATGTGCAATTGGTGGTTATGCAGGAAAAAAAGACACCATATACAATATTGATGGAAACAGTATTGAAATCATTTACAAAAATTATTAGCTATGAGAAAAATACAAATCATTATTTTTTCTTTATTATTTGGCATTTGCAACGACTCTATTTCACAAATACTACTAAGTTTCAGCGTTGAAAATGAAACAAGAGAAATAGTGAATGTATCTGATTTTTTGAGAAGAAAATTAAACCTTTCAGACACCTTTGAATTCCAAAGTATTAATGGAATTCCAGTTTTTAAAAATGAAGAAGGCATAATACATGAACGATATGTGCAATGTTATAAGGGTATTATTATTGAAAATACAGATATAAGAGTTCGCAAAAAAAATGGAATTATTATATCTGCAAATGGAGACTATATTAATAATTCACAAATCAATATTGAACATACCCAATCTCTTAGTGAAGCATGCAAAATAGCAGAAACATACATTCGTTCTCAATACGTTGAACTTAAAAACAATTCATTGACAATATCACCTCAAAAAGAAATTGTATTATTTGTAAAAACAACAGAATCGAAAGTAATAGCATGTTATAAAATAAAAGTATTTTCAATAGATAATTTAATAAGTGAAAATGTGTATATTGATGCGTGTGATGGAACTGTTGTAAATAGTTTTACTGGAATTTTACATGCAATTGGAAATGCAGATACACGTTTTAGCGGAACACAAAACATTTCAACCAAATACAACGGACTTAACTATATTTTATTTGACACAACACGTGGAAACGGTATAGAGACACTCAATTTAAAACGCTCTTTAAACTTTAATTCTGCTGTTAATTTCAAAGACAATGACGATAATTGGACTTCAATAGAATTTAATAATTCAAATATGGATGATGGTGCTTTGGACGCACATTGGGGAGCAATGAAAACATACGATTATTTCAAAAATGTTCATGGACGAAATAGTTTTGATGGAAATAATTCAAAATTGAGAAATTATGTGCACGCTAAAGTCCTTCTAAATATGGATTATGCTTATGATAATGCTGTTTGGGTTATTGATTCTAATTTCATGATATATATTAATGGTTGGCTTAAACATAGCAATGTGATGTCAGCCATTGATATTGTTGGACATGAAATTGCTCATGGGGTTTGTAAATATACAGCCACACTTTCATATCAAGGAGAATCTGGTGCAATAAATGAATCTTTAAGTGATATTTGGGGGGCTTGCATTGAAAAATTTGCAACCTCCAATAAACAAACATATCTTTGTGGAGAAGACTTGGGCGTTCCGGAAAGAAGTATGTCAAATCCGAAAGTCTATTTTCAACCAAATACATATAAAGGAATTTTTTGGGGAGAAACAAGCAATCCTTCTAATAATAATGATTGGGGAAATGTTCATACAAATAGCGGTGTTATGAACTACTGGTTTTATCTTTTGTCAGAAGGAGGGTCAGGAACGAATGACAACGGCTGGAATTATTCTGTTAATGGTATTTCAATAGATTCAGCTGCAAAAATAGTATATAAGGCCGAAACTGAATATATGACTTCTAACACAAATTTTGTAAAAGCACGCGAATATACAATAAAAGCAGCCCAAGATATATTTGGTGTTAACAGTAGCAAAATACAATTAGTTAAAGATGCATGGTATGCTGTTGGCGTTTACAACGACCTCTACATCCGCGATACTGTCACCGATAACGGCACCATGCCCAGTGTTGAATACAGCACTTGGGACAGCCCGGACATCTGGATAATGGACACAAACGGCAATTGGG
>CAJOQK010000088.1 GCA_905236885.1 uncultured Bacteroidales bacterium
CCCTGAAAAAATCGCACTGCTTAAAAGTGTTCTTTTACTGCTGCAAAATGGCAAACCTGTCCCGGCAGAGCTGTTTCCCCATAAGCTACTTGGAAAATTCAAAAAATGTATGGAGTGTCATATCCAGGGTGATTTTTTGCTGATATGGTATGACAAAAATAATGACATCATCCAACTGGTCAGATTGGGCAGTCACAGGGAACTGTTTGAAAAATAAATTCACCAGGCTTCAAGGCTGCAGGGAACTGGGGAACCATTTCCAATACATCAAGCAGGAGGGGCCGGGAAAAGCTGATGAATGAAATCCATTCCCCTCACTTACCTATCAGCAGAATCTCCGACACGCAGAGGTCGTTGTATTTTAACCCTTTGGCGGCGGCAGTGATGATTATGCGGATTTCGGTGTAATGGGTGTCGTACCACGGGTTATCTGAAATTCTCAAAATCAACGCATTGTCAACTATTGTTTGCCAGTCAAAGGATTTTATGTTTTTTTCAGGATATTTTGATGGTACGGGAGCATGATCCGCCCATTTTTCCGACCAATGCTCATACTCAACATTAAACAACATATCGTTTTTATAGGTTGTTGTGTCAATTTTGCCTTTTTCATCCTTGTATGTGTCAAAAAAGTTTCCATAAATGAGCAGACTGTCTATCCGTGAATTGTTTCGGTAACTCTCCGCGTTTTTTGTGTAACCGTTCATTAACAGCATCCCTTCCAGAATTGTCGGCTTTTTAAAACGGATGGTAATGAATATTGAATCGTTCTTGTCAGGACGCAACACGCAGGCCGTGGCCGGATCAAGGTCGCTGAGGTTGACGGCGGGGTATTTCTTGTCCGCCCCGCTTACTGTTATGGTGTATGCCGATGTGTCAATGCGGTGGTTAAGAATGCGTTCAAGTGGTTGTTGCGGTAAGTTGTTGAGCCTATAAAAAACTCTGAAAGGTTTTGACGCAGCCAAATCAAAATGCCGTGTTTCGTATTGCCACATTTTCCCTTTATGTTGTAACGGAAGTCCATTGAAACCGTTTTTATAATTGAAATGGTCTTTGGAAAAAGACTGCATGTCTTTTTGGAGATTGATTCCAGAAACGTCAAGTGTTACAAAAAAGTGGTCGGCATGGCCGTCACCCCAATAGGCGGCAGGTGAAAAGTCGTATTGGAACGACAATAAATATATATTGTCAGTCAAGTTGTTATTTCTAGGATAGCATGTGCCGTCCCATGGACATTCCACCGTATATCGCACTTCAAGAATGGCAAAACTGTTTGCAGGGATGTTAAAATAGGTGTAATACCAGCGACGGAAAATGGGTTTTGAGGAATTGCTGTATATGTGATCCCCATATTTTGCATACAGTTTTTTTATCTTCTCTTGACTGTAACTGTCTGCACTGTCCGGTTTTTCTCCCTTGTAATCCAAAAATTCAAAATCGGGTGTCAGTTCCTTCGGAACAATGATACTGTCGCGTGAGCACTGCCAAGTCAGTTGTTTTTCACCAAGGGTGAAACTGACATTGCGGATGTAGCCGTCACGCCAGCCCACCTCCTGTTGGGACTCGGAATAGTCGTCCAAACCTTCCCAACGCGCCTTCCCGCTACCAAAATAGTCAATGGGAAAACCGTATGGCAGTTTGTCGAAGTTGCGGCTGGAGCGGTTGTGCAGCAGGTAGCGCACCGTCACCTCCATGTAGCGGTCACGTGGCACAAAACTGACCACTTCGTCCACCAGCTGCACCTCAGGCACGTGAACGGCCACTGGCGTGGGAGAGAGAGTTAGTGCGGAATGAACCGCAACAGGGTCGCCGTTGGCTCGGGCGGTCATGGTGGCCAGCAGCAAGATACAGAGGGTTGGGAGAGTATGTTTCATGTTGTTAAAATGTTAATTCCAAATCACCAAAATAAAGGGCTTCCACGGGAAAGCTCAGATTGGCGTGAAAATAACGTTTCCGCTGAAAAAATATTGTGGGAGGGTTCAAAAAAATGCGGGGAGGCACAATATAACAGCAATCGGAGCGTTATAATTGCATAGAGTTAGGTCAATGAGGCAAGAGGATTTTGACGAATATATCAGGCAGGTTGAGCCTGTTCAGCAGGAAAAGGCCCGTAACTGGCAGACCGCCATAGGTTTGCAGGCGGTGGACGGTTTGCGGGTTTCTGACTATCTCAAGCATACGGCCCAACGACACATTGAAGGAGAAATTTCCACCGATGATGTAAGGCGTCTCATCAAGGAATATTATCAGACTAAAACCAAACGTGAGCCGGATGATGACGAACGTCATGAGGCAGACACAGTCTCAAACAACATCCAGGAGATTCTCTCAGCCGCCACAATTGATTTTACAACTAGAGGGTATGTTTCATTGCACCGTAAGATTTTTGAAGGTGTCATGAAACATGCCGGTGAACTGCGCAAATACAACATCACTAAAAAAGAGTGGGTGTTGGAAGGTGACACGGTGCGTTATTTGAACTGGGAAGATTTGCACCGTGCATTGGACTATGACATTGCTCAGGAACGGGCTTTCAGTTACAAGGGGCTTTCTCATAACGAGCTTATCAGACATATTACCCGATTTGTCTCCGGCCTTTGGCAGATACACGCCTTCGGAGAAGGTAACACGCGTACTACGGCGGTGTTCACCATACTTTATCTGCGTCACATCGGCTTTGGGGTGAACAACGATATGTTCGCACTGCATTCATGGTATTTCCGCAATGCGCTGGTTCGCGCCAATTACAAAAATGCTGTGAAAGGCATTGACTATTCTCCTGTATTTCTGGAGCGTTTCTTTCGCAACCTACTGCTTGGCGAACAGTGGGATTTGCGCAACCGCTACCTGCATATCCATCCTACTGAAAAATGGAGCGTTCAGCCCAATCTGTCCTTACCCGAACAAGTACCCGAACAGGTACCCGAACAAGTACCCGAACAAGTAAAAGATTTATTGCATACAAATAATCCTTTAATTGTGGAACTAATACAAAAAATAGGTTGTGAAGAATTGTCTGTCTCCCAGTTGATGGCTAAAAGCGGCTTAAAACACAGGCCAAACTTCATTGAATATCACCTTAACCCTGCCATCACCGACGGATATGTCCGTCTGCTATATCCACAATCCCCAAACCATCCCCGCCAGAAGTATCTGTTGACAGTGAAGGGGCTGGCTCTATATAATGAATTGAAAAAGTAAGCATTATTCAGTACAATCAATCATAATAACGTAAATACACACACATGAGAAAAGTCATTATCACCTTTGCGCTTGCATTCATTGCAGTTTCCATCTTTGCCCAAAATAGGGAGATTCCAGCCGGATTACGGATGGAGGTGGCGGAAGCCGAAATCAACGACGAATACAAAAGCTCAATCTTCACCTACAAGGATGAGGATGGCACATTCGGCTACTATATGGGCGTAAGCCATGTATATGAACTGCTTAAAATGATCCGTGACGACATCACCGACATGTCTATTGCACATGTGGATGAGACACTCCTTTGGATGGGAACAACGCCGGAGGAGGCCTTCGCCTTCACCGACACACTGCTTGCCCTTTTGGAGAAGGAGCCGGGCACCACGGTAGAATTCCCCTGCAGGTTGGCCACCGGAGCCGAAAGGTTAGGTGCAAATGGCACGGCGACCTGCATTGTAGTCAAGCGTTTCCTGCAAGGCAAACGCCTCTGTTTCCACTTCACGAGCGGAAACCATACCGCCGAGGCCGATCTGAACAAATCTTCAATCAAGTCGCTCCGGCTGAGTTTCAAGGTGAACCATAAGCTGCGTCCGAACGGGTAAGCCCGCTATTCCGGAAAAAACCATAAATTACCACAACATAGCCGACAAAATGACATCCCAAAAGGACAACAGGTTAAAAAAAAGCGCTCTCCCCTCCTCCCCCCGTCAAAAAATGACGGCCCGGGAGCTGGTGGAATTCATGGAATCGCAACGCAATGAGCAGCAACGGGAAATTCTGATGCGCTTTTTCAAGACAGGTCTGGGACAGTACGGCGAAGGAGATGCTTTTCTCGGACTGAAGGTGCCGCAAACCCGTGAAGTGGTGAAGGCGGCGGCAACTGATTTCCCAATTGATGAGGTGCCTGCGCTGCTGTTGTCCTGCTGGCATGAGGTTCGGCTCTGCGGGCTGCTTATTCTTGTTGCAAAATTCGAGAAATCAGCTTACAAACGATTGGCAAACCACTCGGAGGCGGCAAGGCAACGGGATAAAATCCTCTCTATGTACCTGCAGTATGCGGAACAGGCCAACAACTGGGATTTAGTGGACTTGACTGCTCCAAAAATATTGGGCAACTGGTTATTGCTTCCCACTTTTTTAGGAGGGGAAACATTGGGGATGCATGAAACCCACAAAATGCAAATCATGGACAATCTGGCTGCCAGCCCCTGCCTATGGAAACAGCGCATGAGCATGGTCTGCACATGGAAAACGCTGCAGCAGGGCGACTCATCCTGGTGCCTGCGCTATGCGGAAAAACATCTGCATCATCCGCACGACCTGATGCACAAGGCGGTCGGATGGATGCTCCGTGAAATGGGCAAACGGATCAGCGTGGAGCTGTTACGCGACTTCCTTCAACTGCACGCACACGAGATGCCCCGTACAATGCTACGCTATGCTATTGAGCAGTTGGGTGATGAGGAGCGGAAAATGTGGATGGGAGATACTCCCTGCCATCCATGAGCAGACGTGGACGTTCCTTAAAATAGGCTGAATTGAACAGGCTCCGTTCCGGCTTGAAATAGGGAGTGGAGATGCCATCCAAATCCAGAAGTAGGTGGAAAAGGTCATCGGTCATGAAAGGCCATGAAAGCCGCGACCGGACACGATGGAAGAAGGAGGTGTCACACAGCGTGTCCTGTACGGAAAGCCACAGTACAAAAGGAATTTCAACATTTGCGTATGGAATGGTGTCCGCATAGTCATGTCCCGCCGTTTCCCCAGCATCATACACATTTTCACCGTGATCCGATAAATATAACGCATGCACCCGCGTTTGCGGATGGTTGGCAGCATAGAGTGCCAGCATCGTGAAAATGCTGTCCACCACTGCATCATTGTAGAGAATTGAATTGTCGTAAGCGTCAATGGTCCGCTGCCGCTTGTCCACCCCATCACGATATATGGCATAGGCAGCCGGATAGCGTTTGTCATACTGGGAATGGCTGCCCATCAGATGCAATACAATCCATTTGCGTGAAACCGTGTCATCCGCCAGCACCCTGTGTAGCACCGGCAGCAACCCACCGTCATACACCGCCATTTGGGTGCTTTCAAACGAGGAGTTGGCGGCACGGTTCACAAATAGCGGATGATCGGCTACTTTTGCGAAATTAAACACAGCATTGTCCCACACCCCTAACGGCGACTGGTTGGAAATCCAATAGGTCGTAAATCCGGCCGAGCGGTAGATATCAAGAGCATGAATACAGCTGTCCGGTGACACCGGAAAATCCATATTGCTTTCTGTCAATGAACCCAACAGCGCATTCAAGGTAGAGGAATATGGCGTAATCACATTGGTGAAACAAAGGATGTCATCTCTACACGACAACTTGGGAGAAGTCGGACGATGATAGCCATAAAGCGACATGTGGTTGCGGTTGCAGGACTCGCCTACAATCAGCACAGATACACATGGAGCCTTATCCGTATGTGCCTCCACTGGACGGAACTTCCGCTGCTTCAAGCTCCGATAGGCCTTCATTTCCTTTGAAAAGGAGCATAGTGTCCGTTCAGTGTCAGGCAGAGCCGTACGCACCAAACGTCCGTTCCAGGCCGCCTCACCATAAAAAAGCGACACAAACAGCAGCAATGCAATCCGCAACAACCATCGTCCAAATAAGGGGGATGGAACTGCCTGCGTCTGTATGCCACCATTTTCAGAAAGGGAGATACTCCCCTTTTCTCCCATTTTTCCAAAATAAACCGCAGGCACCCGCCGGAACGCCTGCAACGCCAAAAACAGGTACGGCAGCAACAGCAGCCAACGGAGCGAAGCCTTCAGCGAGACAAATTCCACCGCCTCACTACCATTGGTGTTCAGCAGCACAAACAGTGAGGAGAGATTCAGAGGAGATTTCAGCACCAGCCAATGGGCCAGATTGAGCAAACTTCCGGCAAACAACACCGCCACCGCCAGCCTGTAGCAAAATTTCCGTGGAAAAAAAAGATACGGAAGCATCCATAGCACATACCACGCCGCCAGAATCAGAAACATCCGCCCTGCCAGCAAAGGCGGATTCACACACAATGCCACACAAGGCACATACATCAGCATGGCTGCGGACCATGCAAAACAGAGTATTCCTGTTCCTTTGCCCAAACCCGTGTCCGAATTATTTTTTTTCAATAACGAAAATATTTACTGTATCTCAACAATACCAGCCATGACCGCATAGTGGTCCGAAGCGCCGGAGTGTCGCAACACCGTGTGGTGCAAGCCTTTCAAACGTTTGTCACAAAAAACGTAATCAATGCGGAAACGCAACACCCTGTTAATGTCAAAGCTGTTTCCCCTTCCTATGCCGCTCTGGACAAAGGAGTCGGAAAGACGCTTCTTGAACTGCCGATAGGTGTATGACCATGGCGTGTCGTTGAAATCCCCGCATACAATCAGCGGATAGGGCGACTGATCAATGTGGCGCACTATGCTGTCAACCTGTTGCGTCCGGGTTGCGTAGGCCACCTTCAGTTTTTTCAGGATGCGCTTTGAGCCCTTGGTCAGAGGTTCCGTCCTGACCCAGTTGGCATCGGTCAGCTGCTGGGCAAAATCATAATCCTGCTGCTGGAACTGCACCGATTTCAAATGCAGATTGTAGATGCGGAAAGTATCCTGCCCCACCAGCACATCCGCGTAGATGGCGGAATGGTTGTCCAAATCGTAGGAGTTACCGACACAACCCGCCCCCACCACAGGAAAGCGGCAATAAATCAGATTACCGATGTAGTGGGATGAACGGCGCCGTATGTCCGGATAACAGTAATAGGAAGGCAACAGGCTGTCCAACAATGCTGTATTGTGATGCGAAGAGGCGTTTCCCTGGTAAAACTCCTGCATGCAGAGAAGGTCGGGCGCGGCCTCCCTGATAACACGGAAAATGCTGTCCCTGTACAAAGCCTGCACATCGGAGCGGTTATCCCGATAGGCACCGCAAAGCTGCACGTTGTAGGTCATGGTTTTCAACATCATGGCATGCGGTTCCCCATCATCGTCCACCCCGGCATACTGGTAATAGCGGCCAACTAAAGGCAGACCGGCCAGCAACAGCACCAGGGAGGGAATCCACATACGGTTCCTGTGGAGTATCCAGTAGAGCAAAAAACAGAAATTGACCACCAGCAGATAGGGATAAAACATGCCGCAAAGCGCCACCGGCAGACTTTTGGTGGGTGGAATCCAGCCCGCAAAGTAGGAAATGGCAAAGGGCAGCATCAGAAGCACCCCTGCCAAATGGAACAACAGCCCGAGTAACGATCTCCGCTTCTGCATCACCAATTGGTCTCCTTATTGCTGCTTTTGAAAAGGAACTCCTTCTCCTCCTTGGTCAGTTGTGAGTATCCGGAACGGGAAATCTTGTCCAAAATAGCATCGATGCGCGCCCTGTTCTCCGCCCGCTCGCGGTTGTATTCCTCGTCCGTCCTGGGCGTGGCCGAACCTGCAGCCTTGCGTGGCTTGCGCCGGAACAGGCGCTGCCACTCCTCCCGCAGGGAAAAATGCGCACCCGAACGTTCTTCCTGGCGAAAACGGCTTTGGCCGGCCCCGCGAAATCCGCCGCTCTCCTTTTGCCTGAACCCGTAGTATTTGTCACGGACCCTCTCTTTAAATGAATAACGTCCGCCCCATCCGTCATGGCCGGAATCACCTCCGCCCCAATAACCGCCGTTGTGGTCGTCATAGGAATAACTGTCATACCCGTAACCGTCACCCCTTCTGCGCCAATACCATATCAGCAGCAGGCCGAAGAGCATGCCGCCCAAATGGGCGAAATGCGCCACCCCGTCACTGGTGCCCATAATGCCGGAAAACAATTCGATCACGCCGAACACAATCACGAACCATTTGGCTTTCATCGGAATGAAGAAATACAAATAGATCAAATCGTTAGGAAACAGCACACCGAACGCCAGCAACAGCCCGTAAATGGAGCCCGAAGCCCCCACAATATTGGGTAGGCTCACATAATAATCCTGATAATCAGTCAAGAACTGACGAATATTTTCAATAGCATCCACATTGTTGGGATGAAGCGACAACGCCGACACATTCTGCTGGAAAATGAGGAAACTGCCCCAAATATCCCCCGAGCGCTCGTTCAGGTAAAAACGGTGGTTCTGGAACAGATCGTTAAGATGCGACATGTCCGTATTGTCGATGCAGGACTGGATCAGCAGCACATCCGGATGCAGCTGCAGGCTTACCACGAAATAATGGGTAAGGGCAGCTCCGATGCCGGTCAGCAGGTAATAGACCAGAAAACGCCGGCTTCCCCAATAGTTCTCCACCACCGATCCGAACATCCACAAGGCGAACATGTTGAAAAACAGATGCTGGAAATTGCCGTGCATGAACATGTAGGTGATGAACTGGAAGGGGTAGAAATGGGAGGATTTAACGTAATGTAGTCCGAAAATGTCATTCAAATCCACCCCGAAGGCATTTTTCACCACAACCATGGCAAAAAAGCACAGGATATTGATAATCAAAAGATTTTTAGTTATTACTGGCAGTACGGAAAACCGACCCGGTGAATATGTCTGACCCATTTTATACTGAAATACTTTTTACTGTACGCTATATGTCCTAAATAAAATATTTGTTTGCACGCACGGAATCCGTATCTGAATTTCATGTACTTTTGCAAACATAATTAAAACGCAAAAAAAGGCATTTTAGTATATGGATGACCGCATCTGTTTTCAAAAAAACAAAAACTTTTTTCTGTGGATTGCCTTAATGGTGATATACAGCATATTACCAGCACATCTTTCCGGACAGGCCACAGTCAGCCGCATGGGCTCCACAACATATATGAAGAATTTGAAGGATGACCACGCCAACCTGACGGGCAATACCAACAGTTTATATGATACCCGAAACAATCTGACGGGCAATCCTGCCAGTATGAAGGATGGCAAAATTATTTTAAAGGACGCAAAAAACGCAATTTATAAAACACTTCTGCCCCATCAGGCACAAAAAAGCGCCACCGACAGCTTTTATTTCTCCATTGGGGAGCGTCACGCGGTTTCCTATAACCTGCACGAATCGGGCGAACAGATTGTCATGCCGGACGGCGGCAGCCTGTACCGCATGGGGTTCACCTCTCCGGGAGCCCTTTTCATGGACATATCATATCGGCATTTCCAATTGGAGGAGAAAGCGGAGCTATATGTCTGCAACCCGCAGAACGGAATGGTTTTCGGTCCCTACACCTCCGAAAATGTCTCCGACAGTCAGGAATTCAGCACCGATATAGTGAAAGGTGACAGCATTGTCATCCTCTGCTACGAACCTGCCAACAGCCAAGGGAAATCCCGTATTGAGCCACGTTGCGTGGTGGCCGGAACCAAAGGCTTCTTCAACAGCGACGAAAGCGCAACCTGCCTCATCAACACCGCCTGCGAGGAGGCGGAGGCCTACCGCGACATTATCCGCTCTGTGGTGCTGATTTACATGGACGGATACCTGTGCAGCGGCAACCTCATCAACAACACCGCACAGGACGGCACACCCTACATACTCTCAGCCGCACACTGCATAGAGGAGCTTTCCACTTCACACTCAGGCAGCTGGAAATTTTTCTTCAACATTGAAGCCTACCAGTGCAACGGGAACGACGGCCCTTCACCATACGATTACGGGCTGCAGACCCGGACCGGCTGCCAGGTGGTGGCCAAAGGCACCAAATCCGATTTCCTGCTGCTCAAGCTGAACCAAAGCATCCCCTCCTCCTACAACGCCTACTACTGTGGCTGGGACCGGAGGAACCAGGCTCCCACCAAAGGATTGGTGGGCATCCATCATCCGCATGGGGATTTCAAGAAATTCAGCCAGACTTCACAAACACCCACCACCAATAATTGCAGCAGCATCGGCTATGACCGCATGGCTTTCTGGTATTTTTACTGGGAAAAGGGGGTGTGCGAACAGGGTTCGTCCGGTTCCGGCCTCTTCAATGCGGAGACCAAACGGCTAATCGGCACCCTGACAGCCATCAACAATGTGGGCTGCACCACCAATCTGCGCAGCCGGCTGAACTGGTACGGCAAACTCTCCTACCACTGGTTCGCCAACAACGAAAACTCCCAAAAGGAGCAATTGCGTCCCTGGCTTGACCCCACCGGCAGCAATGCACTTTACATTGACGGAAGCTACCAGCCCTCAGCCACTTCTGTGCCGGAGGCGGAAAAAACCTCAAGGATAGATGTGTTTCCTAACCCCGCCACCGACAAAATTCAAATCCGCATCCCCGAAAACACGGAATTCCTTGAAACACTGGAAAACGGCATCGGAGAAATTTGCATTTACACTGCCAACGGCGCAAAAATCCGGCAGATACAATGCAATTCACAAAACTGCGAAATTGAAATCAGCCATTTGGCCAAAGGAGTCTATTTCATAGAGATACCCGGTTACGGACACGCCAAATTCATCAAGCTATGAACCTGCCTGCAGTCTGTTTTGCCATTCCGGCAATGGACGAACTGGGCACGCTGGAGAAAACCCTGGAGTGCATCGCCCGTCAGGACTACCGGGGGAAAATAAGTGTGTGGGTATGCGTGAACGGCCCGTACAGCGATTATGAGACCGCTTACCACGACAGTTTCTGGCAGGCGACCGAACACAAAACAAACCAACAGGCGACCGACCACAAAACAGACCAACAGGCAATCGACCACAAAACAGACCAACAGGCGTTTGACCTCGAAACAGCCGCAGACGCAACTTCTTTTGACAACATCACACCAGAAATTCGTCATGCAAAAATGCGCATTCTCCACAACGAGCTGCTCTGGAACCATCTTATCCAAAACCCGTGGAACCTTGACCTGCACCTGATTGACCGCTATTCGCCGGATAAGGCATGGCGGGAGAAACAGGCCGGCGTGGGGCTGGCCCGGCAGCACTGCATTGCAAACCTGCTGCCACACGCTTCCGATGACAGCATACTTATCAGCATGGATGCGGACACACTATTCCATCCCGATTTTGTGCAGGAGGTCGTCCACTGCCTGCAACGGCACCCCCATGCCACCGCCGTCAATCCGCCTTATTACCATCCGCTGAGTGGCGACGAGGCTCAGGACCGCGCCATGCTCCGCTATGAAATCTACCTGCGCTGCCACCTCATACAACTGTTGCGGATTGGTTCCCCATACGCATTCACAGCACTTGGTTCCGCCATTGCCTGCCGCCTCTCCGACTACCAAAAATCGGGCGGCTACGACAGCCAGCAGGCGGGAGAGGATTTCTACCTGCTGCAGAAATTGGCCAAAATGGGCAAAATAGCCCTGGACTGCCGCGCAAAGGTCTATCCGGCCAACCGACTGTCCGACAGGGTTCCTTTCGGAACAGGTCCTGCTATAAAAATTTTTAAAGAAGGAATTCAGGGAAAATATCCCATTTTTTCAAAAAAAGGATATGATGCCATAGCGCAAAGCTACCAGATGCTTCCAGCATTGCAGCAGGCGGATGTGCACACCCCACTGACCAACTTTTTGGACGAGACATTTCCGCAAAAGGGCGGCTGGGACAAACTTCGGAAAAATTATCCTGGACTGGCCAATTTCACAAAAGCCTTCCACCAGAAAGCGGACGGTTTGCGACTTTTCCAGTTTTTGAAGGCCTTCCGCCTCACCACCCCCTCCACCGACGAGGAAAACCTGCAGGAATTGTGGGATATGATAACGGAAGCCTCCCACGACAACCCGCCAGCGCCCCTACCCTCACCACTCCGACTGGATCACCTGAACGCCGCCACACTCCACCTCATCCGTCTGGAACTGGAAACGTTTGAAGAGAGGCTAAGGATGCGGAGAGAGTAAGATTTGCCCACACACATATTTTGGACAGCTCCACACAGCGGCGGAGTCCATTTTTGGAGCTTCGAAAAACCAGCATTACAGTGCACTCCCCCTTTATTTATTGGAAACTTCTAAAAATTCCAGATAGAAAAAACGTCAATACAATGACGAAATTTACGTAAAAAACGTCAATACAATGACGATTTTTACATTTTCATCTATCCGGCCCGAATGTTTTTTGGTTTTTCAGAATTGGTATCCCTATTTTTTTCTTTTGCAAATTAATGTCATATCCAGACTTGTATCGGGGAAAGCGTTGTTTTTTTCAGAAAAAAAATGCCAAGGACACAATAAACCCCAAACATTGCCGTTATACCAACAAATGACAAAAAAATCATGATTTATATGACGAGAGAGAAGTACATTAACCCCTACACTGACTTCGGCTTCAAGAAACTTTTCGGCACGGAGATGAACAAGGA
>CAJOQK010000089.1 GCA_905236885.1 uncultured Bacteroidales bacterium
CGGGAAGCGCCTCAGTGCTGATTACCGCTGAGGACGGGAAGAGCCAATGCCGTTACACACTCTATTTTACCGTTGCCCTTTCCACCGATGCAACGCTTTCTTGGATCCGCTACAATCAGCAGCCGCTCACCGCTTTTCACAAGGACAGCCTCCACTATTCGGTCACTTTGCCCTACGGCACCACATCAGTCCAGGTGACTGCAGCCCCCTCCTGGCCAACCGCGCAATTGCGCTATCAGCAGCCCGCAAGGCTTCCGGGAGAGGCCAAAATCACTGTTTTGGCAGAGGACAGCAGTTTCCGGCGCACCTACACGGTGGATTTCAGTGTTGAAAAAAACAGTGACGCCACGCTGTCTCGGTTGGGCTATCGTTTGGCAGCCACGGAGGATACGGTGGCCGGATTCTCCAAAGACAACTATTTTTATACTGTCATGCTTCCGGAAAAGAGCCGTCAAATTCCAACTTTGCAGCCTGTCGCTTCGGACAGCAATGCCCTGCTGAAAATCAGGAACGCCAAAACTTGGGATGATACTGCCATGGTATGGGTGATTGCAGAAAATGGTTCTGACAGTCTCTGCTATCGTCTGCATTTTGTAGTGCGCAAGGCGAAGGAGACCCGCCTGACTGACATTCGGATTAACGGGTTTCCGCTTCAGGGTTTCCAGGATAGTGTGACCCAATACCAGGTTATGCTGGATTCCGCTGTGGTGCCGAAAATTACTGCTGTATTGGCGGATACTGATGCGCAGCTGCAAATTTTCCTCCCGGCCAAAATTCCAGGTTCCGCCAAATTGTTGGTGACTGCTGAGGATACCGCCTATTCCTGCACCTATTGGCTGCATTTTTCTTTCCGTCTGTATGACAATGCGGATCTGATGGCCTTGGGTTATTGGTTGGACAAAAACTACATCTCTGTTCCCCAGTTCCATCCGGACAGCCTTTCCTACCACATCCTGTTGCCGCCATTTACCACCACCTTGCCGGTATTGGCGTGGACCAAGACCAACTATTATGCCTCCGACAGTGTCCGGCAGCCCCAATCCGTCCATGACAGTGCATGGGTGTGTGTATTTTCAGAAAGCGGGACGTCCAGAAAAAAATATGTTCTCTTTTTTGATGTGGAAATTTCCAAAAATGCGGATCTGAATGCACTTTACTGCAATGGTATGGCATTACCTTCTTTCCACAAAGACAGTCTGCTATATCATGTCACACTGCACTTTGACAGCCTTCGTCCGCCTATAGTGACCGCCGATGCCGCCGCACAGGGGACCAAAATTTCCATCCGCCAGGCACTTTCCCTTCAGGATACGGCAGTAGTGACCGTGAAAGCGGAGGATACCTTGGTTGAGAAAAACTATCGAATTGTGTTTCACAGGCAACTTTCTCCCATAACCTCCATCATACAGATGGCCTACACGTTGGGCAATGCTGATTCCCTGTTATCGGTTCAGGAGGGAATCTTTAACTATACCATACCCTTGAAAGAGATGACAAGGGATATTCCAGTGCGGCTGCGCTGCATCTTGTCGGACAGCCGTGCCAGTTCGGAATGGTTGCGCCTGCCTGTTGCTGTGAATGACACCGCTGTGCTAAGGGTGGTTTCGGAGAAAGGGACAGATACCGCCTGCTATCTGTTTGCCTTTTGGCGACAACCTTCCACCGATGCGCGTTTGGACAGTGTTTGGTTTGATGGGCACTGCTTTTCCGCCTTCAAATCCGACCAGCAGGCCTATGAAGTGGCCTTTTCCATGTACGATTCCGTTCCCCAAGTTTCGGCCAAAGCGGTTTGGGAACACTCCGAAATATATGTAACCCAAGCAGTCACGCTTTCAGATGAGGCTCAAATCCGTGTTGTTGCCGAAGATAGGGCGCATTACCAGATTTACCGTATTCGTTTCCGGACGAAACGCAGGGAGGCGCGTTTGCAGCAAATCATGCTCAACGAAGGGGAAAGTCTTTCCAATTTCCATCCCGACAGCACCAGTTATGTCAAGGATAGATTTTTTGGCAATCCGTTGCATTTGGAGGCCATTCCCATGGACAGTGCAGCCATTTGTCGCATAATTCCGCTACAATCAACATGTGGCATTGACTATTATGAATTCCGTGTTTGGGCGGAGGAACGGACAGACAGCATGAGCTATTTCTTGGATATCAGATGGGAGGATGCTGTGTCCGATAGGGGAAAGCCTGCTCTCCAATCCTATCCGAATCCGGTGATTGGTCGATGGAATCTGCAACTTCCTGAAACTGATCTGCCTGCAGAACTGCATCTGGTTTCAGCGGAGGGGAGAATTATTCTCACCTGTCCGATTACACAGCCAAATAGTGCCTTTAATCTTCAGGCACTGCCCAATGGTGTCTATTTCTATATCATACGTAAAGAGCGACGGAAACTGTACGAAGGAAAAATCATGAAGCAATGATCACTTATCAGGAGGCTTTGCAGAAAGCTGCCAAATATTGTGCCTATCAGGAGCGGTGCCAGTTTGAGTTGCGCCGGAAACTGCGTAGTTGGGGTGTGTCGGAGCCTGATGCCGAAACCATCATCGCCGAACTGATCGTTCAGGGATTTCTTTCGGAACAACGTTATGCTAATGCCTTTGTTTCAGGAAAATACCATTTGAAATCGTGGGGGAGGGGGAAAATTATCCTGCAACTGCGACAGCAGGGCATTTCCGAACGATGTATCAAGGAAGCCCTTGCTGCGGTGGATTTCTCAGATTATGCGGAACGGTTGGCACATACAGCTGAAAAATGGCTGCGCACCCATGCCGATGTGCCTTCCCAACAGCGTTTTTGGAAATTGCGCGCCCATCTCTATGCCAAAGGGTTTGAGGCAGATGCCGTGCAGGCCTACATTGATGCGCAAGGGGACTTTTAGAACTCCCCTAATCAGGGCTCATGGGTGCAGACATTGGCATAGGGACAATAGTCACAGTGGTCACCGCTATGCGGAACAAATGGTTGTGAAAGGTCAAAAAGCGGAGCAAACAGCCGTTCCTGCATGAGAAGGTCGAACTGTGCGAAATCTTCGGTTTCAAACAGGGTTTTTCCATTTATTTGCAGGCAGATGGATTTGCCAGCCTCCTGCATGGCGATGATTTTTCCACACAACGGATTACTGTTTTCTTTCCGATGTTTGTATAGCATGTAAAGCATAAGCTGTATGGCCTCTTTGTGGTTACCGTCAAAAAGATCCTCCATCTCTTGCAGCACCAATTTTTTTTCATCCACATAACCTGTCTTGTAATCCACAATACAGCAGACGCCGGCCTCCATATCCACGCGGTCGATGCAGCCGTTAAAACGGATTTTTCTGCCATTTGCCTCAAGAAGCGGGTGTTGTTCTATTTTTTCCTCCACTGCCTGCACGGGATTGTTTTTTTCCGCTCCAAGTTCCTTTTGAAATGTTTGCAGGTATGCGCGGAGATAATGCAGGCTCAATTCCAGAATCAGACGGTTCTTTTCATGAAGGATTTCCTCTTCAGTCAGGTGAAGGCCGGTCACTGAAAAGTCTCTGTAAAGTGCAATCAGATCCGTTTCCAGATTTTGGGTTCCCAAATCCAGTGAATCCGGACTGATTCTTTTTTCCAGCATTTTGTGAATCACTGTCCCCATGATGTTTGCAGGTATGGTCTCAGTCTGCTCTTCCGGCATCTGCAGCTGGTAAAGGTAATGGAGGCAAAACTGCAGCGGGCAGCTGAGGTAAAGATTGACGGCGGTGGGTGAGAATGAAAACTGTTCTGGCAGCACCGGTTCTTCCTTGGGCAGTTGCAGCTGCCGGACCGGATTCAGCTCCACTTGGGGCAGTGCAAAAATTTTCCGTTCGATGGTGACCATTTTAACCCCTTTCCAATAGAGTTCCAATTGGCGCAGCAGGCGGCTCTCCTCCCGTATTTCATCCCGGTCGTCCATGTTGTACAACAGGTAAACCTGTTCCGCCCGTTGTAGCAGCCGGTAAAAATGGTAGGTCATGATGGCTTCGTGGTGCTGGAATGTGGGCAGTTGGTAATGACTCCTTACATCGTAGGGAATAAGCGTCTGTTCATTTTTTTTATTTGGGATTACCCCCTCATTGGCGGAAAGCATGATGACATTGTCAAAATCAAGGGCGCGTGTTTCCAGCATACCGGTGATTTGCAACGGACTGTGCGGATCGCTCTCAAACGGGAATGAGAAATTTCCTGCCACGCTTTCCCATAGAAAATGCATGGCACGGACGGAATCATCTTTCAGAGAGTGCATTAGTGGATAGAAGTGCTCCATCTGCTGTTGCAGCTGTAGGGCCATATGTTGGTAGGGTTCCGGCATGCCCTCCTCGGAGAGAAAGGAAAGCAGGGCGGAAAGGTGTCTGGCTACATTATCAGGCGTGACTGGAGTGAAGAGCATGTCAGTAAGCAGCAGCCGTTCCGCCTCTGGAATTGTGTTGCCCAACAGCTCTTCCCATTGTTCCCGATTGTAAAAGATCCGGTTCTCTTTCCGCAAGTCGGGTGCCTTTCCCGAAAGGGCGAGCCTTTCCTGCATCAGCACATTGCCCAACAACGCCTGCACATCCTTGCCGTAAAGACGGTAATCGGATGCGGTCGAGAATTTTTCGCGATTTTCCAATGCGCTCCAGTAGGCTTGAAGCAGACCGGAAAGCGGCGTGTGCCGAAAACTGTACTCCATGCTGATGTTACACTGTTTCTCAGGCATGGCATGCAGCACTGGCAGCAGCAGGTTTTCCTGCAGCAGCACAATGGCAGTCCGACCCTCCGGATTTTTCTTTTGCAGCTGTTCCAGCAATGTGGGCAGTATTTCCGCCTGTGCTGTCTCCTGCGGCATGCCGAAAAGATGCACCTCCTTGTGGAGCTGGTGTAGCCAGTCATGCTGGAATGAGGTGACTGGCAGCTTTTTTTTCATCTCCCGAATGAACAGTCCCGCCAAATAACCTGAACTTGGTTGACTGTACCATTGCTCATCATCCACAAAGATTGCCGCCATTTGCCGTTGGTGCAATTGTTCCATCATCCTTTCTTCCGCTTTGGAAAGGGCGCTGAATCCGATGAAAATATATTTTGGGTAGGGGAGATGTGTAAGCAGATCCGGCAGGTTTTCGCAGGCATAACGGTACTGCATGCCCTGATAGGCCAATCCTTTTTGTAAAAGTTTTTCCCTTAATGTTTTGTAATAAAACGGAAGTTTTTGGCAAAAATGAATGTATTTTTGGTATAACGCCTTCTGTTCGTTGAAATGAGCCTCCATATCCTGAATTTCTTGCAGGGAGGCAAACAGTTTCCCGCCGGGAGCCAAAGAGAGGTCGATGTCGTTGAAATCCTTCAGCAGCATTTCGGCGAAACTGGCGAAAGAGAAAAAGGAGTTTGCCGCTTCATTCTCCAACTTCTTGTGTATTTCATATAATTGCAGCAGCAGGTAGGGTGTGTCCGCCTTGCGCAGGCCGGAGAGGTTTTCCATAAAGGTGTCGATGGAAAGGATTTTTGGAAAAAGCAGTCCGCCGCCACTTTCCTCCAATAAAAATCGCTTGAAGGCCGTCACCGACCGATTGGAGGGTAAAATCACACAATGTTTGTGCAAATCATTTTCTTTCCGGATGATCTCACGCGCACATTCCCTTAAAAATTCAATCGCTTCCATATGCTTGTTATGAATTTGCAAATTTACATGAAAATGGGATACGAATCATGATCCCATTCGCATTTTATGAAAAAAAGCCTATGGATGACGGTTTTTTAATGCCGAATATATATTCCCCGACGGTCAATTCAGTTTATAGTTTAGTTAAGAGTTAAATAATCTGTTTTATTTGAACTATTTCCAACGTTGCTCTCTTCCTCACGCAATCAACTCCATTAACTATTGGACTTAAAAAAAACAGTACAAAATTCTTCCCTTTTTGCATTTTGTGTTATAAAATAAACTACCTTTGCAGCCAATTAATCATTTGTTAAATTTAAAACTAATTAAAATGAAAAAACTTGTTTTATTATTGGTTGCTTGCAGTATAAGTTTTGTGTCCTGCAAAGAGAAAAAAGACAACAGCACCTTCAAAGGAGTCATCTCAGCTTATTTGGTGTATACGGATGAAACCGTTCCTGCCGAAGAAGCGACTGTTTATCTGCACAACGGTACGGCAGAAGCCTATATCAAGTCCACTGTCGCCAAAGCGGACGGAAGCTATTCTTTCACTGAGGTTCCTGATGGTGAATACCAGATTTCCGCCAAATGGAAAGACACCAAATATTCCGCCAGACCGAGCGACTATTATGCCAGAACAGCCTCTATCGCAGTCTCCGGAGAGCAGGAGGAAAAGGTTGACATCACTGTAAAGGAAAAATAAAAACAATTAATTCATAATAAAAATCATGAAAGCTTATAATTTCAACGCAGGTCCCTGCGTATTGCCCAAAGAGGCAATTGAATCCACCATTGAGGCGATTCGCAATTTTGACAACACAGGCATTGGTCTGTTGGAGATTTCCCACCGTACACCAGGTTGGGAGCGTACCATGGAGGAAACCCGCCAGTTGTGGCGTGAGCTGTTGAACATCCCCGCCGAATACGAAATTCTGTTCCTCGGTGGCGGTGCCAGCACCGGATTCATGGATGTCCCCGCCAACCTGCTCAACAAGAAGGCTGCCTATCTGCAGACAGGCGTATGGGCCAAAAAGGCCGCCAAAGAGGCCAAGAACTTTGGTGAGACCGTGATTGTGGCCAGCAGCGAAGACAGAACCTACAGCTACATTCCCAAAGGCTGGACTGTTCCTGCTGATGCTGACTATCTGCACATCACCACCAACAACACCATCTATGGAACTGAAATTCGCAAGGATTTTGACGCCAGCGAAATCAACAACGTCATGCTTGTCGCCGACATGAGCTCCGACATCATGAGCCGTCCGGTGGATGTGACCAAATACGGTCTGATTTACGGTGGTGCCCAGAAGAACGTCGGCCCTGCCGGTGTCACCTTCTACATTGTCCGCAAGGACATTCTCGGCAAAATCACCGACCGCCAGTATATGAACCCGCTGCCCACCATGGTGGACTTCCGTACACACGCAGCTGAAGAGGCCAAGAACATCTCCATGTTCAACACTCCTCCTGTGAGCGCAATTTTTGTGATGCACGAGACCTTGAAATGGGTGAAGAACACCATCGGCGGCGTTGAGAACATGAACAAGATCAACCTCAAGAAGAGCGCCATGCTTTATGAGGAAATTGACCGCAACAGCATGTTCCGCGGCACTGTGGAGTGCAAAGAGGACCGTTCCATCATGAACCACTGCTGGGTGATGGCTGAAGGCCGTGAGAACCTGCAGGATGCCTTCATGGCATTTGCCAAAGAGCGCGGCATGGTCGGCATCAAGGGCCACCGTTCCGTCGGCGGCTTCCGTGCCAGTTTGTACAACGCCTGCCCGATTGAAGCTGTTGAAGCTTTGGTGCAGTGCATGCAGGATTTTGAAAAACAAAACAAATAGGAGGGAGAGAAATGAAAGTTTTAGTTGCTACAGAAAAACCTTTCGCCAAAGTCGCCGTGGACGGCATCCGCGAAGTGGTGGAGAAGAATGGCTATGAACTGGCCCTTCTGGAAAAGTATACCGATGTGAACGACCTGTACAAGGCCGTTGCCGACGCTGACGCTCTCATCGTCCGTTCCGACAAGGTTACCAAGGAGGTTATTGACCACGCTAAAAATTTGAAGATTGTCGTGCGCGCAGGCGCCGGTTTCGACAACCTTGACCTTGAGGCCTGCACGGCCCGTGGCATTGTGGCCATGAACACTCCCGGCCAGAACAGCAACGCCGTCGCCGAGCTGGTGATAGGTATGCTGGTGTACGCCGTCCGTAACTTCTACAATGGCAAGTCCGGTTCCGAGCTGATGGGCAAAAAGCTGGGTATCCTCGCCTTCGGTAACGTGGGACGCAACGTGGCCCGCATCGCCAAGGGCTTCGGCATGGATGTATATGCCTACGACGCCTTCCTGACTGCCGACCAGATCAACGCCAGCGGCATGGCTACCGCCGTGGCCAATCAGGATGCGCTGTTCGAGACCTGCGACGTGGTCTCCCTGCATATTCCCGCCACCGCCGAAACCAAGCAGAGCATCAACTACAACCTCGTCGGCAAGATGCACAAGGGTGGTATTCTGGTGAACACCGCCCGCAAGGAGGTCATCGATGAGGCCGGTCTGCTCAAGCTTATGGCAGAGCGCACCGATCTGAAGTACATCACCGACATCATGCCGGATGCCGATGCCGA
>CAJOQK010000090.1 GCA_905236885.1 uncultured Bacteroidales bacterium
GAGAGAAAGGATTCCCCGATGCCTTGCACCAGAAGGTTCCTCATCACTATACAGTGGTCGGCATTACGCTCCTGGAGGCTCGGAATGATGCTTTTTTCCATTAGGAATTTCATTTCAGACGGAACTCCCGGCATTGAGACAATGATTTTGCCCTGATGTTCAAACCACATGCAGGGGGCGGTTCCCACTTCGTTGACAATCACTTTGCAGCAGGCTGGTACCCAGGCCTGTAACCGGTTGGTGGGGGTCATCGGATAGCCTCTTCCTTTGAAAATCCGTTCGATGTTTCGCAGGCTTGCCTCATCTTCAACAAGTTCTGAATGGAAAAATTCGCAAAGCGTATGTTTGGTGATGTCATCTTTGGTGGGGCCAAGTCCGCCGGTTATCAGGATTGCATCGGCGGAGACGAGGCTTGCTTCAAGTTGTTGCAAAATGGCCTCCTTTTGGTCGGAAATGGTGATGACTTGGGTGACATTCCAGCCGATGGCTGTCAGTTGTTTGGCCATCCATGTGGCGTTGGTGTTTGTTACCTGTCCAATTAAAAGTTCATCCCCGATATTGATAATGTGTACCTTCATGGTTCGACTATTTTAAATAAACTTTATTGCGCTGTTTTTTCCACTTTGAATGAGAATTTCCGGTTGATCCGTTCGCGGAAAAAATAAAGGAAAAGATAATAGAGACCTATGACGGACAACGCGGTCAGCGCGATTATGCCCTCCTTGGCATGCAGGAGGTAGGCGGCCCCTACGCTTGCCACAAGCAGCAGGGTGGGCAGCAGGTAGGCGTACCATACGGCTTTCATGCCGGAATTGGTCGTCATTTTCACCGTCACCTCCTCGCCGATTTCAAACAGCGGGTCCTTTTTCCCGACTGGCACCTCAATATGGCGGGTTTTGCTGTTCAGAATCATGCAGCCGCTTTGGCTGCCGCAGTGCTGGCAGGCGTCGTTGAGGGTGATTTGCACCGTGACCCTATCCGCAGTGCGTGCCACCACCTTCCCCTGATGCGAAGTGTATATCTGTGCCATAGGCTGATTGTTTTTTTTCTTGAATGATGTGATCTGACCGTGTGCCGGATTCGCGGCTCTTCCGGTGTTAGCGTATCAGTTCAATGTATTGGCGGAGCTGCTCTTCCGAAAGCCCTCCCATGGTGGATTTGGGCATGTCGTTCAGCGGACAATACAGAATGAATGGTATGCTGTTGATTTGAAAATAGTTGGCCAAAGCGCTCTCCTTGTCCACATTCACTTTGTAAAACATGACCTCTCCGGCATATTCCGCCGCCAGTTTTTCCATGATTGGTTCCATGGCCTTGCAGGGACGGCACCAGTCCGCATAAAAGTCAATTATGCAGGGGCAGTCGCCCAGATATTTCCAGTTCTGCTCCTTTTGGAAATCGAATACTTTTTGGCGGAATTCATTGGTGGACAGGCTTATCACTTCCCCTTTTAAGGCGGTTTCCGTTGTTGCGGCTGTCGGAGTGTTATCCGCTGCCGGCGTGGCCTTATCATCTACGTACACTGTTTGCTGGCTGTTTTCCGAAGCTACGGCAGTTTCGGGACGGTTTTCCTCCGGTTGGCCTGTCTGTCCTTTGCTCTGGCAGTTGCAGAGAAAAATGCAGGCTATGAAACAGAAAGCCCACGGCATTTTTTGAAAAAATCTCATCATGGTGTCCAAATTTTATCAGGTTGCAAAAATAGTTGAATTTGGGATACGGATTCCCGGACCGGCGGAAAAAAATGTATGGTGGGTTTTTTCTTTACTGTATCTCGTTTTCGTCAATCAGATGGTTGAGCAGTGCGTAGAGGGTCAGGCCGGAGACAGTCTTGATGCCGGTCTTGTTGGAAATGTTTTTGCGGTGTGTAATGACCGTGTGCACCGACAAATGCATCAGGTCGGCCACCTGCTTGCTGGTATAGCCTTTTGATATGGCTTTCAGCACCTCCTTTTCCCGCACGGAGAGTTCGCTGCCTATAGGTGTCCCTTCCTCCTCATGCGAAATGCTCTCCAGGGCGTTTTTCAGCTTGGTGGCAATCCTCACCGCGTTGTCCTCCAAACAGAGCACTGTGTGGAATTGTGCCAGCACGCTCTGCTCGCAATAAAAGGTCTGCATGGCGGCCAGCAGCAGGTGCGGATAGTCGCGGAACAGATGCCGCAGCTTGAGCCGTTGCGAAAAATCCAGCAATATCGGGTTCAGCACCAATATGTCAGGTTTCAGGGCGGGCATGCGTTCCAGGGCGCTTTCCAGGGTGGGTAGGATGGCGATGACGCGGTAGTCGCTGTTCTCAAACATGTTTTTCAGCCCTTCCGCCACTATTGGGGAGTGCTCCACAATGAGCACCTTATTTTGTCTGGTCATGATTCCCCCTTTCTTTCATGTTGGCATAGCAGACCAGCAAATGGTCCTCCAGTTGCGAATGACGGTTGATATCCTCTGTCAGGTGGTAGATGTCCATAGTGATGGAGATACGCTCCTTTGGGGAGGATTCCGCCGGCAGGTATTTGAGCAGAATGTTGACCAAATCCTGCAGCTTCTCCTCAATGTTGGAATGGTTGCTCTCAAAATCGCGGATGCGGAAAGAGGCCATCTTTTTGCCCTCCTCCAATGCTCTGATGTATGGGAAAACTGTTTTTTCCTCATATTCAAAATGGGCGATCACCTCGTTCCGGTATTCCTCATAAAACTGCCTCAGCAGCTTGCCTTGCGCCGCATTGCATTGTTCCGCGATGTATTTCAGGTGTTGTGCGATGTGGGGGAGTCGCTCTTCCAGATAATACTGGTGTGAGTTGGACAAAAAGAGCAGCAGATCCTTCATGTCGGTCCGCTCCGCCTCTTCACGGCTGATTTCGTATCCTTTGATGGAGTAGACCTTGCATATCAGCAGGAAAAAGTTGGCTGAAATATGCTGTTCCGCACATACTTCCTCCACGGTTTTCTCCCCGAACCCCAAAGGAATCCGGCACCTTGACAGCAAAAGTATCAGTTCCGGATTGAAATTCAGCAAATCGGAAAATTTCATTGACGGATTTAACGTTATCTGTTTCATAGATGTATGTTTTTCAGTGTTGTAGGAAGCCGCTGGCATTTCCATTTCCAAAAAGCAAAGATAGTAAAAAAGAACAAACAGGCATGGCAAAAATGGGGGATTCCTTGGTTTTTATCCCTATTTTTGGGGATTAATTGTACGCATGCATGCCGCCCAAGATGAAGTTCACGCCGAAATAGGTAATGAGCACGCTCAGGAAGGCTATCAGGCAATAGAGGTGGAAGAACCATGGCTTTTGAAATCTCCGCCATATTTTGTCATGAATGGGCAGGGCGTAGACCAACAGGGTTATCAGTGCCCAAACCTCCTTAGGGTCCCATGACCAGTACCGGCCCCATGAGATGTTGGCCCATACCGCCCCGATAAAAATGCCGATGGCCAGCAGGGCGGTGGCCGGATAAAGCAAAACCTGGCCAATCAGCCGCATACGTTCCATCTGTTCTGTCGCATTTGTACGGCTGCCTCCGACAATCAGGGCTGTGGCACCGTTGAGCGCGACGAACAAAAGCAGCGCATAGGCCATCATTATGACAGTCACATGCAGGCTCAGCAGTGGGGATGACAATACCGGCACAAGCGGTGTGACGGAGGGGTTCGTGCCTCCAATCATGGAAACAAGCAGCACAAAACCGCTCATCAGCATTCCGAGGGGAAGAGCCGTCGTGGTGCGCCGGTGCAGGCAAATGCATGCCGCTCCGATAAAAATGGCCAGCAGGTTCATCGTGTCATGGCTGCCAGCCATTGGCACGTGACTTCCTATAATCCAGCGTAGCACGAACTGGAAAAGCAGGAACAGTGTGAGCAGCCCCATGTAGCAGAGACCTGCCAGCTGTAATGGGCGTGGAAGGGCTTTTTCCTTGCCTGTGCGGAACAGGTAAATGGCAAAAAGCAGCAGGCCCAATGTTACACTGAGCATGGCAATCCATTTCCCGCCGCTAATCCTGTTGTGGCAGATTTCCGCACGGTATTGCAACGGTGTGGGCAGAAATCCGGCTGCGTTCCGGTTTTGGTATGTTAAGGTTTTGGCAAAAACCTCCTCCAAAGAGCCGTAATCTTTTATGACAGCCAATTCCTGACAGTAGTTCAGTTGTTTGCGGACGAACAGGTATTCGCTCTCCTCCAAATCCAGAGGCAGTTCGTCGTTTTGCGAATACCATGACAGGTTTCCGGCACTGTCGGCAATGGGAAATATTTTCAGCAGGCTCCGATTGAAAATCATTTGAATAATTTGCTTTTTTTCGTTTGCTGCGCTCAGCTTTTTGAACATCGGGTCACCCAAGCTGCAATTTTCCAGGGCTGCTGTGAGCTTACATTCCCCTTCGGAGTTCGTAAAATCATGAAGCGTGGCATACTTTCCGTTAATTCCCAGTAGATTCCGCACCTCATTGCCTTTGATTTTGATCATGGGTTCCTCCACCCAGTCTTCAAAATAAAATATCCATCCGCCCAACACCTGTTCCGGTGTAAGCCCTTTGTAGTGCGCCTTTCCGCACAGTTTTACGGTGAAATCTTTAGCCAAAGTCCCCAAAGGACAAACTCTTCCTTTGTAAAGCACCTGCACTTTCCCCATTTCACGGGCGGTTTGTTCGGGTAGTGTGCGTGGCATGGAGTTGGCACACAACGGATTTGCTGCGCAAAGCAACAGCAGTGCGACCACACCCGCCCCTTTTTGCAGCAGCGGGTGTCGGAGCAGGGTCCTGAAGCCCCCTTTTTTTTCAAGGAATATCCAAACCAAACTGAAAAGTAACATGACATAACCGGCATAGGTTACCCCGATGCCCCACGGGTCGTGGGCGACTTCCAAAACGGAACGGCCTGTTTCGTCAAAATCGCTTTGGTAAAAGCGGAAGTTCCTGTACTTGAGAATGTGGTTCATGGAAATGTCGGCGTTTCTCCTGACGGACTTTTCATCGTCAATCACCTGTACATGACTGACATAATCCATGGGTGACTGCGTTCCCGGGTAGTGGATGGTTTCAAAACGAATCAGGTTCAGCTGGAATGGGAACGGCTGTTCCCCTTTATTTTCTGTTTGGAAACATTGCTCCGCTTTTCCGGGTGTCAGTATCAAAGTGCCGTGTTGGCCTGTCAATGTGGAAAGCAGTGCTCCGGCCAAAATGAGGAGAAACGCCCCATGTAGGATGAAAACGGCAGGGCGTTTCCAGTTTTTGCCCTTGACAGCCAACAGAATCATGACTGATGCCGCTAATGCCCACAGTACGATGAAAAGGGGGGAGTGGTAAATTTTTTCGGATACAAAGGCGGAACCCTGGAATTTTTCCAAAAAAGTGCTGCCTGCAAGGATTCCTACAAGCAGCACCATAACGGTTGTCGCAAATTTTTGCATTATTGAAGTTTATTTGTTATGTTAACAATCAGGCTTTCAAATAATTGTCATGTTATTATATGGCGTCGATGAATTTTACCACCGCTTCGCGGTCTTCTTTGCTCAGTTTGCGGAAAGCCTCAACTGACCTGCGGGCGTCGCTCTGCGCATTGCCATGCCACATGATGGCTTCAATCACATTGCGGGCGCGGTAGTCGTGCAAACGGTCGGCGGATCCAGTGCAAAGGGCGGACAGTCCTCTTCCCCACAGCGGTGTGGTGCGGCACCATCCGGTACGGATGTCATTCTCCATGTAAAGCCTGTGCTGCACAAAGTCGGAGTATGGCCATATTATCTGGTTCGGATAGCGGGGCAGCCGTTTGTCCCCATCCTTGAAAAAGCCGTTGGGGTCGGTGAAATTGTCCTCGCCCGTGGTCCAGCTGGGACGGTGGCAGTAGGTGCAGCCCATTTCGCGGAACAGCTGTTTGCCGCGCTGTACTTGCGGATCGTTCATGTTGCGGGCGGCAGGCACGGCCAGACCACGATGCCATACCATGAAATTGCTGTAGTCCTCGTCCTTCATCTCTGCTGGAAGTTCTTTGGACATCAGGTAGTTGTAAATGTCCTGCTCCACATTGCCGGTTTTGTTCCATTCCGGAAAATACTGGTAGAAGGCAGCCTGTACCTCGTTGTCCTTGGAGGCGGTTTTCGCGTATGCTTCCGTCATGTAATGGTAACGGCGGTCGCTGCGGGTGACATTGGTGATGTTCCAAATGGCGTTGGCTCCTGCCGCATCCTGTAGCGGTCCCCGTGTGAGGGCGTAGGTGTAGCGCAGCGGATGGTCGGTTTTGCCGTAGGTTTTCACCCAGTTGCCGTTGGCGAAAATTGCGGGGTTGAGCGATGCTCCTGCCGCCTCTTCCTTGGCATATTGCGCTTTCAGGGAATCGTCGGGAATGGCGTCAATCAGACCGGTGCCGTAAATGCCGATGGTACCTTCCAGACGCACCCTGACATTGGCGTAAGCCACCGGATTGCCGCCCACTTCCAAGGGCACATAGTAGGCATCCTCAGGAATGTAGACTTCCGGATAGATCAGGCTGTATGTCTCCCCATCCTCAAAACGGTTGCCCCATTCGTCGGTGTAGGGTTTCCAGGTTATGACAATTTTTTCTTCATCCACCGGAGCCTTGAAAGGCGCCACCGCCTTGGTTTGCGGCATGCCGGTCAGGGAGCTGAGGTAGGTGTCGTTGTTGTCGGTGATGACCAACAGGTAGCCGTTGCCCCAGTCATTGGCACGGTAGCGGTCCATACGCTTGCCGTGTCCGTAGCCCGGATGGCAGGCCTCGCAGGAGTTGCGGATGTAGAGCGGCCCCAGTCCGTTGAACGGTGTGTTGCTTTGGGTGAAGGGACGCTCAAAAAAGTATTCCCCGTATTTGAATTCGTTGACTAGTCCGGCCTGTTCCACCGCCGGTGTGGGATCTTCGTAGGCTGAGGCGGAGCTGTTGAAAGTGGTCCCCAATTTTCCGCCTGCATAGGTTTCCTCGCTGATACCCGGTTCCGGTCCCGGCTCCGGATCATCATGACAGGAGACAAACATGCTTGAAATCAGCATGGCTCCCATTAATAGTGAAAAATTTTTCCAAGTTATTTTCATGATTTTATTATATTTTTTTATTTATAATTAAAATGTATCATAAGTTAGTTCTGCATTCGGCTTGCACGACCAGTGTACGTTCCTGCTTCGCAGGTCATTGTCATTGTTCAACTGTTTGGGCGAAAATATTTGCCCAAACAGTTGATATCATCGTTACAATTTCCCCAACACCTCATACACCTCACTCAACACCTCGTCCACGGCGGCGCAGGCATCCATGGCGGCTTTGGCGGAGGGGTCGGTGAAGTTCTGCACAAATGGGGCTTTCATCTGACCGATGGTCTTAATTGCCTCCTCAATGGTTTTCACAACTTTCTGGTTCAGTTCGCTGTTCACTTGGGACATCAGGCTGTAGAGGGACTTGGCCTCGTCGCGCTGGCCTTCCACGCCGCCCATGTAGGCGTTGTAGATGCTGATGATGTTGTTGGTGAAGTCAATGATAGATTTCTGGCTGTAGGGTGATTCAATGTAGTCCTCATCTTCGCCGCTGTAGGCTTTTCCAATTTTGGAGGTGCCCACCTCATCGGCAATGGTCTTCCCGCCGTCCACAATGGCCATCATGGCCTGGGTCAGGCTGGCGTAGGAGCTGCCCGCCTTGCCGGCTTTCAGCATGTTCTCCCCGTAGCTGTTGTCCCCACCGGCCACGGTGTGGTTGAATTCCAGCTCCTCAATCAGTGCGACGTGCTGGGCGTCGGCCTTGTCACCGGCCCAGCTAACCTCCAATTGGAAGCAGCAGTTGCGCAGGTCTCCAGCCACGGCCACGGCGTAAATCATTTCGTCCGAGGTGATTTTTCCGGCACTTTTGGCAGCTCCGTTCTCAAACAGAATGTATTCGATGCCATGGAATCCCAACAGGGTGGCTCCCAGTCGTTCACCTGCCACCACATCCCCATCCTCGGCATCCAACGCGGCCAGCATGTCGGGACTGTTTATCAGGGAGCGGAAAGCGTCCTCATCCAAAGGCCAGGAGTCAATGTGCGGGTCAATGCCGAAATCGCTTGCGGGGCCGAAAAGGAAGGCCTCGCTCTTTTCCCACCATTCACGGGCGTTGAGGAACGCTTGGCATGCCGCCGCCACATTTGCGTCGGTTTTGTCGGCTTTCAGCCTTACTAAAGCATCCACCAGATCTTGGCTGTAATTTGCCAGATTGGTGTAGGTGGCAATCACCGTGTTGTTTACAAACTGCTCCGCCACCGCCTGCATCTTGGCGTCGTACTGCGGATTGTCCCCATTGTTGTTTTTGTTGTCACAGGAGGAAAAACCGCCTGCCATTCCCACCGCCAAAACAGCGATAAAAACTTTCTTCAAATGAAATCTCATCATGTTAATTATTTTTTTATGTTAATTATCTTTTTTTTGGCCGCCGCACGCGACGGCCCTACAACCATTAAACTCTTGAACTCCTTAAACTCTTAAACTCTTAAACCTCTCAAACCCTCAAAGAAACAACCCACTCCATGTCACACCCACTGCTGCAAACGGTTCGCTATTGTACTGGGCGTTGAGCAGGCGGCAGCCGAACTCCGCCTTGACTGCAATCTGCGGCAGTGGATAATAGTTCAGGCCTGCTGTGACGCACTGTTTGTCGCTCCATTCGTAGTCCTGCATCAACGGGGCGGGAATGTAGGAGTCGTAGCGGTCATAGCGGGCGAAGAGGTAAAGGGCTTTTCCGTTTTCCATGGCTTTTTTGCACAGCATGTTCACACCGGTTTCAAACCCTACGGCATAGGCGCTTTCACCCACGTGTGTGTGGGGGTAGGGGGATCCGCTTGCGTGGCTCAGACGGGTGTTGTAGGCTGAAACCAGTGCGGCCTCTCCCAAATGTCCGTAGTCGGCATTGCCGCGCATCACTAACCTTCCATGCCTGTAAAGGAAGTCAAAGGCACCAATCATCACAGTGCCTTTTACATCCTTGTACTTGCTGCTTTTTTCCTCTGTCACAATGTCGTTGTTGAAGCAGTTTCCTATATAGCCGCTCAAACTCAGCCGCAATCCCTTGATGGAGCGGTTGTCGATGCGTGCGGCAAGAGCCAGACGGTTGGCTGGCCGGAATTCGTAAGGGGAGGCCGATGCGCCGTTGGCCCATCCGGAAACACTGAACATGGTGGAGTTGAGCGCAGGCAGCAGCATCAGTTCATAGCGCCAGTCATGATGTCTGCCCCACAGGCTGATGCCGGTCTCGTGCCAGGTGCAGGGTAGGATGCTGTTTTCCCCCTCAGGACGGTACACGCCGAAAAATTCGGTGGGAAGATGGCTGTTGTTGGTGCCTCCAACTGGCACGACCATATGTCCCATGCGCAGGTTCAGCCAAGGATTGAAACTTTTCTGGATCCAGAACTGTTCCAAGGCGACCTCTCCGCCCCGTTCCAGTTCCTTCTCGTATTCCCCTGTCTCCTCGGTCTCGATTTCCACGGCACTTTCCACGCCGCCATGCTCGAACTCGATTTCCATGCCGAGGCTCCAGCCTTTTCCGAAATCATAACCTATCATCAGTACCGCGTGCGGCAAATCCACCAGTCCGTGCCCCTTGGAGTTTTTGTAGGATTCCGCACGGCTGTAACGGAAAACGTTGTCACTATAGAAATTGTATCTGTACACTGCCTCTCCGTATCCGCCAATGGTCAGGCGGGAGGCCGCTTTTTTTGCGCAGCAGCCGGAATCGTTTTGGCCTGAAACCACTTTTGCGCAGCAGCCGGAATCTTGCAGTGGGGAGCCTGTTTTTGTGTCACATACAGTATTCCGGCAGATGCTGCCGGACCGGTGTGGCGTGATGTACGTGAAAATGGCGTTGCTACCCCAGGAGCATGGCATGCTTCCCAAAAAGCCTCCCAAAAAACAGATGGTGGCAATTGCCCATACAGTAGCTGACAATGAATGTTTTCCCATATCTGAAATATTTACAGTCAAATTTGTGCAAAAATAAGAAAAGGCGGCCGTTCCCGCCATCCTCATTCCATGCAGTTTTTTTTCCCTGTTTTCACCAATTGTGGGTAAGCCTTTTGTGGTAGTTTGGTGTGAAAATATCACTACAAATGGGGATGTGGCGTGTTTGCAAATGATGTACTTTTGCAAATAGGCATAATTGGTCAGAAGCAGTGGTTTTTTAAGAGTAATTCTTTAAAAACCAATATATTGCAAATGGATTGATTGGATGATATTTTTGATTGCCTGACTGGTTGTGCTGAATTTGTTACAAGGAAATGGCAGAGAAATGACATTAAAAGAATTGGAAATTGGAAAAAGGGCGGTTGTCTCCGCAGTCGGGTCGGAAGGTTCGCTGCGGCAGCATCTGCTTGACATGGGCGTTATTCCGGGGACGGAAATCACCATTTTGAAATATGCCCCCATGGGGGATCCTATGGAGGTGCGGGTGCAGGGCTATTCGCTTTCATTAAGATTGGCGGAGGCCGCCCAAATTCAGGTGCGTCCTGTGGAGGATGTGCGGCGGAACAGTCCGGATAATGCACAGTGTGAAGATAAAAGTGCAGATTTTATAAAAGAGGAGGCATACAGCGACTCCCTGCATGAGCATAATTCCCATCCCGGATTGGGTGAGTCGGGCAAGTACCATTCCAAGGAGGACGAAAATCCGCTGCCCGAGGGGACCCTGCTTACCTTTGCGTTGGCTGGTCAGCAGAATTGCGGCAAAACCACCCTTTTCAACCAGCTGACCGGTGCCAACCAGCATGTGGGCAATTTTCCTGGTGTGACGGTGGAGCGCAAGGAGGGGGCGATAAAAAAATATGAACATACCAAGGTGGTGGATCTGCCTGGCATTTATTCGCTGTCACCATATACCGCCGAGGAGGTGATTTCCAGAAATTTTATAATAAAGGAGAAGCCGCAGGCTATAATCAACATTGTGGATGCCAGTAACATTGAACGTAACCTTTACCTCACTATGCAGCTGATGGAGCTGGATGTGCCGATGGTGTTGGCGCTGAACATGATGGATGAGGTGAGGAACAACGGGGGGAGTATCCGCATTAACGAGATGGAACGCCTGTTGGGCATTCCGGTGGTGCCGATTTCCGCCTCCAAAAACGAGGGTGTGGATGAGCTGGTGGAGCATGCCATGCATGTGGCCAAATATCAGGAAAAACCTTTGCGACAGGATTTTTGCAGCAAAGATGAGGATGGAGGTGCGGTGCACCGTTGTCTGCACAGCATCATGCACCTGATTGAGGACCATGCCGAGGCGGCAGGCATACCCGTCCGTTTTGCTGCTGGCAAGCTTGTGGAGGGGGACGATACCATTTTGCAGGCATTGGATTTGTCGCAAAATGAAAAGGAGACCCTGGAACATATCCTGCTCCAGATGGAGGAGGAACGTGGACTGGACCGTAGCGCGGCCATCGCCGACATGCGTTTTGACTTTATCCGCAGCCTGTGTGCGCAAACTGTGTTCAAGCCTGAAAAGGAGAGCCGGGAAACCCGTAAAAGCCGTAGGATAGACCGGATACTTACCGGAAAATGGACTGCCATCCCCGTGTTTGTCATGGTGATGTGCATGGTGATATGGTTGAGTATCGATGTGTTGGGCGCACCGTTGCAGGATTGGCTGGATCAGGGTATAGGCTGGCTGTCGGGACTGTGTGAAACCGCCATGGTCAATGCCAGAGTAAGCCCTGCTGTCATTTCACTGGTGACTGATGCCATTTTCGGCGGTGTGGGCAGCGTGCTCAGCTTTGTCCCCATCATTGTCATATTGTTCTTCTTTTTGAGTCTGATAGAGGACAGCGGCTACATGGCGCGTATCGCCTTTGTCACCGACGGGCTGTTGCGCCGGTTAGGTTTGTCGGGGCGCAGCATTGTCCCCCTGCTGATCGGTTTCGGCTGCTCCGTGCCGGCCATCATGGCCACCCGTACACTGCCTTCGGCCAAGGACAGGCTGAAAACCATACTTTTGACACCGTTTATGAGCTGTTCCGCCAAAATACCAATTTTTGCCTTTTTCACTGCCGCATTTTTCCCGGGACATGGCGGGTTGGTTCTTGTGGGACTTTATCTTTTGAGCATCTGCATCGGTGTGCTGGTGGCACTGATAGGCAAACATTTTGGGAAAAGGAGCGAAGCCGCCCCATTTGTGATGGAATTGCCCAATTACCGCATGCCGGTGGCAAAGAACACCTTCCATCTGCTGTGGGACAAAACCAAGGATTTCTGCCAGCGGGCCTTTACTGTCATATTTTTTGCAACAATTGTCATCTGGTTTTTGCAGAGCTTCAATTTCCGCTTTGACATGGTGGAGAATGGTGAAGGAAGCATGTTGGCGTGGCTGGCCGGTCTGATTGCCCCTTTATTCGACCCCATCGGGTTGGGCGATTGGAGGGCGGTTACCGCGCTAATTTCCGGATTTTTGGCTAAGGAGAGTGTTGTGGCCACCTTGGAGGTGCTGAACATGACCGAGGCCTTGACCATGGCCTCGGCCGTCTCTATGTTGATTTTCAGTTTGCTGTATACGCCATGTGTGGCGGCTATCGCCGCTATCCGCCGCGAATTGGGCGGCAAGTGGGCGTTGTTTGTCGTGCTGTTCCAATGCTGCCTGGCCTGGCTGTGCGCATGTGCGGCCTATTGGCTGGTGATGGCGTTGGTGTGACGCAAGACCTTAAAAGCGGGGAAATTATGGTATGAGATGGTCAAGAGTCATTTCCCAATAACTTCCCAATGGCCGGTCTTGTCAGAGCCGACGCGGCGGATGACACCTTGGTTCCGCAACGATTTTATTATACGGGCTACGGTCGGGCGAGAGAGGCTGCAACAGGCTGCAAGTTTCTCGTAGGAATAGGAGGGGAATGAACTGATGGCTGACAATACCTTCTGCTCCGTCATTGACAGATTGGAAGCAGCTGTTTTTACAGTATCATTTACAGTATCATTTTTTCTTTTACCGTATCTGTTTTACGATACGGCAATAACGGACTGATTCGGCAGTATATCCCCAAAGGGACGTCATAGGAAGATATTGATGATGAATATATTGAAATGATACAGGAAAAATTGAACAACAGACCTCGAAAAAATTGGGATTTTCAACTCCGTATGAGTATTTTTTTTTAGTATTTTTGCAAAAATTATTGTTTAACCAAAGTTGCATTTTAAAGTTGAAAGCAGCAATAAAAATCAAAACATCAGGTCATGAAACGTATTTTAAATTTATTTACAATTGTCGTTGCACTTACCGCCACGTGCATCCTGCTGGCAGCCTGCCGCGCAAAAAAGGAGGTGGCGGAAGCAAATCTTTCAGAAAGTGCCGCTACTGTCAATTCTACTGCAACGGGGAATACGCCGTTGACATCTTCTGTCGCAGTGCAACCCGACA
>CAJOQK010000091.1 GCA_905236885.1 uncultured Bacteroidales bacterium
GGCGAGGATGACGATTTGGAGGCGCGGCTGTCGCGGGTGGGGGTGACCCCACATACCTGCCGCTATGCGGAGGTGCAGTACCATTACTGGCATCCCCATAAGGAAAGCACCAGTCTTGAGAACCGCCGTTTGAAGCAGGAAAATGATGAGAACCAAGTGGCTTATACCCCTTATGGCATTGACCGTAGCCGAATTTCCGGTTTTTCAACACCGGAGGTCTGAAAAAAAATCGTCTCTCTGCGGTCAGCGTGGCTCTTTTTTGTTTACTTTTGCAAATAATTTAAATTTTTATCGCGATGAAAAAGTATGTTTGTGATGTGTGTGGTTATGTGTACGATCCGGAAAAGGGTGATCCTGATAGCGGAATAGCGCCGGGAACGCCTTTTGAGGAACTGCCGGATGACTGGACCTGCCCCTTGTGCGGTATCAGCAAGGAGAGTTTTTCGGTGATGTAAAGGGGACTTCTAAAAAGGTTGTCAACCTGTTTGAGCGTTGCGCAGCCATGCGAGTTTTGAAACAGGAGGCGTCTCTTCCAAGGGGCGCCTCTTTTAGTTTCCCGCCCCGAAATTTTTTTCCCATCCCATGTGAAAACGTATTGATTTTTCATGTACATTTGCAGATTGGGTGCACTGCAACCGCCCGAGTGGTGGAATTGTAGGTACTTATGATTTGAATATGTTGGAAATGTTTTTGTTATAAAAAATATTTTGGAGAAATGAAGTCGTTCTATCGGAAGATAAAAGAGGTGATAGACCATATTTTTTTTAAGTTTTTCAACAAATTGATAAAAAAATATGCCAACAACACCTTTTCCCGTATATGGGTGTTTGTGGCGGACTTGCTGATAGTTGTGGTCGCATATTACGCCACCCGTCTGATGTACGGCAATTTGGTGGCAAACAATTACCATGTGGCCTACTATCTGCCCATTCTGCTGCTGATATATTCCGTCATGTTTTTGGTTTTCAGCTCCTACAAGGGTATGCTCCGTTACTCCGGATTTGGGGATTTGCGGCGGCTGCTGGCAGTGGCTGTTGGGGCATTGGTGCTTTTGTTGCTGTTCAGGAACATTGCCGGACGGATATTCCCGTCGGATGTGGACCTCTATTTCCCCCAGTACGGAACCATTCTGAACAATGTGCTGATGGTGCTGGTAATCCAGTCGGTCTCCCGACTGGTAGCGAGGCGTATCTATAACGAGTATTACAAGCGGAACAACATTACCAACAAGCAGAAGGTGCTGATTTTCGGAGCCGGGAGCGGCGGCGTGCTCACCTACAACATCATCATGCAGGATACCGAAAGCCAGTATGAGATTGTCGCTTTTGTGGATGACAATTTCAAAAAGGTCAACACCACCATCCAGGGAATTCCGGTTTATCTGCCATCAAAAGTGTTCCGCGAGAGTTTCATCCATCGCAACAACATTGTGGCCATGATTATAGCCATCCCCTCCATGAACGAGACTGCCAAGGCCAAATTGGCTGAGCGGGCCATGGATTTGGGGCTCAAGGTGAAAATGATTCCGCATGTGTATGAGCTGGTGGAGGGGAACCTCCGGACGGAGCAGATCAGGGACATCCAGATTGAGGACTTGTTGGGAAGGGATCCCATTGTGCTTGAAAATGAAGATATAGCCAAAGAAATAGCCGACAAGGTGGTGCTGGTGACCGGCGCCGCAGGCAGCATAGGCAGCGAAATCACGCGGCAGGTGATGAACTACCACCCCTCCAAGCTGATTGTGCTGGACGATGCCGAATCCCCACTGTATGACATCCAGTTTGAACTGACAAACACATGGAAGGATGAGAAGGAAAACATGGTGTTTGAGGTGGCGGACGTGCGCAACCGGAAGCGGATGCAGGCTGTTTTTGAGCAGTACCGTCCCCAACTGGTGTTCCATGCGGCGGCCTACAAGCATGTGCCGCTGATGGAGGCTTTCCCCTATGAGGCGGTGTATGTCAATGTGTTCGGTACCAAAAACATTGCCGACCTCTCCATGCAGTACGGTGTGGACAAAATGGTGATGATTTCCACGGACAAGGCGGTGAACCCCACCAATGTGATGGGCGCTACCAAGCGTTTGGCGGAAATCTATGTGCAGAGCCGCAAGTCCAACACCCAGTTCGTGACCACACGTTTTGGCAATGTGTTGGGTTCCAACGGTTCGGTAATTCCGTTGTTCCGCAAGCAGCTTGAAAAGGGCGGCCCGCTGACGGTGACCGACAAGCGCATCATCCGCTTTTTCATGACTATTCCGGAGGCCTGCAACTTAGTGCTTCAGGCGGCCACTTTGGGCAAGGGCGGAGAGATATTTGTGTTTGACATGGGCAAGCCGGTGCGCATCTACGATTTGGCAAGCCGCATGATCCAGCTCTCAGGCAAGCGGAACATAGAAATCAAGGAGATAGGGCTGCGGCCCGGCGAAAAGCTGTATGAGGAGCTGTTGGCAAACAAGGAGAACACGCTGCCCACGCTTCACAAGAAAATTTTCCGGGCGGAGGTGCGTCCCCATGTCATGGAGGAGGTGGACAGCGAATACTGGAAGCTCGAAGAGGCCCTGGCCTCGATGGATGAGTTCAGTATTGTGGCCCAGATGAAAGCCATTGTGCCGGAATTTGTGAGCAACAACAGCCGCTTTTCCGCGTTAGATGTGGAAAAACAGGATAAAACAGAGTAAGAATTAAAAATAGAGATAAAAATGATGAAGAAACTATTGTCAAAATGCCTGCTTCTGGTTGCGGCAGCCCTTATGTGCAGCTCCTGCATCACGCGGAAGCAGATTAACTATGTGCAGGATATGGGCAACGATTCGGTGGTCGCCCTGGACAACGCCTACGAGGCAAAAATCCATCCCAACGATGAGCTGGTCATCTATATCACCTGTTCGGACAGGAGATTGTCGGATAATTTCAACTTGACAGGCACTTATTCCGCAAGCGGTTATTCATCCCAATCCAACCCTGAGAACCAGATTGGTTACCTTGTGGACATTAACGGTGACATCGGTATCCCCACCATCGGTAGAATCCATGTGGATGGTATGACCCGTCTGGAGTTGCAGGATACCATAACCTCCATTTTGGTAAATGGAGGTTACCTGATTGATCCTGTGGTCTTGGTCCGTTTCAAGAACTATAAGATCTTTATCCAGAATGCCACCGGTGCCCAAACCATCACGGTTTCCAACGAAAGGGTGACAGTCATGCAGGCGCTGGCGCAGGCTGGCTCACTCTCAGCATACAGCCGCAGGGACAGGATTGGCGTGTTGCGTGAGGAGAAGGATGGCATGCACCTCCATTACCTGAATCTGAAGACAAAGGATGTGTTCAAGGATCCCTATTTCCTGTTGCAGCAGAACGATGTTGTGCTTTTGGAACCCCTAACAGCCAGTAGGATTAAGGAAAACCTCTCCTGGATGGCCAGTTACACCTCCTTAGTGGTTTCCATTGTGACCCTTGTGGTGACATTGAACAACAACTTGATAAAAAAGTAAATAATATACATTATAATTATAAGAACTAAAATATACTGTATACATGGAGAACATACCCCAAAACCAGACAACCGAAGAGCAATCCGTCTCTTTGAAGGATCTTTTGCTGATGTTTGTGCAGCATTGGCGTTTTTTTGCCATATCGGTCTGCGTGTGCGGCGCGGTGGCCTTTTTTCTGATTAAGTCCAGTCAGAAATATTATACGCGTTCCGCTTCAATTTTGGTGAAGGACAACAAGAACTCCACACAGGTGGCGGACATCATGTCGTTGAGCGATATGGGATTCAAATCCTCTTCCACTATTGACAATGACATTTACCTGCTGAAATCCAAAACTCTGATGCGTGAGGTTGTGGAAAGGCTGAACCTTCAGATTTCCTATTCCTACAAACCGATGCTTCGAGAGTATGATTTGTACGGAACCACGCCGGTTCATGTGAAGTTTCCGGATGAGGGGCTTTACTCCAACCTTTCGCTGATAGTGGTGCCTTCCGACAACCAGCATGTCACCCTTAAGGGGTTTGCCGACAAAAAGAAGGAGATTGTGGCCCGTTTTTGGGACACGGTCAACACACCTGTGGGTCGTGTGGTGGTTATTCCGCGCTGGTCCTACAAGGATTACATGGGGGAGGAGATATTTGTACAAAAGCGGAACATCAAGAATGTGGTGTCGCGCTATGTTTCAGCCATGAATATCAGCAAGGCGGACAAACTCTCTTCTGTCATCACCCTCTCCATGGAGGATCCTTCCGCTGACAAGGCGGAGGATGTAATCAACACTTTGATTAAGGTCTATAAGGAGGCTGAAATTGAGGACAAGTCCCTTGTAATGGACAAGAGTGTGGAATTTATCAATGACCGTATGGCGGAACTGGAGACGGAATTGTCGGCCATGGAGTCCAATCTTGCCTCGTTCAAGCGGAGAGAGCGTCTGGTGGATTTGGAAGCCTACGGTACCGACTATCTGAAATACAGTGACGAGCACATGAAGCAGCGCAAAGAGTTGGAAAACCAGATATCCATGGTAAAATATTTGCGGGAATATGTGCAGAACATGAAGGACAACTATGACGTGATTCCGGTGGGTGTCGGTCTCTCCGACGGCCAATTGACAACGGTGATTTCGGAGTATAACTCCACCTATCTGCAAAAAGAGAAATATGAGGCGGACGGACAAACCATCAAAAACCCGGTGGTCAAGCAGATTTCAAATTCCTTAGCTTCGTTGAGAGCCTCTGTGTTGAAGGCTTTGGATGGATTGGAGGTCAATTTGAACCAGCAACTGCGCCGCAGTGTGGCGTTGGAAAACCAGGCCATCAGCAAGGTGCAGTCGGTGCCGGAGCAGCAGAATTACCTGGCCTCCGTTGAAAGGGAGGAGTCGGTGAAATCCTCGTTGTACATGTTCCTTATGAACAGGCGGGAGGAAATATCCCTTTCCAAGGTGGCCATTGAAGACAATATCAGGGTGATTGACGCGGCGGACGGCAGCCTTTCCCCTACCAAACCCCGTTCATCCATGATGCTTATGGTCGCCATTGTCATCGGCTTGCTCATCCCTGTTGCAATATTGTACCTGCGTTTCATTCTGGACACCTATGTGCACACAAAGAAAGAGGTGCAGGCGGTTTGCACCATGCCTTTCTTGGGCGAGCTTCCTGCCCAAACTTCCGAACAGAAAAAGGGAAGCATCATTGTTTTCAGGGACAATGGAAGGGATTCTCTTTCCGAATCCTTCCGTGTGCTACGCTCCAATCTGGAGTTCATGCGTGCAGGTTCGCAAACTTGTCAGGTGCTGATGTCCACCTCCTTCTTGCCGGATTCCGGTAAAACTTTTGTCTTCACCAACCTTTCCGCCTGTTTGTCTGCGGCGGACAAAAAAGTGTTACAGATGGATATGGATATCCGTAAAGGTACATTGGCCAAGAAGTTCGATTTGACCAGTACTTTAGGCCTGACCAATTATCTTTCCTGTAAGATTACCATGGAAGAGTTGCTTTCCAATATCCAGCATATGAAATCCAATTGGGATGTGCTTCTTTCGGGACCTGTGCCGCCTAATCCGGCGGAGCTGCTGCTGAGTGACCGGCTGGATACATTGATTGAGGAGTTGCGTAATCGTTACGACTATATCCTGATTGACGCAGTGCCGGTAAATATGGTGGCCGATACCGATATCATCAAGCGTTTTGTGGACAGAACCATTTTCGTGCTGCGCTCCAATTATACGGACAAACGTGCCCTGCCTGATTTGGAGGCGATGTATCAGGAGAACAAATATCCTAACATGACTGTCATCCTGTCCGATGTCAATTACAAGACAAGAGGTTACGGATACGGCTATGGTTACGGATATGGCTATGGTTATGGGTACGGCTATGGTTATGGCTATGGTAACGAGGAAGATGAGGAAAAGAACAAGTCCGTTTTCAGAAGGGCTGCAAAAAAACTCTCCAGCATCATGAAGGGGGACAAGAAACACCACCACCATCGTCACCATCATAGAAACAATAAAAAATAGCGGATTATGGAATGGCGAAAAAAAGGACTGCCGGCTGATTTTTTCAGGCAGGCGACAGACATGCACAATCATTTGCTGCCCGGCATGGATGACGGTTTCCAGACGCGGGAGGAATCCATTGCAGCCTTGCAGCATATGGAGGAATTGGGTTTCCGTGAGATGATACTTACGCCGCATGTTATGCAGGAGTATGAGTTGAACAATAAGGATTACCTGACATTCCATTTTGAGGAGTTTTGCAAAGTGGCTAAGGAAAAGACTGGCATAAAACTGCATTTGGCTGCGGAATATATGTTGGATGCCAAATTTCCCACCCACCAGCCGGAGGGCTGGCTGACGTTGAACGAAACGCAACGCTGCATTTTGGTGGAGACCTCCTATATGTATAAGGAGCCGCTCATGGAACAGCATCTCTATGACCTTATGTTGGACGGATATCAGCCGGTGATTGCCCATCCGGAGCGGTACCAGTATGCCAAGCAGGAGCTATACCAGCAATGGAGGGACAGCAACTACCGCTTGCAGCTGAACTTGCTTTCTTTGGCGGACGGCTACGGACGACCTTCCATGGAAAAGGCCTTTTATTTGTTGGATAAGGACATGTATTACTATGTGGGAACGGATTTGCACCAGTTGGAGAAATTCAGCCACCTGCTTCCGCACATCAAACTAAAGACATCACAGATAGATAAGATATTCCGGTTATATGAGCATAATCGGGAATTAGTTGAAAATTAATAAAAGCACAGTAAACAAGATGAAAAAACAGATATCATTACAGGAGGCGGCCGCCCTGGTTAAGGACGGCATGAGTGTCATGGTGGGCGGTTTTTTGGGCGTAGGCAGCCCCTGCCAGATTTTGGATGCGTTGGTAGAGAAAGGGGTGAAGGATTTGACCCTGATAGCCAACGATACCGCTTACGATGAGGTGGCGCATGGAAAATTGGTGGCCAACCACCAGGTGAAAAAAGCGATAGTTTCCCATACGGGAACCAACAAAGAGACTGCGGCGCAGAAAAATGCCGGCACCTTGGAAGTCGAGTATGTGCCCCAGGGCACGCTGGCGGAGCGTATCCGCGCGGCTGGTGCCGGATTGGGCGGTGTGCTGACCCCTACCGGACTGGGAACCATCATTGCCGACGGCAAGCCTGTCATCAGTGTTGACGGCAAGGATTACCTTTTGGAAAAACCGTTGAAGGCCGACATCGCGCTGTTGCGTGCCAACATTGTGGATGAGGAGGGCAACATGGTGTTCCTCGGAACCACCAACAATTTCAACCCGTTGATGGCCATGGCCGCCGACATCGTAGTTGTCGAAGCGGAAAAAGTGGTCAAAGCCGGAGAAATCAAACCGGAATGCGTGCATGCATCGGGGATTTTTGTGGACTATATTTATGTGGAGAAGTAAGAAGTAAGAATTATGGAATACAGAACGAAATTGAGACTGCGCATGAGCGCAAAGGATGCCCATTATGGCGGTAATTTGGTGGATGGTGCCCACATGGTACATCTGTTTGGGGATCTGGCTACAGAGCTTCTGATTATGCGTGATGGCGATGAAGGTCTGTTCCGTGCCTATGACAACATCGATTTTCTGGCTCCCGTCTATGCAGGGGACTATATTGAGGTGGTGGGCTGGATTGACCGCGAAGGCAACACTTCGCGCCACATGCAGTTTGAGGCCCGCAAGGTGGCCATCGCACGTCCCGACATTTCCCCCTCTGCGGCGGATGAGCTTGACGAACCCATTGTGGTTTGCCGTGCTTCCGGTACTTGCGTGACGCCGAAGGAGTGCCAGAGGAGGTAGAAGTAAGAAGTAAGAAGTAAGAAGTAAGAATATGGATAAGTTGATTATTACGGCTGCGATTTGCGGCGCGGAGGTGACCAAGGAGCAGAATCCGGCGGTCCCTTATACAGTCGAAGAAATTGTCAGGGAAGCCAAGTCGGCGGTGGATGCCGGTGCGGCTATTGTGCATCTGCATGTGCGTTGGGATGACGGTACGCCCACCCAAAGCCGCGACCGTTTCCAGGAATGTGAGGAGGCCATCTACAAGGCTTGCCCCAATGTGATACTGATACCCTCTACAGGCGGTGCCGTGGGGATGACTCCCGAGGAGCGTCTGCAGTCCACCGACACCACGCCGGTGCCGGAAATGGCTACATTGGACTGCGGTACCTGCAATTTTGGGGATGAAATTTTTGACAATACCATGCCCACCATGCGTGCCTTCGGCAAACGGATGATGGAACGCAACATAAAGCCTGAGTACGAGTGCTTTGAAATGGGTCATCTGGATACGGTGCTTACCATGGCCCGCAAGGGTGAGGTGCCGGGTGCCCCGATGCAGTTCAATTTCGTGCTGGGTGTGCCGGGCTGCACGCCTGCCACGGTGGCCAATCTCTGCTGGTTAGTGAACGGTATTCCCGCAGGCAGCACCTGGACGGTGACCGGCATTGGACGGCATGCCTTCCCGATGGCTGCTGCGGCCATTGCCATGGGCGGTAACGTGCGCGTGGGTTTTGAGGACAACCTGAACCTCGCCAAGGGTGTGCCTGCCAAATCGAACGGGGAACTGGTGGCCAAAGTGGTGCGTATTGCGCAGGAACTGGGCCGTCCGATTGCCTCTTCGGACGAGGCAAGGGAGATTCTTGGGTTAAGAAGCAAGAAGTAAGAAGCAAGAAGTAAGAATAATACATTATTAAAATAAAAAAACAGATATGCAAAAGAAAGGTAACAAATACGGGACCCATCGGGTGATTGAACCGGTAGGCGTGCTTCCGCAGCCTGCTAATAAATTGGATAACAACATGGATGAGATTTGGGATAACGAGATTCTCATCGATGTGCAGACATTGAACATTGACTCGGCCTCTTTCACCGACATCCACAACTATGCCAAACAGCAGGCGGGTGAAGGTGCCAGCGAAGCCAAAATTTTGGAGGAGATCAAAAAGGAGATGTTCCTCAATGTGGAACTGCAGGGCAAACACCGTAACCGTCGTACCGGAAGCGGTGGTATGCTGCTGGGCAAAGTGGAGAAAATCGGTGACGCTCTGAAGGGCAAAATCGACCTGAAAGAGGGCGACCGCATCGCCACGTTAGTCTCCCTTTCGCTGACTCCGCTGCGTATTGACGAAATCATCGCCATCCGTCCTGATGTGGACCAGGTGGACATCAAGGGAAAGGCCATTCTGTTCGAGAGCGGCATTTATGCCAAAATTCCGAACGACATGCCTGAAAAACTTGCCCTCTCCGCATTGGATGTGGCCGGTGCTCCCGCCCAGACTGCCAAATTGTGCCAATATGGCCAGAATGTGGTGATTCTCGGAGCCGGTGGCAAGAGCGGAATGCTTTGCTGCTATGAGGCCAAAAAGCGCGTGGGCGTGACCGGTAAGGTGATTGGTCTGGCCAACAGCCCCAAATCCACCAAGCGTATCAAGGATCTCGGTTTCTGCGATGTGGTGGAGAGCGTGGCCGGTATGACACCGGTGCAGGTCAATGAGCTGGTGAGCAAGCTCACCGACGGCAAAATGGCCGATGTGACCATCAACTGTGTGAATGTGCCTGACTGTGAAATGACGGCTGTCCTCTGCACCAAGGATGACGGTATTGTCTATTTCTTCTCCATGGCCACCAGCTTCACCAAGGCTGCCCTCGGTGCGGAAGGCATCGGCGCCGATGTGAACATGATTATAGGAAACGGCTACACCAAGGGTCATGCCGAGTTTACGTTGCAGGAATTGCGAGAAAGTCCTGAACTGCGCAAAATTTTTGAAGAATTGTATGCATAATTAACACAAGTGTAGAGACGCGGCATGCCACGTCTCTACATAAACAAAAATGATTTATGGCAGAATCACGTAGAAAACAGTTGTTCCCGAACGTCTCCGACGCGGAGTGGAACGATTGGAAATGGCAGGTGCGTAACCGCATCGAGACTTTGGAGGAGCTGAAACAGTATGTTAAGCTTACCTCGGAAGAGGAGGAGGGTGTCCGCAAGTCCTTGGAGACCTTGCGTATGGCCATCACTCCCTATTATTTGAGTCTGATTGACCCTGAAAACCCGCACGATCCGGTGCGCCGCCAGTGCATCCCCACGGCTGCGGAAACCCACATTTCGCCCGCC
>CAJOQK010000092.1 GCA_905236885.1 uncultured Bacteroidales bacterium
CATTTCCCACCTGCGGTCCGTTGCCGTGACCGATTACTATCCGATATCCTGCCTTGACTAAAGGAAGAATGGATTGGCAGGTTTCCTCCACATTGGCGATTTGTTCTTTGTAAAATCCTTCTTGGCCGCTTCTCAGCAAAGCGTTGCCTCCAAAGGCGATTACAGCTGTTTTGTTCATCTCTAACGGTTTCAAAAATAAAGTTGCAAAAGTATCTTTTTTATCAATACGTTTGGCCATTTTCCCAAAAATTATTCCGTCAGGCTGCGGGCCTTGTCCAGCGGAATGCGCTGTCCGTTTTGCAAAGCAATGATATAGGCATCTTTATAGCCTTTGTCCTTCACCTTTTGAAGCACCTCAAGCGCCTCGGTGTAGGTGTGAACCTCCCCTGCCGTATAGGTGAAAAAATTACCGACAGGATGGCACTGCACGTCGGGCAGGTTCTTGAAGGCGTAGTCGTCCATACTTTTCTGCTCCCTGATGGTGGCGAACTGCACCTTGTATACAACACCCGTCTCCTTTTTTGGGGCTGGTGCCGTCTCTTTTTCCGGAAGGGGAACCACAACCGGCTTAGCCTCCTCAGCGTTCACATGGACCGGACGGGTCTCCACCGGCTGCTTCTCCTCAACTTTCCTATCAATTTCCGGTTGCGGGACATCCGGCTTGGGAGCGACAGTCCCGGGGATTATGGAGCTGTCAGGCCTGCTTTCAGGCACTGTTTCCGTTTCCGTCACGAAATAGGTTTTATGCTCCCCCTGCTCCTCCATGGATTGCGCAATCGCTTTGAAAATGGCCTGGCTCAATTCTTTTTTTCCCTTGTCGGAAATCAGGTATGCCTCCTCCTCCTTGTTGCTCAAAAAACCCAATTCAATCAGCACGCTGGGCATTGTGGTGCGCCACAGCACCAGAAATGGGGCCTGTTTCACCCCCCTGTCGTAACGCTTCAGATCCTGGGTGAAGTTTTTCTGCACATGGTTGGCAAAATTGGTGCTTTGGGTCAGGAAGGCATTCTGCCGCAGGGAAAATATAATGTAGGATTCCGGCGAATAGGGATCGAACCCCCCGTAGTTGTCCTCATAGTTGCTTTCCTTGAGAATCACAGCATTCTCCTTTTGTACCAGCGCCATGTTGGCATTGGTCTTGTCCAACCCCATCACAAAAGTCTCCGCCCCGTATGCGGTGGCAGAAGGAGCTGAATTGCAGTGTATTGAAATAAACAGGTCAGCCTTGTTCTTGTTGGCGATGTCAGCCCTTTTGCCCAGTTCCACAAACACGTCGGTCTTGCGGGTGTAAAGCACCTTCACCTCAGGATAGTTGGCCTCGATCAGCTTGCCGATGCGCAGCACCACATCCAGCACCACATCCTTCTCATTGCTTTTGGAAACTCCGATGGCTCCCGGGTCATGCCCTCCGTGACCCGCATCCAGCACAATGGTCCGGATTGGCCCCGCATGAAGGTTTCCCGTAATAACCAACGCAAAAAACAACACCATACAGCTATGGAAAAAGGCAGCAATTTTCATCTTTCTAATTTTTTCTGTTATTATCTTTCGTCAAACGGTGTACCATCGTTTTTTTTTCGTACTTTTGCAGTTTTAAATTTTGTACAAAAGTATACATTTTTATAATATCAATTCAAGGGATTGTAAATTTGCGTAAAACGCTGTCATATAAAATATTAATCATCTTCATGCTGATTTTTTCCTGTGGAATGGCGGGCTGTTTTGACATTTGTTTGGCACAAAACAGTGACAGCATTGCTCCCGAGAGGGGTTTCACCCTTTCCAAAAACGCCCTGAAAGAAAAAATCCGGTACGAAGCGTCCGACTCCGTAATGATGGATTTGAAAGGCAAAAAAGCGCATCTTTTCCATGACACCAAAGTCAAATATGAGGATGTGGAGCTGACCTCCGACCAGATCCGGATTGATTTCGACAGCAACATGGTATATGCGGAGGGCACGGCGGACTCCAACGGAATACTGCAGGGCAAGCCGATTTTCACGCAAAAGGAGACCCGTTTTTTCGCGGACGGGATCAAATACCAGTTCCAGACCAAACAGGGCGTTGTGTACCATGTGATCACCCAAGAGGGCGACGGCATCATCCACGGCAGCAAAATCAAGAAGGTGAACGACAGCGTCACTTTTCTGCAGCGTGGAGTCTACACAACCTGCGACCTGGAGCATCCGCATTACGGATTTGTGTTCACCAAGGCCAAAATGGTGAAGGACAACGTGATTGTCACCAAATTCATCCGTCCGGAGATTCGAGACATCCCCATCCCTATCGGACTGCCGTTCAGCATTCTGCCAAACACCAAAGGACACAAGAACGGAATCCTGCTGCCCACCTACGGCGAATCGGCGGAATTGGGCTTTTTCCTGCAGGGACTGGGCTTTTACTACTATTTCAACGAATGCCTGGACCTGACCCTCTCCACCGACCTCTATCTGCGCGGCTCATTTGCGGTCAATGCCAAGACCAACTATTACAGACGCTACAAATACAGAGGCTACCTGAACGCCTCCTATAGCCTTACACGACGCGGGGAAGCCAAGACCCCAACCTACTACAACCAGCAGGACTTCAGGCTCACCTGGAAACACAACCAGGACAGCAAGGCGCATCCGAGAAACCGTTTTTCGGCAGATGTGAACTACCAGACCAGCGCCTATAATAAGAACAACATCACCGACATCAATAACTATGTGAACAGCAACTACCAGTCCTCGGTAAGTTTTTCCACCTCATGGGGCAACCTGTACAGCCTTGGCATCAATGCCGACCTGTCGCAGAATGTCTCCACCGGCGTAATCCGGCTGAACATGCCCAACATTAACTGGAACATCAGCACTTTCTATCCATTCCGCCGCAAGGAGATTGTCGGGAAAATCCGCTGGTACGAGAACATTTCCGTTTCATACAACGCCATTGTGAGCAACAGCGTGCAGACCACCGACTCGCTTTTCATGCGTCCGGAAATGTTCCGGCAGATGAGCAGTGGGGTCAGCCACAGCATCCCTGTTTCCAGCACCCTCAAACTGCTGAAAAACTTTGACTGGAACAACACTGTGAGTTTCAATGAATACTGGCAGTTCAAAGGGGCCTACCGCCATTATGACGGGACCGATTCGCTACAACGTGCCATCATCACAAGGGACACCGTGTACGGCTTTTTCCCTCTCCACCGGCTCAGTTACACATCCACACTGAGAACCACCCTGTACGGCATGTTCCAGTTCCGCACTCCGCACTTGAAGGCGATGCGCCATGAAGTTACCCCTTCCGTCAGTTTCAACTACACACCCTTTATCAGCCAAGGCAGCTATTTCTCCTACTATGACTCCACACAGAAGAAAGAGGTGAGCTATGCCGCCGTGGAGGGATTCCTATATGGGGTGCCCGCCGACCGCACGTCGGCAACGGCCACGTTCAGCATTGGCAACAAATTGGAAATGAAGGTGAAGAAAAACAAGGATACTACGGATAATCTGCAAAAAATCACCCTTTTGGAAAGTTTCAACATCTCCACCTCCTACAATTTCATGGCCGACTCCATGAACTGGACACCGGTGAGCATAAGCGGCAGAACCTCCCTGTTCAAAAAGATATTCATAAATTTCAGCTGTTACCTCGACCCCTACGTTATCAACGGGGAGGGACGACGCACCAACCGGCTGGAATGGGAGGCCAACCACCGCCTGTTCCGCCTCTCCTCCACCGCCGCCAGCCTGAGTTTCGAATATCGGCTCAACAACAGCAATTTCCGCAAGGATCCTATCCCCTCCACTTTCGGCGGTTGGGACCTTTCCTTCTCCTACTCGCTGAACTACAATCTTTCCGACAATTACAACTACTACCATCTTCTGTTTTTGGAAAGCAACCGCTACAACCAGACCTTTACCAATACCGTCAATGTGAACGGCAATGTGCGGCTGACAAAAAAATGGAGCATGGGATTCAGCTCCGGCGACGATTTCACCAACAAGGCCATCTCTACCTCATCCCTCAATTTCAACCGCGACCTGCACTGCTGGGTGATGAGCTTCCAATGGCGCCCCGTGGGCTATTACCGTGGCTTCAGCTTCACCGTCAATGCCAAGTCAAGCATGCTGCAGGATTTGAAATATGACAAGAAGAAGGATTTCAGGAATAACAGGTGATTTATGATGTGCCATAAAAGGGAAACAGTTTTATTCCGTATATATACATTTTGTAAACATAGAGAATAACATGTACAAACCCTATAACGATGAAAAACTTTACGGAATGCCTCGCGTGATTAGGACACGGGTGTTCCATGTGGATCGGGAAAGTGGAAAAGAAATTTCCATCGGCCATATCCCAGTCGTCGAAGGCGGCTCACACAGCTCTGACCGCAGCTATACACCCTTTGGTGCGTTGGAAAGAGAGGTCTATTACGACTTCTCAAGCGACGGCATTGTGATTTCTGAATGCGGCGAATATTCTGCAGCCTTCGACGAACACCATAATATGACACATGTGGAATACCATTATGCGGGGCATTCCTATTTGTTCAAAAATCAGGAATACACTTTCGAGAATGAATATGACGGCAAGGGACGGCTGATACGCCAAACCGAGTGGTACAAGGGCAACGGTTCGGAGCGTAAGGCCATTGCCGAATTCGAAGACAACGGGTTGATGTGCTGCAAGACGACATATAACTACTACAAACGGACTGATCATTGCTTGTTGACGATATTGGAAGCGTTTGAATACGATGATAACGGCAGGCTGACACATATTATACATGCCGACCACAGTGGTCGTGTGACGATAGATGAAACGAGAGAATATGATAGTGATGGCTCTCTGTCGAGGAATACCTTCCGGTTTCACGACTCGAAACTGACGACACGCACCACCTACCGCAATGCGACAGAGTATTTCATCTCAATATGCACGTCGTACGACGAGAAAAAAATCCACTACCGTTCAAGCCAGCTCGACGAGCACGGAAACGTTGTCGCCGCCCATCTGCATGATAAAGTGTCTACGCTTGGGAAAAATGGTTGCTGGAAGGATGAGTGCAAAGATTCTGAGTACATTTTTAAGTATGTATACGACGAACAGGGCAACTGGACGCGCAAAGATTCATACATGAAAGGAGAGCACTATTATGTCACTTGTGAAATAGAGTATTACAAATAAAGGGGACCCCTAAAAGTGTTAGTTGGCCTTCTTTATTGCCATAATGACAAACCCTTCTTTGCAATAGTCGGGATTATCCAGCAGATAGGTCACTTCTACAGACATCTCATTGCCAGTGTACTTATCATTCTGCCACTCATGCAGATGCAGAATATCATGAACATGATAATTCCTGTCGTTGAACCTTACCTCGAAGGTTTTCTCTCCTGATTCTATTGCCTTGAAATATTCTGGAAGAATCTTTATATGATGATGTTGTCTGTCCATAATCACTAAATTACAATCCAATGCTTTTCCATACAATGAAGTTCACATTTCCGTAGGAGGCGGCAAGCGTCACATCACCCCAGGAGGTGAAGGGCCGCTCTTTTGGGCGACAGAATCCGTATGAGTCGGC
>CAJOQK010000093.1 GCA_905236885.1 uncultured Bacteroidales bacterium
AATCACATAGCATAGCTATGCTCATTCCACAAAAAGACAAAATCTTCCTGAAATAAATTCAAAATTGTTCGCAAAGTAATTTTTAGAAGTCCCCTATTGTTTGATCACGGCATGGTGGCTGACCCCCTGTTTTGTGACGATTCGGAGCAGATAGATGCCGCTGTTGAAGCCGCTCAAATCAAGGCTTGCCTCTTCTCCTTGCATTTCCTTCTGGAGCAGTATTTTACCTGTAGCGTCGCTCAGTTGTACCGTCGCCATTTCAGGCAGGTTCAGGTAAATCATGTCGGAAGTGGGGTTGGGGTAAGGGGTTGTCTCATCCGCATTGCGTTCCGCAACTGAGGTTCCGCTCACCCGGAATGAAATGGTCGGACTCACGGTTCCTTCCGGCACTTCCATCCATTTGTCGCCTTCCAGATATTTGATGGTGGCGGTGTAGTCTCCCAATGTCAGGGCGGAAATGTAGGAAAGGTTATAGGTGAGGTTGACGGTGGTGTTGTAGTTCAAATCGTACGGAATGCTGTCAGTATTGTAGACATTTTCTCCTGAATTATTGTAAATGAATATTTTGAAAGCTCCATGATAGGTGTCATGTCCGGCGTTGTTCACCGAAGCCTTGAAACTGAATGCGGACTGGTAGGCAATCGGATTGCTGGAGATTTCCATTTTTCTGACTGTCATGTCAATGTCCAAATCACCTACAGGCAATGATATGATGTTAGGATAGCTGCTTCCCTCCACAAGAGACCATTCCTGATATTCATCCAAATAAAACAGTGATGCCGAATAGGTTCTGCCTTTTCTCAGACTGCTTGTTCCATCGCTGGCAAAACTAAGTTCCTTGGTTCTTCTGGCAGAAACATTGACATTGGTCAACAAACCGATAGTGTCGATGAAAGCACCGTCAGCATCAAAAGCCAGCAGGGCAAAATTGCCGTTATAGGCTGCCGGACTATTGTTTTTCACTGTTGTGGTAATTGTGAAAGGCTCCATGAAAGCCAAAGTGTCGCGGTTGCATTTGAGTGCTTTGTTCAATACCAGATTTCTCCCTATAACACTGAATGCTAATTTGTTAGTATAATTTCCTCCTTCAATTACCTTCCATTTGTTTCCATTAGTGGAATATACAATTCGAGCCACATAGTTTCCGGAATGCAGATTGCTTGAGGCGTAAACATTAAAGGTCAAGGAAATGTAATAATAATAGTTCAACTCAATGGAAGTGGAGGCAACGACATCCAACAGGCTGTCCTGTTCGTTATATAGGGCCACAGCAACATATCCGGAAAATTTCTCGCCAAAATTGACAATTGAGTCAATAAAGTAAAAGTTGGTGTTGTAGTTGACCGGATTCTCACTGATGTGAATGTTGCTGTACAATTGCAGATAAAAATTTTCATCGGAGGTGATGGTGAAATTGATGCGATTCTCATACTGGTAATAGTCATTATTTGCAACGGCTTTCCAATAAGAGCTCGTTTTGGGCTTGTAACAAACAGTGGCATAGTATCTTCCTTTTCTTAATGAGCTGTTCAGCCGCGTGGAGGAGAATATCAGGGAGTCGTAGTAGAGGCTTTCCAACTGGTAATCTTTTTTCACATCCATATATTCCACAAAAGTACCGTTTTCCTTATAGATGGCAAGTCCCCAGTCGCCCTCAAAGGTATCGGCTCCATAATTGGCTACGTTGACTGTAATGGTGAAAATGGAGTCGGCATGCACCAGCGTATCTTTCATGATGAGCGGGCTGTAGAGTCGTAGGTCATATTCTGTCAGATCGGTCTTTGCCCATACAAAAACCACTTTCTGGTCGCTGTTGAAGCCGCCGGCTCCGCCGCCAGTGCCCAAAGTATAGGGGTCCATTACGGAAATCAGAAAATAGCCGTCCGAGGTGCCGCCCCAGCCCCAGTTGATATGGAAATAGTATTCGTTCTCATATCCGTCACAAACAAAAGCGTGTCCTCCTTTCGTACCTTGTCCGGCGTAAATGAATGGTCTGCCCGCATTCAATTCGGTTTTGAGCAGATTGACCCATCTGGCGGAATCAAAGTTGTTCCGGGAGAAACCAAATGCGGTGTCACAGTTAAAATAGCGCATCAGTGCGGTGCGGGAGTCGCAGATATTGTAATAGTTCACCTGATCATCGGTCAGTAGGGTGTAGGCTCCGCTGCTATTGGGGGTATAGTTCATGTCCACGCTGACCCCGCAATGGTACATGAGGGTTGCCACAGCTGACTGCGCGGTGGAGGTGCTGTTTTTATTATATGTGTTGGTCATGTCACTCCATTGATAGGTGGTGCTGCCGAAATTGGCGGATAGCTGGCCGTAGGTGGAGTGGGTGTATTTGTGGCTGCCAGTACCTTTGGTGGGATAGTCCCAGAATTTCAAGATTTGTGCCATGGCGGTGGCCACACAGCCGGTCGGGCAGTATTTGCCTGCGCTGTTGTCGTAGGGGCAGAGGTTGCTGTAGGGGAAATTCTGGTTCCATTGGGTCTTCACCAATGGGGAGACCGATGCGGTGGTCTTGCGGATTGTCTGCACATTTTCCTGCTGTAGCAGTTCCCAATCCGGATGAACCTTATAGGTTGCATCGTCAGCTGTTTTTTTCCGCAGGATTTGCAGCTCTTTCTGGTAATTCTGCAGCCACCAGCGGATGTTGTCGGGCATCTCCGTGGTGTCGAAACGGTTTTCAGCCGAGTAGCCAATGACGGGATGTACCCTTTCATCACCGGAAACGATGACAAAGCCATTTTCCCCTGCTGTAAAAACATAAAAATCAACTGTTTCATCGGTTGATGAGGTGAAACCATCCTTATTGGCGGCACAATAGTATTTCAATTGTGCGTTACTCGGAAGGATGTTGTTTTGGCGGCAGAAATTTTCAGCCGCAGCCTGGGCTGTCTGCAAATTCACCTGCTGGGCGTTGATACCCCATGGCAGCATGCAGAGTGTTAGTAACAATGGTAATAAAATTCGTTTCATATACAATCGTTTAAAAATGTTTGCTTTGTTTATATGTTTTTCACCGTTGCATAAGCGTTTCAATCTCATTGGCTTCGGACGGGATGGCCGCACCGAGGTCAATAGGGGTATCCGCCACCAGCATGTCGGTCTCAATTCTCACGCCAATGCCCTCTTCAGCAATGTAGATGCCCGGTTCGCAGGTGACAACCATGCCGTTTTCAAAAACGACCTCGCGGCTGCCCACATCATGTGTGTCCAGTCCTAAAAAATGGCCGATATTATGCATGTAGTACTTGCGGATCAGTGGCATGGGATTTCCTGCCTTGGCCACATCCTCAGCAGTGAACAAACCCAACCCGATCAGCTCCTTTTCCATGAGTTTCCACACAAAATCGTTGACCTTGTGGATGCTGTTCCCTGGGAAATACTGCGTTTGGGCCGCCTTGAACACCCGATGGCAGGCCTCATACACCTGCCGCTGTCTTGGTGTGAATTTCCCGTTGACCGGCAGTGTGCGGCTTATGTCGCTGTTATAATTGGCGTAGCGGCAGCCGAAATCCAGCAGCAGCAGCTCCCCGTTTTGACAGATTTTGTCATTTTTTATGTAATGAAGCACGCAACTGTCCGGTCCTGAGGCAACAATGGGGGAGAAGGCATGGCCGGAAGCGCCGTTACGGATGAACTCGCAGCTCATTTCCGCCTCCACCTCATATTCCTTTACGCCCGGCCGAACCATCCGCAGCATCCGTTCAAAGGCGGATTGGGTGATGTCAATGGCCTTTTGGATTTGGTCAATCTCAACCTCTTCCTTGCGGAGCCGCAGCTCCTTCATTATTGGGGCCAGCCGCCGGTAGCTGTGCAGCGGAAAGAGCTGCTTCATGCTTTTGCAGAAGCGTTCCGCCTGTTTCTCCACTTCCGAGTGGAACCGTGACTCTTCCTCTATGTCCAGATAAATTGTGTCGGCGAAATAGGCCACCTCCTTGCGGAGAGTGTCAAATTCATCCAGCCAATGGATATTTTCAATTCCGGAAACGCGGCGGGCATGCTCCTTGGTGTACTTGTAGCCGTTCCATACGGCGATGGTCGGGTTGGTCTGTTGTAGGAAAAGCATCTCCCTATAGGCGGGATTGGGATGCTCCGGACAAAGCACTAACAGGCTTTTCTCCTGGTCAATACCAGTCAGATAGAAAAAGTCCGGATTCTGATGGAATGGGAAGGTTTCGTCCCCGCTGTCCGGCATTTCATCGTTGGAGGTGACAAACACCACCGATTTTTCCGTGAGACATGCCGTCAGTTTTTTTCTGTTCCGGACAAAGAATTGTGAAGGTAATTCGTTGTATCTCATTGGCTATGCTGTTTATTGTGAAACAAAACAGGGCTGTGCCGGATGCGTCCGGAACCGGAAAGGTTACGCTTCCGCTTTAGTTTCGGAGGAAACGGGAATCAGCGAGTGGATGGCCTTGGTGGGGCAGCCTTCGGCGCATTTGCCGCAGGCGGTGCACTTGGTTTCGTCTATGTAGGCAACATTGTTTGTTACTGTTATAGCTCCCGCTTCGCAGTTCTTTTCGCATTTCTTGCAGCCGATGCAGGCTGTGGCACAGTTCTTTTTGGCTTCAGCCCCTTTGTCCTGGTTTTTGCAGGCGACCCAAATCAGCTGACCGTCCCGGATGGTGCGGATTTCAAGCAGCTGGCGCGGGCAGGCTTTGGTGCAGGCTCCGCAGCAGACACATTTGTCAGGGTCAATCACGGGAAGTCCTGTGGCTTTGTCCAGACGGATGGCGTCGAACTTGCAGGCGTTGGTGCAGTCCCCGTAGCCCAAGCAGCCGAAGGCGCAGCCGCTTTCACCTGCTGTCAGCATGTTGGCGTAGGCGCAGGTGGAGGCGGAGTCGTAGTGGAATTTGGCGGGAGCGTTCTCACAGCTTCCGTTGCAGCGCAACACCACTTTGCGGGGTTCGCTTTCGGTGACCGCCTCGCCCATGATTTCCGCCACTTTGGCATTGACCGCGCTTCCGCCGGCAGTGCAGACTTTGCCTTTGCTGCTTCCTGTCTTCACAATGCTTTCCGCTAAGGCGCGGCATCCGGCAAAACCGCAGCCGCCGCAGTTGGCGCCCGGCAGCACCTCTTCAATTTCATCAATTTTCGGATCCTCAACCACCTTGAATTTTTGTGAGACAAAGTAGAGGATTACAGCAGCCAAAAGGCCGATTATTCCCAAAGTCAATATTGCGGCTATCATATTTCTATAATTTAAATCTTTACTTTAAATTAGTATGTTTAATTATTTCAAAATTATTTTGTTATAATTTCTTAAACTCTCCAAAATATTGGTGCGTACATGAATGAAGTCATCGGCGCCGGCGGCTTTCAGCTGCTCAATGCTTTCAGTCGGATTTCCGGCGATGATGCACTGCGTTCCGGGCTGCTCTTTCTTAATTGCGGCGATGATTTCCGGTGCGAAAGTGGGATATTCCTCATCGGAGCTGCAAACGGCGACAATGGCGGCCTTGGCGTTGAGCGCATCCTGAATTCCGTCGGCAACAGTGGCATATCCGGCGGACTCCACAATCTGGTAACCGGCGCAGCCGAAGAAATTGGTGATGAAGCCGGCTCTCGCCTGACGCATGTTCAGATTTCCAATCTTGAAAAGGAACACTTTTGGCTTGCCGCCATGGACTTTGGCCCATTTTTCGGTCTCCAGGCGGATGTTTTCAAAAGGAATGGCTCCTCGATAGGGCTGCAACCCTTCAAACTGTTCGACTGGTGCCTGGAATTTCACCTTGTCACTCACATTTTCCGTAAGATTAGGATATTGGTTGGTACCCAACAGCACTGATTTGCGGGTGGCGATGTCCATGTTGCGCTTTTGGCAGGAAGCCTCCACGGCGGCCTTGATTTCGCCTTTTAGCCCCTTTTGGATTATTCCGCCCTCCTTGTCTGTCTCACAGAAAATTTTCCAAGTCTGTTCGGCTATGGATTTGGTCAGATTCTCAATGTAATAGGAGCCTGCTGCGGGATCCGCGACCTTGTCAAAATGGGATTCCTCCTTCATGATGATCTGTGCGTTGCGGGCTATGTGGCGCGAAAATTCATCGGCATTCTCATAGGTTTCGTCAAACGGGTTCAACGCGATGGCATCAGCTCCGCCGATGGAGGCGGACATGCCCTCCGTGGTGTTGCGCAAAATGTTGATGTGCGCGTCAAACATGGTCTTGTTCCATGAGGAGGCGATACTTAAGGTGTGCATTTGAGCGGATTCCTTTTTTGCAGGTTTGTACTGCTCCACTATGACAGCCCACAGCATACGTGCGGCGCGCAGTTTGGCGATTTCCATGAAATAGTCGGATGAGATGGAAAATGAGAACTGCAGGTGGTCGCAGAGCTCATCTACAGAAACACCATGGCTGGTGGCGTAGGCCAGATATTCGTTGGCGATGGCCAGGCTGAAGCCCAGCTCCTGCACGATAGTGGCGCCGCAGTTGCCAAAAATGTGTCCGTTCACCGCAATTGGCTGGAAATGCGGATATTCCTTTGTCTGTTTCACCATGGCCATGCAGCCGTCCAATGAGGCTTCCGCGCTTTGTGGGAATTTGTTGTGCTGCAACATCTGCATGACGGGGTCGTTCATCAGGGTGATGAGCGCCTGTTTCCCGTTTGTCGGCTGGCCGGACAGATAGGCTGTGACCAGTTCGCCCAAAGCCTTGAAATTTTCCGCCTTTTCAAAATAGATTCTGTTTTTGCAGACATCAATGCCTTGAAGCAGTGTGTTCAGCTCCTGTGCTGTCTTTATTTTCGATGCGTTGAAGATAATGGCGTTGGCGCCTTTGGCCAGTGCTGTCACCGCCGCATCATGAGCCAACTTCGGCTCGGGTGTGTCAATCCGTTCCACGATGTTCCAGTCGTTGTTGTCGGCCTTGTTGCCCCTCACATAGGGGAATTCTCCCGCCTGGACGTTCATGTGGGGGATGTTTTCCAAATCTTCCGCCCTGTAATAGGGTTTTACCACAAAATTCTCATCTGTTTTCCAGACCAGTTTTTTATTATAGTCAGCACCTTTCAGGTCTTTTTCAATGACCGCTTCCCATGCTTCGGTTGAAATTTCCGGAAATTCCGTAAACAATTTTTCGCTTTTTTCGCTCATGATTATCTCTATTTATTTAATGTAAAGATAGTTACAATTCTGTTATAAAAATATGTACAAAATGCAAATTTACTTAAAAAAATGATACGGATTTTCATGGAGTGAAAAAAAATCGTGCGAAGCGTGGAATGGAACTGCGATTTTCTTTTTTTTTCATAAAATATGGCATTGGTATCCCAAAATTGTATACTTTTGCATTTGGAAAATGCTTCGTGCAAATAGCAAAATTTACATAAATTTCCTCTAAAAATTAACATCCAGTAAAACGAGCGGGCATTTGGAGATGCGTTTTTCCTCTGCGGACGTGTAAAAGGTCTTTGTCTGTGTGCTCGGAGCCTCCGAAGAGGCCATGAATCAGGCCTATTTGCAAACGGGGTCATCACAAGCGGATGCCTCCTCAAAATTAACCGGCCTTTACGCTGTTATAATCTGTGCAGGTTGTGGCAGTTGGGCAGTGAGCCTCTGGTATTGTCTCAGATGGTACTGCACCATCTTGTGCAGTTGATCCGGACTTGTGGATGAGGTCTTGTTCGGACAGTATTCCTCGTGACGGAGGAGCATGGCATGGATGGCGGTCAGCAATTTGCGTGCGACGGCGATGATGGCCTTCTTGGAAGACTTTCGTGAGGAGAGCCGCATGAAAAAGGTTTTGAAGGGGCTGTCCTTGGCGTGCACGGCGCCCCATGCGCACTGCACAAGCGTCGGTTTCAGATGCGCGCCACCCCGTGTGATGGCCGTGGACTTGTACTTGCCGGCGCTCTCATCGTTGCGCGGTCTCAGTCCCGCCCATCCTACGAGCCTTGAAGCTGAACCGAACTGTGCCATGTCCGCTCCGATTTCGGCGATGATGCACACTGCGGATATGATGTTCACCCCAGGTATGGTGCGCAGCAGGTAGAGCTGTTCGTGGTAGTTGGCTTCCGCCAGCTCCTCCATGTTCCTCTTCGCTTCAGCTATCTGCTCCTCGCACAGGTCCAGCTCTTCCAAGGCGAGGCCTATCCGCCACCGTGTGTGCTTCTCCATGCATCCCGTCAGGGCCTTGCGCAGCGTGCCGTCCATCTTGCGGGCGGTGCACCCGTGCACGAGCTCCTCCAGCACCTCCGGCCTGTCCTCGCCTGCGGCCACGGCACGGGC
>CAJOQK010000094.1 GCA_905236885.1 uncultured Bacteroidales bacterium
GTAGTCCTCCACCTTCTCCATCAGGGAGGCGGCCTCCAAATCCTTCACAATCTGCTTGCGGCAGGCGAAACGGTCCATGCCGGCATATTGCATGCCATGCTCGTTCAAAGTACCGTTATCATTGAAGATGTCGATGGTCTCCAGATGGTGCTTCATACCGATTTGGTAGTCGTTGATGTCGTGTGCAGGCGTGATTTTCAGCGCACCCGTGCCGAACTCGCGGTCCACATACTCGTCGAAAATGATTGGGACGACGCGGCCCACAATAGGCACCACCACCTTTTTCCCCTTCAGATGTGCGAAACGCTCATCTTCCGGATGCACACAAACCGCCGTATCACCAAGGATGGTTTCGGGACGGGTTGTGGCCACTACAATATAATCCTTCGTATTTTCAATATAATAGCGAAGATAGAAGAGTTTGGAGCGGGACTCCTTGTACACCACCTCCTCGTCCGAGACGGCGGTCAGCGCGACAGGATCCCAGTTGACCATACGGACACCCTTATAAATCAAGCCTTTGTTGTACAAATCCACAAACACCTTGATAACCGAATCATACTGCGGCTTGTCCATGGTGAAGCAGGTGCGCTGCCAGTCGCAGGAGGTGCCCAGTTTTTTCAGCTGTTCCAGAATGATGCCGCCGTGCTTCTCCTTCCACTCCCAGGCATGTTTCATGAACTCGTCGCGGGTGATCTCCTTTTTGGAAATTCCCTCCTCCTTGAGCTTGGCCACAACCTTGGCCTCCGTGGCGATGGAGGCGTGGTCCATTCCCGGAACCCAACAGGCGTTCATGCCCAGCATCCGTGCGCGACGGACCAGAATATCCTGAATCGTGCTGTTGAGCATGTGGCCCATGTGAAGCACTCCGGTCACATTGGGTGGCGGCAAAACCACCGTGTAGGGCTTCCTTCCATCCGGTTCGGAATGGAAATAGCCGCTGTTCATCCAATGTTCATACCATTTGTTTTCAACCTCTTCGGGCGCATACTTCGATGAAATTTCCATAAACTCTTATTTTTCAAAATAATTTGCAAAGATACGCATTTTTTTAATAGTATGGAAAAGCACTGTTGAAAAAAATTTGCACAAACCGTTATTTGGTAATCGGTTTTTTTTTACTTTTGCAAATTGTATTTGATTTGGACAATAAAATTTTGAATAATGAAAAAAGGATTGTTACTAAGCATTTTAGGAATGATGGTTTTCGTCTCCGCCAGCTATGGGCAGACAGAAATGCGTCCCAGAGCCTTTGAATTGGGTCTGTATGCGGCTCCCACACTTAACTGGTTCAGCTCCACCGAACAATACGACAACAAAGGCATCTGTTTGGGCGGCTCCTACGGATTAAACGTGGAAATCAACCTGTTCCGCACTGCATCCAACTACTATTTCCATACAGGTGTGAACATCCACCAGTTTGGCGGCAAACTGCAATATGCATATTCGGACACCTCCGCCTCACAAACGCGGTTCGCCATTGACAAGCACAACATCACCTATGTGAGCATTCCCACCGCCATCAAACTGGCCACCAACCCCATACTCAAAGACAGGTTCATGGTTTTCGGAGTGTTCGGCTTGGACAATGCGCTGAGGGTTTCCTCCACCGTGAAAAAAGACAAGGACTACAATAATAAAACTGTAAAAAATAACGACAACACCGCCCTTTTCAAAGAGAGTCTGCTGGTCACCATCGGAGGCGAATATGTCATCAGCGGCAACACCCGTCTGACAGCCGGCGTCAACTTCAACTTCGGTTTCACAAATGCCTTCAAAAAGGATTTTATCGGGGATGAAACGGTGCAGGCACGCACGCTTGGTCTGCAGATAGGATTGATATTCTAAACAAATAGGTATTACCATACATTGGCTCCGTAGTTCAGCTGAATAGAACGTCAGATTCCGGTTCTGAAGGTCTTGGGTTTGAATCCCAACGGGGTCACAAATCAAAAAAAGGTCAAAGTGAAAATTCATTTTCACTTTGGCTTTTTTTTTGATTTGTAGGACGGCTGCCTGCGGGCTAAGGGATATCTAATCCCAACGGAACTCCTCCCCTGCGGGCAGCCGGACTAAAAGCAAGATTTTTCCCTCTCAATTTGTTCCACTTTTTGCTTTGTAA
>CAJOQK010000095.1 GCA_905236885.1 uncultured Bacteroidales bacterium
AATAACTTGTCAATTAGACTTGGTTTTCTGAAAACTATTACTGCTGTATTTGACCCCTATAAGTATTCTAGTGAAGATATTTTTGAGAAGTTAGTACAATTAGTCTCAGATATGCCTAGCATTGAAAAATACATATTAAAATGGAGAGAAGGTAACATTAACCTATACAATACCGAATCCTATCAAAATCTTAAGAATAAGATTGAGAACTATGCCTATTCGGTTAAAGGATTATATCAATACACTACTGGGGACCTCTAAAAATTACTTTGCGAACAATTTTGAATTTATTTCACAATCTTTTGCTTTTAGTGTCAATCACATAGCATAGCTACACCCATCCCACAAAAAGAAAAATCTTTCTGAAATAAACAGGACACGTAACTATTATAATGTTAAAGCGTGAAGTTGTTAATGCATAATCTTCACACCTTCACATATTAACCCCCTTAAACCCTTAAACTTTTATACTCTGAAACTCTTTAGCATGAAACAATAATTAAACAAACATAAACTATGAGCGTTTTTAAAGACAAAACCCTCCTGATTACCGGAGGTACCGGCAGTTTCGGCAATGCCGTGTTGAACCGTTTCCTCAGAACGGATATTGGAGAAATCCGCATTTTTTCGCGTGATGAAAAGAAACAGGACGATATGCGCCACGATTTTCAGGCACGTATGCCCGAAGTGGCCAACAAAATAAAGTTCTACATAGGCGATGTGCGCAATAAGAGCACATTGAAATATGCCATGAAAGGTGTTGATTATGTGTTTCATGCCGCTGCGTTGAAGCAGGTTCCGTCGTGCGAGTTCTTTCCTATGGAAGCGGTGAAGACCAATGTGATTGGCACTGACAACACTCTGGATGCTGCCATTGATGCGGGCGTGAAGTGTGTCATCTGTTTAAGCACAGATAAGGCCGCCTATCCAATCAATGCAATGGGCATCACAAAAGCTGTTGAAGAGAAGGTGGCTGTGGCAAAGAGCCGTTTAAGCGGCAACACCAAGATATGCTGTACCAGCTATGGTAACGTGATGTGCAGTCGTGGCTCTGTGATACCTTTGTGGATTGACCAGATTCGTAAGGGCAACCCCATCACATTGACCGAACCCAAGATGACCCGTTTCATCATGAGCCTTGAAGAGGCTGTGGATTTGGTTTTGTTTGCTTTTGAGCATGGTCAGAACGGTGATATTCTCGTGCAGAAGGCTCCCGCATGTACCATCCAGACCCAGGCGGAGGCGGTGTGTGAGTTGTTTGGTGGAAAGAAAGAGGAGATTAAGGTTATTGGTATCCGTCATGGCGAGAAGATGTACGAGACGCTGCTCACCAAGGAGGAGTGTGCCAAGGCTGAGGATATGGGCAATTTCTACCGTGTGCCAGCTGACAACCGCGACCTCAACTACGACAAGTATTTCAAGGAAGGTGACGTGAAACAGGTGACCATTGAGGAGTTTAACTCGGACAATACGCGCCGTCTCAACCTTGAAGAGACCAAGGCGAAGATTGCCTCACTGGAGTACATTCAGAATGAGTTGAACGGAATACCCAATATTGTAAAATAATAGAATTATGGCAGCATTTAAGAATAACGGGAAGCTGAAGCTTCTCATCATTGTTGGAACAAGACCGGAGATCATACGTCTTGCCGCAGTCATCAACAAATGTCGTCAGTATTTTGACTGCTTGCTGGCGCATACAGGTCAGAACTACGATTACAATTTGAATGGGGTGTTTTTCAAGGACCTCAAGTTGGCCGACCCTGACATTTATATGGAGGCCGTGGGCGCCGACCTTGGCGAAACCATGGGAAACATCATCGCGAAGAGCTATCAGCTTATGGTGGAGGTGCAGCCCGATGCGGTGCTGGTATTGGGTGACACCAATAGCTGTTTGTCGGTGATTGGAGCCAAGCGCCTGCACATCCCTATTTTCCATATGGAGGCTGGTAACCGCTGCAAGGATGAATGCTTGCCCGAGGAGACCAACCGCCGTATTGAGGATATCATCAGCGATGTGAATATGGCTTATTCCGAACATGCCCGCCGTTATCTGGCCGATTGCGGTCTGCCGAAGGAAAGGACGTATGTCACAGGTTCGCCGATGGCGGAGGTTTTGCACAGCAATTTGGCAGAGATTGAGGCAAGCGACATCCACAAACGTCTTGGTCTTGAAAAAGGCAAATACATTTTGCTTTCAGCGCATCGGGAGGAAAACATCGACACTGAGAAAAATTTCATGAGTCTTTTCAACGCCATTAACGAAATGGCTGTAAAGTATGACATGCCGATTTTGTATAGTTGTCATCCGCGTAGCCGCAAACGTTTGGAACAGTCTGGTTTCAAGTTGGATAAGAGAGTGATTCAGCATGAGCCGCTGGGTTTCCATGATTACAATTGTTTGCAGATGAATGCTTTCGCGGTAGTTTCTGACAGTGGTACTCTGCCCGAGGAGAGTTCATTTTTTACTTCCGTTGGACATCCATTCCCGGCTGTTTGCATCCGCACCTCAACTGAGCGTCCGGAGGCGTTGGACAAAGGTTGTTTCGTGTTAAGTGGAATTGACGCCAAAGGCCTTTTGCAGAGTGTTGACATCGCTGTTGAACTTATTAAAGACGGTCACCACGGCATCCCTGTGCCCGACTATGTGGATGAGAACGTCAGCACCAAAGTGGTGAGAATTATTCAGAGCTATGTGGGTGTGGTGAATAAGATGGTCTGGAGGAAAGAGATATAGAGTTTAAAGGTTTAAATGGTTTAAGAATGAGCTGTAATTTAACCCCTTAAACTCTTAAACTTTTTTACTCCTTAAACTCTTAAACTTTTAAACTTTTTCATTTATGAATATTTTAGTGACAGGTGCAAAGGGTTTCGTTGGGAAGAATCTTTGTGCGGCATTGAACAACATTAAGGATGGCAAGGACAAGACCCATCCGGGGCTGGCCATTGAGGCAGTTTATGAATATGACATTGACAGCAAGCCCGAAGAACTTGACGCTTGGTGCAAAGACTGTGATTTTGTTTTCAACCTTGCTGGCGTGAATCGTCCGCAGAATCAGGAGGAGTTCATGCAGGGCAATTTCGGCTTTGCCTCAACTCTGTTGGATACACTGAAGAGGCATGACAACCGTTGTCCGGTAATGTTGAGCAGCAGCCAGCAGGCCTCTTTGACCGGGCGTTTCGGTAACAGTGAGTATGGTCGCTCGAAAAAGGCTGGAGAGGAACTATTCTTGAAATTCGAGGACGAGTTTCTGCGAAGTGCAGATAATGCAGATGGGGCAGAGAGCGCAAATCAACGAAATCAAAATGAATCAGCGAAATCAGCGGGATTAGTACCCCGAGTACTAATTTATCGTTTCCCGAACCTTTTTGGCAAATGGTGCCGTCCTAATTACAACAGTGCAGTGGCAACGTTCTGCAATGCTTTTGCCAATGATTTGCCTTATACGGTGAACGACCCGTCGGTGGAATTGGAGCTGCTTTACATTGATGACTTGGTTGACGAGATGATGGCTTGCCTCGAAGGGCGTGAACACCGCTGCGAGTTTGATGGGCTGGAGGTGCTACCGAAGGAAGACGGCAAATATTGCTTCTGTCCGGTAACCAACAAGATTACCCTTGGCGGTATCGTTGAGCTGCTGAAGAGTTTTGCCGAGCAGCCCAAGACCTTGATGATACCCGAAATTCCAGCCGGCAGCTTCGCTAAGAAGCTCTACAGCACCTATTTGAGCTATCTGCCAAAAGAGAAAGTTGCGTTCCCACTAAAAATGAATGTGGACAACCGGGGTTCCTTTACGGAACTGGTTCATACTTTGAATTGCGGCCAGGTGTCAATCAATATTTCAAAACCCGGCATCACCAAGGGACAGCACTGGCACAACACCAAATGGGAGTTCTTCATCGTGGTCAGCGGCCACGGCCTTATTCAGGAGCGCAAACTCGGCACGGATGAGGTCATGGAGTTTGAAGTCACCGGCGACAATATCCAGTGCATCCACATGCTTCCCGGCTATACGCACAACATCATAAACCTTTCCGATACTGAGAACCTTGTTACCGTCATGTACTGCAACGAGATTTTCAACCCCGAAAAGCCGGACACCTTTTTTGAGGTGGTGTAAAACGAATCTCTTTGACATAACAAACCGACAACGATTCAACGGGATGAAATTTAAAACAAGGAGATTGGGAAGCATTCGCTTCCCAATCTCCTTGTTGGTTGAAAGCGTTGAGAGCGATTTCTTTTTTTTGAAAGGCATTTTTTGAGCGACTATGCAGCGGTTTTGCATAGTTGGTTTTGGGTGTTCTGCTGTGAGCTGGATAGGAAGGAGGGGGGATTTTGCGAGAGACGTGATTTTTTTGGGTGGTGGATGAATTTGTGTCCGTTTTTTTTGGATATTTGCAAATTGAAAACAAAAGCAGAAAAGGTATGTGCACAGTTAATATAAAAGTTGATGAAGCTATAATGCGGCGTATCAATCCAAGTCTCACCACTACCGAAAGTATCGGTCAGTGGGTTCAGCATCAAGTCAATTTGATGATTCAAGAACTTGACGTGGATGCTTCCGATACTATGGATGTCGAAGAATTGCGTGCCATGTTGCACGAGACCGTAAGAAAAGAATACTCACGGCCATGAAATATCATGTAAAGAAAAAATGCGCAAGAAAGATTAACACGTTTTATCGCAATGTAGCTAAGAAGTATAAGCATACCTATTCTGAGCAATTGATGCATCAGAATATTGATGAGGCTTTAGATTCCATTTGCCAGATTGAACGTTCCCTGCTCAGGCGAAAGCCAACGCTTGACCGTTGGAAAGGATATTACATGGCCAACACCGACAAGTGGTATTTCGCCTACATCTTTGACGGTGAAACTGTAACTGTGGTTGATGTTTGCCATGCGCAGAACATGCACAACAGGAAATAACCTAAATATGGCTACAATGAACCCCAAAAATTTGTACAGTGTTTATAAATAAATAATTGTAATTTGCAAATAATAAACCAACAAATGAGAATTACCTTAAGTCAAGGTAAAAATGGTCTAAAGAATAGGGAGTACAATAATGCAAGCTGCGGAAGATTCCATTGAAAAGTTGATAAAAAACACATCGCTCGCGGTAAATGATTTGTATCCTGCGCTGAAGCGTGATACTGTTGTTGCAAATGAGTGTAAGGGGAAGGTCTCTCCATTGCTTGAACTTGTTCCGGAAATGAGGATGAATGTAAAGTTTGTCCTTGTCAATTTGGCAACAGCTATTAACGCTCTTTTTTCTGTGATTAGTGCGGTTGAAAAACGGTTGCATCTGATAAATCTACGGGCGGATATGCATGAGTGCTATAAATTGCTGCTTGGCTTTGAAAACGTACGGAAATATACCACTTGGTCCAAGATTGGGAAAGTATTGCATGAGATGGTATTTGAAGGGAGAGGAGAATTGTATAAAACACTCTTGGGATTATATGATGCTATAACAAGTAAACTGGAGGTGATAGCAAATGCTGCATTGGAAAAAGATAATCGGGATTTGGCTTATCACTATGATGATGACTTATTGAAAGTTTATCAGAACCTTCTTGATACGAGCAATGAGGAAGAGGTGATGAAACGGCTTATTCCGTTGTGTGATTTGCTGCAATGCGTTTTGATTTTTTGCAATCAGATTGAATCGGTTGAGAAGTTAAACGGTGAGATTCTACCTGACGTAGAAGCGCCAAACGACATTTTATTCTTTGAACAAGGGTTGTTGGCAGAATACTTAAAGAAAAATGAAAAAATTGATGAGGCTTTAACTAATATTTTGCAAAGAGCTTCACAGATTGATGTTGAGGCTAGAGTGCAAAGAGGTTTAGTCCGTATTAAAAAGTTTGCTGAGGAAAAACAAATGGGTTTTCCTGAGGCAAACGATATGGATAAAATGGGTAATACACGATTGTTAATAAGGATAATGCTCGTTGATATTGCTACCTCGATTCATGCCTATATTCAATCGAATAGCGGTCCGGAGTATGCGTTTAATCTCCGTCGATTGACAATTACAATTGTTTCTACACTTGAAAGACTGTATGGATATGATGAGGGTTATAGAGAGGATAAGTTATGGGCATATATCTTCAAGATGATTCCAGTGGAAGATAAATCGCTTATAGAAGAAGCAAAGGAAATTGAGAAAAATCTCAATGCGCAGATAAATGACAAGGAAAAGGCTGATAGAGTTTTGTTTGTTCATCCGATGAACAAAAAGATTAACAACGTGCAGACTATTCTTTCAACAATTGAAAAAGTGAAACCTGTTTCTGCATTGAATAGGGCGGAATCTTTGGTAAAAGTTTCAATTCGGGTGCAGGGATTTCTTAAAGTTTTGATGGATAAACTTGCCGCAGATGCTCATAGAAAGAGTATGGAATCAACGGCAGTGTGTTTGGCAAATCTACAATCATTTCGCGACATAATAAATCAAATGCAGTCTTCAGAATCAGTAAAGGCTGGATTGATCGAGCAGATGGATAAACTTGAGGGATTTATTAAAGGAGACTGGCTACATTTAGAACAGAACTGATTCAATCTGCTGGCGAGAGTCGAGTAGATGAGAAAAAAATTGCATGGAAATACTTTTATTGAAAAAAATTCGTTATCTTTGCAAATCTAAAAAAAGAACAAATGCAATGATATCATATGCCTTCAATTATATTAGTGAAGATGACTTTGAAAAACTGATTGTTGACCTGTGTAACAATCTACTGGGAATTGGAGTCCATTCTTTTGCTAAGGGTCCGGATGGCGGTAAAGACGGCTTCTTTGAAGGAACGGCACAGTCTTATCCGTCCTCAAATGCCCCGTGGAGTGGAAGGTTTATCATTCAGGCAAAGCATACTTCAGCCATTGAAGCCAGTTGTGCTGACAATACTTTTTTTTCTAATCAGTCAAGTATTGTCAACCATGAGATAGAACGATTGCTACATATGCGTACTGAAAAGGGTCAGGCCTTTGATTGCTATTTACTTTTCACAAATCGCAAACTTCCTGGATGTGTACATAACTCATTGCGTCAGCACTTGCAAAATGGATTAGGTATACAGAATGCTGATGTAATCGGATTGGAAGATTTAATCCGTTATGTTGAAAAGTGTCCCGAGTTGATTAAGAAGTATTCATTAATACGTTATATCCTTCCAGACCAATTCTATGAATCTGACATCCGCGACGTAATTGTGCTTTTTAGTAATAACACAGGTTGGATAGATACGGCACCGATAGAAGATGCCGCACCTTTTGAATATGCCGATAAAGGGCGTAAGAACATCTTGAATAATATTGACGAAGCTTATTTCAGCGACATCAAAAGTCATTCACTGCAGTTTTTCCGCTCAATTGAGTGCTTTCTACAGGATCCAAGAAACGTCCAGTATCTTGCAAAGTATAAAAACACAACCTCGGATTTGAGAGGATATATTCAAAAACATTCGGATCAGTATAGTTTCAAAGAGATTCTGGAAACCATCATTGATGCTATCACAGGTGCAGATACAAGTTCAGACATATTCCGCATACGTGCCTTGGTAAGGGTGTTTGTACACTATATGTATTGGAATTGCGATATAGGCAGAAAAGAATAGGAGAGATAATATGATAATGCCTGATAAATATACAAATCTGAACCTTTCATTAGTAAATATTGGCGGTGTGATACTTAAGTCATTATACAACTGTCCTATTCAGAAGTATGACGACTTGGAGAATTATGTTTCTGCTTCACTTGGCGACAATGCGAGGTTGCTTTTTGTTCAGGCATTGAGTTTTCTCTACGCTCTTGGCAAGATTAGCTATCAAATAAATTCTGACTCTATAAATCTTGTGCAATTATGAGACTGAGCAAATTATATTCAAACGACAGCCGTTTCCATAACATGACCTTTAATGAGGGATTAAACGTTGTGTTGGGAAAAGTGAGTAAGCGCGATGATGTGCAGAAAGATTCCCACAACTTGGGGAAGTCAACTCTCATTGATGTGCTTGACTTCATGTTACTGAAGAATATTGACAAGAATCATATCTTCAAAAAATACAGCCCACTGTTTGACAAGCATGTCTTCTATCTTGAAATAGCATTGAACGATGGCTCTTATTTAACTATCCGCCGTTCGGTAATTCAGGCTACACGTATCTGTTTCAAAAGTAGTGAATCCGCGATAATATGTACGGAAGATATCGAATGGAACGAAACGAATGTCCCTTTGGAAAAGGCTCGTGAATATCTCAATGCACAACTTGCTTTTGATGTCATTCCTGACTGGCCGTATCGCAAGACGGTCTCTTTCTTTCTGCGAACCCAGAAAGACTACATTAATGTTTTCCAGTTGGGTAAGTTCCTCAATGGTAAACATAAGGATTGGAAGCCGGTGGTTTTTGAACTTTTGGGCTATGACAGTGATGCACTGAAACGCAAATATGAGCTTGATGACCAACTTGAGAATTTGCGGGCAAAAAGCAACGCTATCAGTGTTGAGATGTCGGTGAATGCCGATGATTACGACAAGGTGAAAAGTACTCTTGAACTGCGTATGAGCGAGCGTGATGAAATGCAGAAGCGTGTGGATGCATTTAGTTTCTATTCGGAAGAGCAGCATATCAGCCAGAACTTGGTTGACGAAATAGAACGCAACATTTCCGAACTCAACACTCGCGAGTATGCTTTGAGCTATGATTTGGAACGCGTAAAATCTTCAATAGCCAATCTGCCATCGTTTGACTTGGAACAATTGAAACAGATTTATGAAGAGGTGAATGTGTATTTCCCTGACAATTTAGCCCATAGTTTTGATGATTTGTATCAGTTCAATGTCAAGGTGACACGTGAGCGAAATCACTATCTTCGTGAGCAGGCTCAGACAATGGAAGATAATCTGCGTTCTTTACGTCATCGCCTACAGGAGCTTGACGGTCAGCGTCGTGATGCTCTTGACGCATTACAGGATCGAGACACTTTCCATAAGTTCAAGGTTTATCAGAAAAAACTGGCTCAACTTGAGGGCGAAGTAAATCGCCTTGAGATTCAATTGCGCAATGTGGATGTTATATCTACGCTTAATGATGAGATTGAAAATGTTCAACAAGAGCAGAAGGAGATTAGTAAAGAGATAACTACCCAATTGAAACGCCAGGATGGAGATGTTCCATCTACGATTAAGCGTTGCTTCAATGAGATATTTCGCACGGTATTTGGTGTTAGTGCTCTTCTTTATGTGCGAACCAATAAGACGGGCAATGTGGACTTCAATACCGATGTTGCACCAGATGAGACTGCAGAGGCAACAGCAGAAGGATATGGAAATACTTATAATAAGATGTTGTGCGTAGCATTTGATTTGTCAGTTCTGGCGACTTATAGTTCAAAGTCGTTCTTCCGCTTTGTTTATCACGATGGTGTTTTTGAAGGATTGGACAACCGCAAGAAAGAACTGTTTGTCCAAGTTGCACGTGATTATTGTCAAAGATACAACTTGCAATATATTTTTTCTTCCATAGAGGATGATGTACCACAGAATATTCTTCTATCATTTACAAATGCAGAACAATTCTTGACGTTGAATGACCAAAATGATAGCGGTAAACTATTTGGTTTCAGTTTTTAAGTAATAATAGAAGTATAATGTCCCCCGTCAATCCGTCCATCAGCTTAAACATGAAATAGCGACTATGCAGCGGTTTTGCATAGTTGGTTGTTGTGAGCTGGATAGGAAGGAGGGATTTTGCGAGAGGTGTGAAATATTTTTTGAGGGTGGATGAATTTGTGTCTGAAAATTGACTAATTTTGCATTCAAAAAAATTAGAAGACCCTTCATATTGATAATTTTTGTATTTTTGCAGCAATTTTTGAAAAGGAAAGAAAAATGACACAAAATTCTTATAGTCTGAGTAATACGGCAAAGAGCAATATCGTAAGAAATTTACGGTTATCATCTTTTGATGACATTATGGAAATGGATGCTATGTCGTTGGACGGTCATATTGAGAAAAACATAGGAAAAAAACTTCGTTTGTCCACAGTAATCGGAAGGCTGATAAGCAGAGGTTCATTATATACTTTCTTCAACAGATTACTGACTCGCGAATGGATTGACAGAGAAATTAAGAAAATTGGATGATAAACCCATTATTTGAAGCCAGATCAAACGAACTATTTTCCCAGTACAACCAAGTTATAAAGCCACTTATTGCTGAAATTGAGGCTCGTAGCGAAACTATGCCTCAACCTTTGTTCAATGAGATACGTGCATTTACCGACCATATAGCAAGATGCTATTTTCCTGATATGCCAGACGAGAGAATGAAAGACGAATTGCAAAAGGCAAGCCGTCATATCGTTAGAATCACATTGGATTGTTTCAAATGCCTCAATATACTGCTTTTTAAGAATGTGGAAAATTTTGAGAGGCAGACTCAGAATGTTGACTTGAAGGTTTTGGACAATGGTGAGTTTTATCCGAAATATAAGAAACTGAAGCGTGAAGCAGCGGATACGGTCAAGCAGGCAAAATTGGTTGAAAGCACAGATAGCACGCAAGCCTTACAGTTATACGATGCAGCATACAACAAATATGTTGAATTGGAGGATTTGCTAAAAGTATGCGCAGAGGATGTGAGGTGGGCGCGTGTACATTTTACAACAAAACGAATACTTAAAATTGTTGCATGGACGGTTTCTGTTATTGTAACAGGTCTTTTGTCACTATTTATTTCATGTGATTTAATTAGAGAATTGCTGATAAAGTAGCTCTTTCAAAAAAATAAATTTTTGATATTCAAAGCGTTAACAGAAAATAGCAACTATGCAGTCGTTTTGCATAGTTCCAAATTCTACTTACCTCAACTTTCATTGTAAAATACCCTTTCTATCAGATTTTTTATAGTAAAAACACCTCGAGACTATGCAATTTTATGGCATAGTCCCTTTAATTCCCTATATATCGGAAAAAACAGGTGAAATAGCTTCACCTCAAACTGTAACAGATATAAACAATTAAAAATAAAAAAGATATGAACAAACGTATTTACCTCTGCCTGGCCCACATGTCGGATACAGGCATGGAACAGAAGTATATCAAGGAGGCCTTTGACACCAATTGGGTGGTGCCGTTGGGCCCGAATGTGAACGGGTTCGAAAAGGACCTGGAACAATTCGTGAATGAAATTAAGGTCGTTGAGCCTGTCGAAACGACCTTGTTGGACAAACGTGTGGTAGCCCTCTCGGCGGGAACCGCCGCCGTGCATCTGGCGTTGATTGCCTGCGGCGTGCAGCCTGGGGATGAGGTGCTGGTGCAGTCGTTCACCTTTTGCGCTTCGTCGCATCCCATCACCTATTTGGGTGCGACACCGGTGTTCATTGACAGCGAGGCGGATTCCTGGAACATGGATCCGGAGCTGCTTGAAAAGGCCATCAGGGAACGCATTGAAAAAACGGGTCGCAAGCCCAAGGCCATTGTCCCCGTCGCGCTTTATGGTATGCCTTACGACATTGACCGGATAATGGAGATTGCCGACCGCTACGGAATTCCTGTCATTGAGGATGCTGCGGAAGGTTTCGGCAGCCGTTGGAAGGGACAGGTGCTGGGCACTTTCGGCAAATACGGGGTGCTGAGTTTCAATGGGAACAAAATGATTACCACCTCTGGCGGCGGTGCGTTGGTTTGCCCGGACGATGCTGAGTGGCAGCGCATAATGTGGTTGGCCACGCAGGCGCGGGAGGCCTATCCCTATTACCAGCATGAGGCTATCGGCTACAACTACCGGATGAGCAACATCTGCGCCGGTATAGGTCGCGGTCAGATGACTGTGGCCGCCGACCACATCGCCCATCACAGGCACATCCAGCAGATGTACGAGGAGGCTTTTGAAAAGGTGGAGGGCATTACTGTGCACATGGCACCGGACAGCCGCTATGAGAGCAATTTCTGGCTCTGCACGCTTCTGCTTGATGAAAAGCTGCATGTGAAGGGAGAGGAGAATGCCTACGGGGCTGCCGTTTCTGGAGCTGTTGGCGGCGCAGGCGGCGTGGTGCATGCCAGCGAAAGCCTGCACACCGATTGCGAGCCAAACGCCAATGTGGAGGCGATGCGGGTTTTTCTGGACCAGAAGGGCATAGAGGCGCGTCCGTTGTGGAAACCGATGCACATGCAGCCGGTCTACAAAAATGCCCCCGCCTACACCAACGGCATCAGCGAGAACCTGTTCAAACGCGGTATTTGCCTGCCCAGCGGCCCGATGGTCACCGACGAGGAGGTGAATTACATCGTGGACAACATCAAAATGGCCCTCCTGTAGAGACGCGGCATGCCGCGTCTCTACAATTCGGCAAATCATATTCGTACAGACGCGGCATGCCGAGTCTGTACAAAAACAAAAGGGATGCCACATTGTGGCATCCCTTTTGTTATACCCATTTTGATTATTATATATTGATATTCAATATATTAAATCCGCATGACCTATCTCCGTCACCTCACGGGCAATTCAAGGGTGTCCTCCGCAGTCAGCGGCTCATAGCTTCCCTCTTTCATCTCGGAAATAACCGAAGGTTCAATCACTTCAATTGTATGCCACTGCCCTTTGGGGACACACAGCCCCACACAGGGGCTGGCGGGGGCGAGCAGGTGCTCCTCTGTGACTTCGCCGCGTTCGTTGTAATAGATTTCCTTCAGTTTGCCATAAAGGATAATCACCGTCTCCGAACTTTTTTGGTGACGGTGTATGGGCAGCTGTGTGCCGGGAAGCAGCGCATTCAGCATCCGTTGGGAGCGGTCGTCGGGAGAGTTCCGCATGTCGCGGTTCATCCGGAGGCGGGGCGATTTTGCCGCCTCTGCAAGCAGTTCTTTCAAAAGGGATTCGTCAATGACCATATTTTTTCTTTATTTTCTATTCTTTTACTGTTTTGCAAAAGTAGCACTTTTTCAGATATCATGCGGTGTTTGGGCAAAAAAAGTCCCCAAAAGCTCTCACGACCATGCCGCATTCTTGTCAGAACTCCCCCTTTGATTTCTTCACCTCAAGGGGACTTCTCAAAATTTTTTGTGTATATGTGAAAATCATATCGGAATTTTGTGGAAATTTGCAAATTCTTTAGACTAAAGATGATTTTGTAGAGAATGAAGAATTTTATCATGTATGGCTTAGCGGGTTATGTTGCTCCAAGGCATTTGAAGGCCATTAGGGATACAGGCAACAATTTGGTATCCGCATGCGATATTTCCGATTCGGTGGGGATTATTGACCAATATTTTCCCAAAGCCGCCTTTTTTACGGAGAGGGAGCTTTTTGACCGTCATAACACACTTTTGGTGGGCAAGGGCATCCCCATTGACTATTTGACAGTCTGCTCACCCAATTACCTGCACGATTCCCATGTCCGTTACGGACTCCGTTTGGGCTGCAATGTGATTTGTGAGAAACCTTTGGTGCTGAACCCGTGGAACATTGACACGTTGCAGCAGATGGAAAAGGCCTGTGCGCATCATGTCTACACCATTCTGCAGTTGCGTTTGCATGAGTCTGTCATCGCTTTGTACAACAAGATAAAGGCTTGTCCGGAAAACAAGGTTTATGATGTGGATCTGACCTACATCACTTCGCGGGGCAACTGGTATTACGCTTCGTGGAAGGGTGACGACAGCAAAAGCGGAGGTCTGGCCACCAACATAGGGGTGCATTTTTACGACATGCTGCTCTGGATATTCGGCCCGCTGCAAAGGAGTGTGGTGCATGTGCGCTCCCATGACCGCGTGGCCGGTTTTTTGGAATTGGAAAAGGCGAGGGTGCGCTATTTTTTGAGCATCAATGAGAACCATCTTCCGAAAGAGGTGAAGGAGGCCGGAAAAACAACATTCCGCTCCATTAAGGTGGACGGGGAGGAGTTTGAGTTCAGCGAGGGATTTACCGAACTTCACACCCGCAGTTATGAGAAGATTTTGGCGGGAGAGGGCTTCACCATGGAGGATGCACGCCCCAGTATCGAACTGGTAAGCGGCATACGCCGGGCGGAAGCCATCGGCCTTAGAGGCGACTACCATCCCATGGCGCGCTATCCGCTTACGACGCATCCGTTTCACTGGAACAATTAAATCGGAGGGAACATGCCGGAAGAGAATTCTTATTTCGTACACGAAAGCAGTTATATAGACGAGGGTGTGCAGATTGGTGAAGGCACAAAGATATGGCATTTCTGCCATATCCAGAAAGGGGCTGTGATTGGAAGGAACTGTTCCATGGGTCAGAATGTGAACATTGGCAGCGGCGTGCGTATCGGGAACGGTGTCCGTCTGCAGAACAATGTGTCGGTATACGAGGGCGTGGAACTGGCCGACAATGTGTTTTGCGGTCCGAGCTGCGTGTTCACAAATGTGAAGACACCGAGAGCGCATTTTCCGGTGCATGGTATCTATACCAAAACCTATGTGGCCGAGGGGGCCTCGCTTGGCGCCAATTGTACCGTTGTTTGCGGCAACCGTATCGGAAAGAGTGCCTTGGTGGCTGCAGGTGCGGTGGTTACGGAGGCGGTGAAGGACTTCGCCTTGGTGGCGGGGGTTCCGGCGCGGCAAATCGGCTGGGTGTGCGAATGCGGCAAACGGCTTCCCGAAACCCTGCGGTGCAGCTGCGGACGGCAGTACCGTGAGGAGGAGGGCCTTTTACATAAGGAGACAACGTCATTGTCACAGGAAAATAAAACAGAATAACCATAAAAACAGAAAAAGCATGAAAGGAATCGTTTTGGCAGGCGGCAGTGGAACCCGCTTGTATCCAATCACCAAGGGGGTGAGCAAGCAGATGCTGCCCATCTATGACAAACCCATGGTATATTACCCAATTTCGGTATTGATGCTGGCCGGTATCCGTGAGATACTGATCATTTCCACACCGCAGGATCTGCCCGGTTTCCAGCGGCTGCTGGGTGACGGCTCCGATTACGGTGTCCGGTTCGAGTATGCGGAGCAGCCCTCTCCCGACGGACTGGCCCAGGCATTCATCATCGGGGAGAAGTTCATCGGAAACGACTGCGCCTGTTTGGTGCTGGGTGACAACATATTCTACGGCAACGGCTTCACTAAGATGCTGAAGGAGGCGGTGCGTACCGCCGAGGAGGAGGGGAAAGCCTCCGTATTCGGTTATTGGGTGAATGATCCGGAGCGTTACGGCGTTGCGGAATTCGACAAGCAGGGGAACTGCCTTTCCATTGAGGAGAAGCCGCAGCATCCCAAGTCGAATTATGCGGTGGTGGGGCTCTATTTCTATCCGAACAAGGTGGTCAATGTGGCCAAAACTATCAAGCCGTCGGCGCGGGGAGAGCTGGAAATAACCACTGTAAACCAGCGCTTTTTGGAAGATGGGGAGCTGAAGGTGCAAACCCTCGGGCGCGGGTTCGCCTGGCTGGACACCGGCACGCACGACAGCCTTTCGGAGGCTTCAACTTTTGTGGAGGTCATCGAGAAGCGTACCGGATTGAAAATCGCCTGCCTGGAGGGTATCGCCTATAGGAGCGGATGGATTTCTGAGGAAAAAATGCGTCAAAACGCACAGCCCATGCTGAAAAACCAGTACGGACAATATCTGCTGAAGGTGATTGACGAACTGAAGGGAGGAAAATGAAGCGCTGAGGCAAAGTGTTTGAATGTCAAATAGTCTGTTCAATATAAAAAGATCGGAAATGAAAAATATCATCATCACAGGAGGAGCCGGTTTCATCGGAAGCCATGTAGTGCGCCTTTTTGTCAATAAATATCCCGAGTATCGGATCATCAATCTGGACAAGCTCACTTATGCGGGCAATCTGGCCAATTTGAAGGATATCGAGAACAAGCCAAATTACAGTTTTGAGAAATGCGACATCTGCGATTTTGAGAAGGTGCTGGAAATCTTCAGGAAATATCAGGTGGACGGCATCATCCATCTGGCGGCGGAAAGCCATGTGGACCGCTCCATCAAGGATCCCTTCACCTTTGCCAAGACCAATGTGATGGGCACCCTTTCGCTGCTGCAGGCGGCAAAGCTCTATTGGGAGTCCCTGCCGGAGAAGTTCGAGGGCAAACGGTTCTACCACATCTCCACCGATGAGGTGTACGGGGCGTTGGAACTGACGCATCCCCAGGGAATCGAGCCTCTATTCACCACCAAGGCCTCCAGCGGTGAGCACCATCTGGCCTACGGCGACCATTTCTTTACCGAGGATTTGAAATATCAGCCGCACAGTCCCTACAGCGCGGCAAAAGCCAGCAGCGACCACTTTGTGAGGGCTTTCCATGACACTTACGGCCTGCCCGCCATCGTGACCAACTGCTCCAACAATTATGGTCCATACCAGTTCCCCGAGAAACTTATTCCTCTGTTCATCAATAATATCCGTCATCGGAAGCCGCTTCCTGTCTACGGCAAGGGCGAGAATGTGCGCGACTGGCTCTATGTGGAGGATCATGCCCGCGCCATCGATGTGATTTTCCATAAGGGAAAGATTGCTGAGACCTACAACATCGGCGGGTTCAACGAGTGGAAGAACATTGACATCATCAAAGTGCTGATCAACACGGTTGACCGTCTGTTGGGCAGAAAAGAGGGCGAGGATATGGATCTGATCACATACGTGACCGACCGTGCCGGACACGACTTGCGCTATGCCATCGATTCCTCCAAGCTGCAGCGCGAGCTGGGTTGGGAGCCCTCCCTGCAGTTTGAGGAGGGTATTGAAAAGACGGTCCGTTGGTATTTGGACAACCAGGAGTGGATGGACAATGTCACCAGCGGTGATTACCAAAGGTATTACGAGGATATGTATAAAGGAAGATAATGAAGCAGATACGCATTGCTGTCGTCGGATTGGGCTATGTGGGTCTGCCTTTGGCCAGGCTCTTTTCCACGAAATATGAAACCATTGGCTATGACATGAATGAGGCGCGCGTGGCCACACTGAATGCCGGTCACGACACAACCCTGGAGGTGGAGGACGGTTTGCTGCAGGAGGCGTTGCGTAACGGTTTCCGCTGCACCTCCTGCCTGGAGGAGATCCGTGACTGTAACTTTTATGTGGTTGCGGTTCCCACGCCGGTTGACAAGAACAACCATCCGGACCTGACGCCGCTGTTAGGCGCTTCGGAGAGTGTGGGGAAGGTGATTTCCAAAGGCGATGTGGTTGTTTATGAATCAACTGTCTACCCGGGTGTGACGGAGGAGGAGTGTTTGCCGGTAGTGGCCCGCGTGAGCGGTTTGGTCTACAACCTCGACTTTTTCGCCGGTTATTCTCCGGAGCGCATCAATCCGGGCGACAAGGAGCATACGGTGGAGAAAATCAAGAAGGTGACTTCGGGTTCCACTCCTGAAATCGCCGATTTGATCGACAGCGTATACCGTTCCGTTCTGGTAAACGGCACGCACAAGGCTCCCTCCATCAAGGTGGCGGAGGCCTCCAAAATTATTGAAAACTCCCAGCGGGATGTCAATATCGCCTTCATGAACGAGCTGGCCAAGATATTCAACGCCATGGGAATCGATACGCATGATGTGTTGGATGCCGCCGCAAGCAAGTGGAATTTCATCCGTTTGAGCCCCGGTCTGGTGGGCGGGCACTGCATCAGTGTGGATCCCTATTATCTTATACAGAAAGCCCAGGTTTACGGTGTGTTGCCGCGAATCATGCACACTTCACGCCGCCTCAATGACGGCATGGGGGCCTATGTGGCCAACCAGGTCATCAGGTGCATGAACAAAAAGGGGGTCATGGTCAAGGATGCCAAGATTCTGATTTTGGGCTTCACCTTCAAGGAGAATTGTCCGGATACGCGGAACACCAAGGTGATGGACATCATCCAAACCCTTTCGGAATATACTGCCGACATCACGGTGTGTGACCCTTGGGCGGATGTGGATGCGGTGAAACGTCATTATGGGCTGCAAATTCAACGGCAGCTTCCGGAAACTGCGTTCGATGCGGTGATTCTGGCCGTGGCCCATAAGGAGTTTTTGCAGGCCGACCTAAAAGCATTGTTGAAACCGGTCAGCGTCCTGTATGATGTCAAAGGCTTTCTGCCCCGTGAAATGGTAGACGCTAGGCTATGAGCGCGGAAAAGTTCTGGTATGTGGGCTTTGTGAAATCCTGTCAGGAGAAGCGTGCGGCTGAAGCCTTGCGGGAAAAGGGGGAGGAGTATTTTTTGCCGGTGCAGCGGGTGCACAAGCGTTGGAGCGACCGCATGAAATGGGTGGACGTGCTTGTCATGCGGGGCATGATTTTTTTGTATATCACCGAAAAACGCCGTATTCCCCTGTTGAGTGAGATTTACGGTCTATATGGCTATATGACGGAGGGGGGGACATATCATCCGGTCACTGTGCCGCCTGATGAGATGGAAACCTTCAAGTTCATGCTTTCCCAAAGCGCAATGCCGGTCTCTGTCACCCAGCAGCCCTTGCATAAAGGGGAGAAGGTGATGGTGGTCAGGGGGCCGCTCTGCGGCTTGAAAGGGGAGCTGATCGATGTTGGCAAAAGGAAAAGGGTCATTGTCCGTTTCCCACTGCTTGGCACCGCCTCCGTGGAGGTTCCGTTGGAGAATGTGGAACGGATAGAGCTTTAGGGAACTTCTAAAAATTCCCTTAATTCCCAATTTGATGAGTGTGTGAAAGAAGAATCCCGCATTTTTGCGGGATTCTTGTTATTTTGAAGTCTCCTTTAGTGCCGAAGAATCAGGAAATTTCCCTGTCGGCTGTACCTTTTGCCGTTTTTGTCGGTGCAGAGGAGCTGGTAGATGTAGACGCCGTGCGGCTGCGCGGTTCCCTTGAAAGTGCCGTCCCAGGCCTCTTCGGGACGGGTGGTCTGGAACATCAGCTGCCGCGAAGGGTTGTATATTCGCAGCAGGTATTGTGTGGTCTCTCCTTCAATGTCAGGGCGGTATGTGTCATTCAAGCCGTCCCCGTTGGGGGTGAAGGCCGAAGGGAAGATGATCTGCAGGCTGTCAGCCGTTTCCTCCGGCGCAGTTTCGGAGAGATTTGTCATGGCTGGGGGCTGCGGTTGTGAAATGATGGGATCAGCCTTTTTTTCAGGTGCTTTCCGCTGCGGTTCCGTCAATTTTTTGGTGGGGGCCGCCTTTTCTTCCGGAATAGGCGCTGTTACCATGGCAGGCGCTTCACTTTCCACCGTTTCGCGGATGGGGGCTTGGCTGTCATCCGGAACAGCAATAATGGTTTCTTCCTCCTGATGCGAGGGCTCATTCACGCCAATTTTTTCCTCTTTGGAGGATCTGTTCATGGTCTGTAGGGCAAAAGTCTGTTCCTCCGCAGGTTGTTGCGCGGGTTGTTGTAGGAGGGCGGTCTCTGTGGCAACCGTAGTCTCCTTGGTTTGTTTGCCAATTATCCATGCGATGGCGGCCACGCCGAGCAATGCCGTGCCAGCCCATATCCATCTGCTGCTCCGCCAAAAGTCGCGGATTCTCATTCTTTTCTGAATCTGCTCCCAGATTGCGGGGTCGGGTTCCGGTCCCTTGGACAGCCCTGTCCGGAAAATTTCTCCTATCTGCTGAGAATCATTCATCTTGAAGTTTTTTTTGTTTGATGCTGTTAATAATCTCCCTCAATTGTTTCTTTGCACGCGACAGCTGCGAGCGGCAGTTTTCCGGAGAGCAGTGCAGCAGTTTTGCCGCCTCCTCTGAAGAGTATCCGTCCATTTCGCAGAGGTTGAACATCATCCTGTATCCGTCGGGAAGCTGCTGTATGATTTCCAGCAGGGTGTTGTAGCTGAAGAGTCTTTTCATACTAATCTCCTCTTCATCCGCTTTCTCTTCCGGCTGCTGCCTCATCTTCTTCTCCACGGAGGTCTCCCCCAGCAGGTATCTGTCCTTTATTTTGTAAAAGGCAGCCACCTCATGGATTGCAATGCTATGTATCCAGGTTCCCAGGCCGCTCTTTTTTTTGAACTGGCCGATATGGCTGAACACATGGATGAACGTCTCCTGCATAATGTCATCCGCATCCGCTTTGTTGCGTGTATACCGTAAAATCCGCGCGTATATCTCTCCGGAATATTTATGGTACAGCGCTTCCCGAAAGAGATTATCTCTCTTCAGGCATCCCTCAATAATTTTCTCATCCGAAAAGTCCATACGGCGTTTCCGATATTTCTTATCTGTTTAGATGAAGAAAAAGCCGATTTGTTGCATCAAATTTGAAAAAAATTTTCACAAAATTACATTTTCCCGGAATTCGGGAATGGAGATATTTTTGAAACCATTGGTATTCAGGTAGTCACGATATTTGTATTGCACGGGCCTCTCGCCGTGGATCAGGAAAATTTGTTTCACCTTGTTCTTGTCCTGGCAGGAGAGGTAGCGGTGCATCTCCTCGTAGTCGGCATGTCCGGACAAGGCGTCGATTTGGCGGATTTGTGCATTGACCTGGTATTTGTTGCCGTAGATGGAGACAATTTTTTCCCCGGAGGCGATTTTGTGGCCTAAGGTGTTGGGGGAGCAGTAGCCGACAACAAGCACGGTGGTGCGCCGGTTTTCAATGTTGTTGGCCAGATGGTGCTTGATACGTCCCGCCTCCATCATGCCCGAAGCCGAAATGATGATGCAGGGGCGGTTGTGGGTGTTCAGCCGTTTGGAATCCTCCTTGGTCCGGACATATATCAGGTTGTCGAAACCGAAGGGGTCCTTCTGGGTGCGGATCACGTCTAAAATGTCATCCTTGAAGCACTCGGTATGAAGCCGGTAAATATCTGTGGCTGAAACGGAAAGAGGGCTGTCCACGAAAATCGGCACATCGGGCAGCCGGTTCTTCTTTTTCAACAGGTTCAGTATGTAAATTATTTCCTGACAGCGTCCTATGGCAAATGACGGAATCAGCAGCTTGCCCAGATTCTTCACACAGGTCTCCTGCACCACCTGCGCCAGTTTCTCCTCCGCCTTGGGAATTGGCTCGTGCCTGCGGTCGCCGTAGGTCGATTCTGTGATGATGTAGTCCACTTGGGGGAACGGGTCGGGGTTTTTGAGCAGATGCTTGTTGTACCGGCCTATGTCGCCCGTGTAGCAGAGGCTCTTCTCCTCACCGTTCTCCTGGAAATAGAGCACGATGGCGGAGCCGCCCAAAATGTGTCCGGTTCCGTAAAAGGCCACTTGCACGCCCTCTTCAATGGTGATTTTCAAGTCAGTGGGCATGCTGATAAAGTAGCGCAGCGAAGCGAAGGCGTCACGTGCGGTGTAGAGGGGTTCTCCGGGCGGAAGTCCCAGTTTCGCCTGTTTTTTGTTAAAGTCGATAATATCGCTCTCCTGTATTTTTCCCGCATCGGGAAGCATGATGGAGCAGAGGTCGCGGGTGGCGTGGGTGCAGTATATTTTTCCCTTGAAACCCTGTTTGCAGATGTAGGGAATGAGGCCTGAATGGTCAATGTGTGCGTGGGAAAGAAGCAGAATGTCAATCTCTTCCGGATTAAAACCCAAATCCCTGTTCATGGAGTCGGTCTCCAGACCCTTGCCCTGGTAGGTGCCGCAATCCAACAATATTTTTTTCCCTGTTATCGTGGTGACCAGAACCTTGCTGCCTGTCACCTCTCCTCCTGTCGCTCCTAAAAACTGTATGTTCATGGTTATATGCTGCTGTTTGGTGTTAGATTCAATAGATAAAACGTTTTTTTCCCAATTTCATTGTATGAGGCCGCCATTAAATTCCATTCCCCCTTTTCCGGCCTCCTCCTGCGGGGTGTCAGGGTCATCGATGTGGATGCGCAAACCGTCGTAGGCCAGCTGTACGTTGGACGGAAGTGTTTTGTTTACAGCGGCATGCAGTCCCATTCCGTGGCCGATGTGGGTGAACAGGGCCTTGCGGGGATGCAGCCGCCCCACCATATCAAGGGCTTCCGCCAGATTGAAGTGGGAATAGTGTTTCTCCATGCGCAGCGCATCCAATATGAGCAGCTCCAAATCCTGCAGTTTTTCCTGCTCCTCCTCCGCAATGTGGCTGGCATCTGTGATGTAGGCCATTTTCCCGATGCGGTAGCCCAAAATTGGCAGGTTCAGATGCATCACCTGTATGGGTTGTATCTTTATGCCCTGTACGGTAAAGGCTCTGTTATCCACGGTGTGCAGGCTGAAGGCGGGAACGCCCGGATATTTGTGCTCCTCGAACACGTAGGCATATTCCCTCTTCACGGCTGCGCAGGTGCGTGCGTTGGCATAAATGGGCATGCTCATGTGCTGTGCGAAGTTGAAGGAGCGGATATCGTCCATGCCGGCAATGTGGTCCTTGTGCTCATGGGTCAGCAGTACAAAGTCCAGATGTTCAATTTTTTCCCGCAGCATCTGTTGGCGGAAGTCGGGGCCTGCGTCAATGGTGAAGCATTTCCCTGCCTCTTCCACCAGAATGGCGGAGCGCAGGCGGCGGTCTCTGCTGTCAGATGATGTGCAGACATCGCAGTGGCAGGCGATTACAGGCACGCCCTGTGAAGTTCCCGTTCCCAAAAAACGTATTTCCATCTTTACCGGATTCAAAAGTGCAAATGTAATAAAATATGGGATACAGATGATGTTACTTCTGAAATAATTTTTTTGGAGAGTTTTTTATCCCCCTGAATTTCCCTTTTTGAACTCCACTTACGGAATTGCATCCAGTAGCGTGCGGGTGTAGGGCGATTGCGGCTGGCGGTAGAGACTGTCCGCATATTGCAGCTCCTCCATGCGTCCGTTTTTCATGACCATAATGCGGTGGGACATGAATTTCACCACTGAAAGGTCATGGGAGATAAAGAGATAGGTGAAATTATACCGCTCTTTCAGGGAGAGCAGCAAGTTGAGGATTTGGGCCTGGATTGAAACATCCAATGCTGAAACCGACTCGTCGCAGATTATGATTTTCGGATGGAGCGCCAGGGCGCGGGCAATGCAGATACGTTGCCGCTGACCTCCGGAAAACTCATGCGGATAGCGGTAAAAATCAGTGGCTTTCAATTGAACCTGCTCCAACAGTTCCATCACCGTCTCCCTTCCTTCCTTGTCGTTGGCGCAGCAGCGGTGCAGTTTCATGGGCTCCAAAATGGCCCTGCCTGCGGTGAATCGCGGATTTAGCGACGAATAGGGGTCCTGGAAAATGATTTGCAGTTCTTTGCGGAGGTGGCGCAAGGCCGTTCTGGAGAGTTGGCATACATCTTGCCCGTTGTACAGGATTTCCCCACGGGTGGGTTCCACTAATCGGAGAAGGCTGCGCCCCAAGGTGGTTTTTCCGCAGCCGGATTCCCCCACCAAGCCCAAGGTCTCCCCCTGGTGCAGCTCAAAACTGACATCATCCACCGCATGGTGGTAGCTGCGTTTTTCCCACAGTTTGTGCGGCAGCGGATAGAGTTTGCTCAAATGTTTGACTTCCAGCAGCGGAGGTGTGTCGCATATCCGTTTGGTCTCCTGCAGCCATTCGGCTTCGCTGATGATTTGGATATGGAGAGAGTTTTCCCTGTTGTCAGGATTCCCGTCTGGAATTTGGCCTTTTTGGGGCTGCATTCCGGTCAGGAAGTCCTGCACGGTCGGCAGCCGCCGGTAGCGTTTGTCCAAAGGGACGCGGCAGGCCAGAAGCCCCTTCGTATAAGGGTGTTGCGGGTTGTGGAACAGGTTTTGCACCGCTCCTTCCTCCACCTTTTCGCCCCGGTACATCACAACGGCACGGTCGGCAATGTGGGCGATGACCCCAAGGTCGTGGGAGATGAAAATTATGCTGATACCATGTTTTTTCCGCAACTCCAGCAGCAGTGAGAGGATTGTTTTCTGCACAGTAACATCCAGGGCGGTGGTGGGTTCGTCCGCAATGAGCAGGCGAGGCTTGCAGGCAATGGCCATGGCAATCATCACGCGCTGTTTTTGTCCGCCGGAAATTTCGTGCGGATAGGCACGGTAGGTTTTTTCAGGATGGGGCAGCTGCACCTCCCGCAGCAGCCGGATAACCTCCTCTTTGGCCGCTTTGCGCGAGCAGGCGGTGTGCAGCCTCAGGTTTTCCGCAATCTGTTCACCGCAGCGCATGGAAGGGTTGAGTGAGGTCATGGGTTCCTGGAACACCATGCCCATTTCCCCGCCACGGAAGGCGCACATCTGTTTGTTGTTGCAGGACAGGAGGTCAATTGTCTCCCCGTTTTTGCCGGAAAATAGGATTTTGCCCTGATATTGTGCCTTTTGTAACAGACGCATAACGCTCAAGGCTGTGACCGATTTTCCGGAGCCGGATTCCCCCACAATGCCCACAATTTCGCCTTCCGCCACATTGAACGAGAGGTTTTTCACCGCTTCGGTGGCCGGTTGTCCGTTTTTGGAGGGGAAGGTGATGCTGAGCTTTTCTACGGAGAGCAGCAGGTTCGCTTCCGGTTCGCCCGTTGCCGGATTCACTTTCATGGCGCATTCTCCCATTGCGGGATTTGCCTCATTCGTGGCGCACGCTTCCTGAAGGGGCTGTTGCCTACTCATTATACTTTCTTCCGGCTTACTCATCCTCTTCTGTAGTTTCTGTGACAATGGCCCGTTCGTGGTGGTCCGGCACGAAAATGGATTGTTTCTCCTTTGGTCGGATTTGCCCTAACCAGAGAAAATCGGGCAGGTAGCGTTTGTCCGACATGGGGTCGGGACCGAACTCCCCTTTGATTTGCCGGTAGAAAGTAATGGTTTGCAGTTCGTTGCGTTCAAACCGCAGGCGCATCCGCTCCGCCTGGGCCTGATGGATGCCCACCAGTTCCGTATCATTTTCCAAAATGTAGTAGAGGCATTCGGCATGGGGCTCCGCAATGGCGTAGTCCAATTGGTTCTCCTTGAAATAAACCTGCATCTGCGGGCTTTTCACCTGGTTGAAGTGAATGTCGGCCAGCACATTTTCACTCACAAAGGCGTGGCCGGTCAGATGCACCTCGCGGATGGCCTCCCCTGTCATGAAAACGAATACCGTGTCCGCCAGAAACTGGTTGGAGTCGCTCCACAGGACTGGCGATTGCAGCATTTTGACCAGCGAATCCTCCGCAAAGTATTCCATCCGTCCGCATCGGCCCTGGAAATCCTTCCGGAAAAAGCGGGTTTCAGGATAGGAACTGGCCTTTTGCACCTTGTCGTTGCTGTCCAAATCAATCCAAAGTGTGTCGGCGTGCAAAAAGAGGCTGTCGCCGTGGTCAATGTAGGTCACCATGGCAGAATCGGTGGCGAAGGCGTAACGGGCATGCCGGTCAAATTCCAGGTAGTTGCCCTGCAGACAGTTCCGCGACTGGGTGTCTATCAGGACGATGTTCCCGCAGGCATTCCCCTTCTCCTTCAGGTTTTCGTAATGGACGGAGTCCGCCACCAGCAGCAGGCTGTCCGTGTAAATGAGGCTCCGTTGGTAGAAGGCCGCCGCTTCGCTCCCTGTCCGGTACCAGCCGTCCCTGCTCCAAATGCGGTGGCTGCCCGAAATCATTTCAGTGGGGCCTATAAAATAGACGGTTTCGGAAGCCGTGTTGTACCGGAGCGTGTCGGCGGAGAGGGTGAAATCGGGATGTTGCACCTCCACCTGCCTGCGGAAAAAGACATCATGGCTGCGGGTGTGGTAATAGCCAATCACACTTGTCAGGGTGGCGCTGTCGCTCTCAATTCTCCCTCCTGTGAGGTAGCAGCCGTAGTCCTCGTTGCGGTAATAGGTCATTTCATCGGTGTAGAGCGTGCCACGGTTATCCGAGAGCATCACATCCCTGTAAATGGTAGCGATGCGGGTCTCCCCGTCGTAATGCAGATTTTTTCCATACAGATGGACTGAATCGTTGATGTGGATGATGATCTCTTTTCCGAAGGCCTCCAGACTGTTTTTTTCAGGATAGTAGAGCACGGTGTCGGCATAGCCGGTGCTCCCTTCATGCCGGAATTCCACATTGCCTGTGAAAATCTGCACGTTGCCAATGTTCTCGTCAAATTTCAGCAGGTCGGCGGAACATTGTATGGGAGAACCCTTTTGCGCAAACCCTTGTGCGGCAAACAGCAGACATAATATGAAGAGACCTGTTTTTTTCATGTGTCAGTTGTAAAAACGCTTGCCAAAATGCAGATTGATATAAATGCTTAAAAGACAGTATTCCGGTTTCTGTCCGGCCATATACTCGATGGGGATGGCATACAGCTCCCCGCTCATGCCGATGGAGAGTGCCATAATGTTCTTATCCTTGTTGCTGAAATCGAAAAGCAGCCCGCCCTGCAGGTTGAGGCCCGGATGAAGAGTCGGTCCGCTAATTCCCTTGAAATAGCGATCTCCGTCGTAAATGTTTGACAAGGTGTGAACTTCGGGGTCGTAGGCTTCCGAAACGGTCCGGAACATGTTCTGGTCATCCTTGTACCACCTTTTGACGTATGCAGGCCATGTGACACCAAGTGCACCGCCTCCATACACATAATAGGCTGTGCTGATGCCGCCCCAATAGGGTTTTGTGTTCAAAACGCGGGTTAAACCGTAATCGGCTTTCACATGCCATACATGGTTCAGCTTGCCGTAAACGAAACCCCGTTTGGCATCCCCATAGGAGGAGTGGATTTTCCGCTCCTTCGATTGCCGGCTGTAGCTCCATTCCATACGCCAGCCTCTGCCTTTGTGCAGGGAAAGCTGCCGTTCCATTTGAAAACCGATGCCACCTCCATTGCTCCTGAAAGAGATGTAGGCGTTGGCCGCTTTGGAGGAGACCATCTGTTTTTCAGGTTCGCCCAAACGGATTCTCTGGGCGGACATATTTGGGAGGAAACTCCACAGTAAAGCAATGCAAAACAAGGTTTTCAGCCCCTGTCGCATGCTGTTTCGGTAAGTACATCCGTGTAGGCGGGGCAACGCTGGTAGGTGTTGCAGGCGCTGATGCCAATCACTGTGATGGCGAACAATGCAATGATGATGATTTTTTTCATACGTCACAATATTTTATTTGGTTAAAATCCAGCAGTCATTATAGGTCGCTGATAAAATCTCTTTTTGGTTTTCCGCTTCCTGTTCCGTGTAGGGGCCCGCACCAACCATGTAGAGCGTCCCTTTTTCGTTCAGGCCAAGGTTCTTCATTTCCGGATATTGGGATTGGAGCTTGAGCACCAGGTTGTCGGCGTTGCTGTTTTTGCTGAATCCGCCGATGATGACATAGCAGTGTGCCTCCTCTGCCGGATTGCTCTCCAAAAGGCTGTCCGCCTCCCCAATGGTTTCTGTGCTGTCGGCCAGCAGGGCGGTTTCGGTTTCAATTTCCACAGGTTGTGTCTCTTCAGGAGGTGTCGCCACCGCTTCTTTGGGGTGGATGAAGTTTTGGATTTGTGCTATGCACTGCTCTTTTTTGCTTTCGAAATCCGCCGGACGGAGGAATGCGTAAACACCGATGGCAATGACACACAGCAAAAAGAGGATGCAGAGGGTGTAGAAGATTTTTCGTCCGACATGCCTTTTGGAACGTGGATACTCCTCTGTTTCAGCAATTTCTGAATCATCGGTTGTGGAGGATATTTCTGTTGTCACCTCCTTTTCAACGGTTTCAGGTTCCGTCGTTTCTGTCGGGATGCTGCCGGTTACCGCCTTCTCTATCCGGATGCTGTTATCGGCAGCGGCCTTTCCGGTTCCGTCTGGCTGTTCCTTCGGCTCAGCCTTTTCCTCTGTGCGGTTAGGCTGTTGCAGCGTGAATTCCGGAAGGGCGAATGATTTGGGCGAAATGTCCGGATCAAGGGCGGGCGTGAATTCCGGATTGATGACACCTTGGGTGAAGGTGCCCAAGCTCCCCATTTCATATTTTTTTTCGGTTTGCAGGCTTTGGTGAAGAGTCTCCACCCATTCGGCAATCTTTTTGCGGGCGCTTTCCACATCACAATTCTCCTTGCGTGCCACGTAATTGACGAAATCCATATCCGTTTCCTGCGGGTCGGGGGTGAACTGCACATAGTTTCCCGGCGGGGTGAAGGTGTGCAGGATGGGATGTATGCCGGCTTCCTTGTACTGTATGCTGAAACTCCCCAGTTGGGGAATTTTGGCAAATTGGTTCTCTATCAGGTATGCTTTTATTAGTGCAATCATTCCGTTGGGTTTATCTGTTGGTAATAGGCTATCGCTTTTTGCAGGTCTGCGGGCGTGTCGATGGAAATGTTGCCAGGGTGTCGGGTGATTTCCGTGGCAATCGTGCAGCCGTTGGAGAGCCAGCGCAGCTGCTCCAGGCTTTCCGCCTGCTCCAAGGCGGAGGCTGGCAGTTTGACGATGTGCAGGAGCGTATCCCCACGGTAGGCGTACATTCCGATATGCTGGTAGACTGGAATCTCGCCAAAGGGTAAATTGCGCATGTATGGAATAGGTGAACGGCTGAAATACAAGGCTTTCCCATCTTCTCCGCGAACCGCTTTCACCACATTCGGGTCGGCAAAGTCGCGCTCGTTGCGCAAGGGGAGGAGGAGGGTCGCAATTTCGGCCCGTTGTCTCTCCATACAGGTGATGATTTCTCCAATCTGTTCAGGACGGATAAAAGGCTCGTCCCCCTGGATGTTTATGACGACTGTCCCTTCCGGTTCGAATTCAGGCATGAGTTTGCGAAGCACTTCAGCGCAACGTTCTGTGCCGGAGCGGTGTGTGGATGCGGTCATGCAAACTTCCCCTCCAAAGGAGCGCACGCAGGCGGCAATCTCCTCATGGTCGGTGGCAACCAGCACTTTTTCAAGGCGTTTCACCTTGCACGCCTGGCTATAGACATGCTCAATCATGGTTTTGTCCCCGATTTTGCACAGTGGTTTGCCTGGAAATCGGGATGACTGGTACCGGGAAGGGATTATGCCGATGTATCTCATTGGACTCTTTTTTTGCCGGTTTTACCTTTTTTCCCTGTTTCCTCCCTGTTTTCCTCCTGGTCGGTGAACAATCCGAACAGCTCCGCATCTACACAGTTGATGATGTAGCCCAAATCATCCTTGTTCTCGGAGAATTTGATTTCATCCACGTTGATGACCAGAATTTTGCCTTTATTGTAGCTTTCCGCCCATTTGTTGTACCTCTCGTTCAGGTTTTTCAGGTAGTCCAGACGGATAAGGTCCTCGTAGGGGCGTCCCCTTTTCTGTATTTGTGCCACTAAGGTGGAGATGTCCGCCTTCAGGTAAATCAGCAGGTCCGGTGCCTGGATGAAGGAGTCGATCATTTCAAACAGGGAGAAGTAGTTGTTGAAGTCCCGTGAGGACATCAGTCCCATTTCCAGCAGGTTGGGCGCGAAGATGTAGGCATCTTCATAAATGGTCCTGTCCTGCACCACCGATTTTTTCTGGTTACGTATGTCAATAATGTGTTTGAAACGGGTGTTCAGAAAGAAAACCTGCAGATTGAAAGACCATCTTTGCATGTCTTCGTAAAAACTGGTCAGATAGGGGTTGGTGTCCGCATCCTCAAATTGCGGCAGCCAGTTGTAATGTTTGGCCAGCAATTGGGTGAGGGTGGTTTTTCCCGAACCTATGTTTCCTGCAATGGCAATATGCATGCTCTTTTGGTTTTAATGATGCGAAATCAGTTTCTGTTATCCCCAAAGGAATGTTTTTCCATAGAGATAAAATCCTGCATTTCTGCAAGTAAAAATATCCGGATGGGTTCACGCCTTCCTTTGTGCTATAATTTGCAAAACTAAACAAATTTTCAATACAAAGGAGCGGTTTTTTCAAAAAATCCTATGGTAAGGCGGAAAAACGGTTATTCGGCTTTCGCCTCCTGGCTTTCCTCCTCGTCTTCTATCTCCAGAAGGTCATGGTCATGCAGGATGTTGTACCACATGAACAGTCGCTTCATGTCGGAAAAATGCACTTTTTCACGGTCATATTCCGGAAGAACCTCCTCCATGTACTTGCGGATTTCCGCTTCGGGAGCCTTGTGGTCGATTGCATTTCCTCCGTTGGTGTAGGTGTGTATGCGTTTCAGAACCTCTTTCAATGGGAGGGTGCCGTCTTGGGTGAAGAGATAGATTTCCTCCAAAGAACTGGCCTTATGTGATATGAATAGCGGCATGCAGGTATGCTCCGTGATAGACTCTACAATGGCGTTGTTTTTCGCCTGTGAAACCAACTTAAACAATCCGCTTTTGCCGGAAATGGTCAATATTTTTTTGTAACTCATTAGTTTTTAAAAATTTAGTAATGTTTATCCGTTGCATTTAAAAAGCGTGCAAAAGTAAAAAAAATCCCAACACAAAACAGGGATGTCCTCTATTTTTTATTAAAGCCGGTCTCTTTTTCCAGCATGGGGACAAAACGGCAGCTCCCGAAGGTTTCGCTTTGGAAATCGTTTTCCGCGTTCCGGACAATCCGGGTCATGGTCTGCTCCCCCGTCCCGATGGGGGCCACCATGATGCCGCCGGTTTTCAGCTGTGCCAGCAGTTTTTGCGGTGGTTCGGCTGCGCCGCAGGTGAGCAGGATTCGGTCGAAAGGGGCCAGTTCGGGCCAGCCTGCGTAGCCGTCCCCGTGCCTGATGGGGATGGGGAGCTTGAGCTGTTGGAAACGCTGTTCCGCCTCATGGTACAGGTCGGCCTGCCGTTCAATGGTGTAGACGTAGGCGCCCATGGATTTCAGAAGGGCCGCCTGAAAGCCGGATCCGGTGCCGATTTCCAGTATTTTCTGTTTTGGTTGCAGCTCCAGCAGCTGCATCTGCATGGCCACGGTAAAGGGTTGGGAGATGGTCTGGCCGCAGGCGATGGGCAGCGCATCCTCCCCGTAGGCGTGCGCATGCAGGAATCCCGGAACGAAATAATGGCGCGGAACCTCCATGAAAGCCTGCAGCACCCGTTCGTCCCTGATTCCCTTTTCGCGCAGCCGTTCCACCAGCCGCCGCCGTTGCCCCTGATCCAATAAACTGTCCTTCATTATGCTTCACAAATTTTTTCTACTGTCCGATTTTACGTGGAGGGAGAAATTATGCAAAATTACTTGAAATGCCGATACGGATTATAGGCGGCCTGTAAATTTTTTCAACAACTTTTCAGAGGAAAACACAACAAAAGGCGGGTAATGCCGTTAATGTCATTGCTAATATTAAAATAGAGATGTTAAAAATAGGCGTATTGGGTGCAGGTCACCTTGGAAAGATTCATATCAAATGTTGGAAAGAGGTTGAAAATGCGGAGCTTGTAGGGTTTTATGACCCTGATGCCGACAATGCGGCGGATGTGGCCGAAACGCTCGGCATCCGTTTTTTCGCGCATAAGGAGGAACTGATTGCCTCGTGTGATGCAATTGACATTGTCACCCCAACGCTTAACCACCACGAGTCGGCAATGCTGGCTTTGCGTGCGGGCAAGCATGTCTTTATTGAAAAGCCCATCACCGCAACACTGCCGGAGGCGCAGGAGATTCTGCAATATTCCCGCGACCATCGGCTGAAGGTGCAGATAGGGCATGTGGAACGTTTTAACGATGCCTATTTGGAGGCTGCAAAATACATTGACAATCCGCTGTTTATCGAGTGCCACCGTTTGGCGGAGTTCAATCCGCGCGGCACTGATGTGTCGGTGGTGTTGGATTTGATGATTCATGACATCGACATTGTGCTGCATACCGTAAAATCACCGGTCAGGAGCATTCATGCCAGTGGTGTGGCGGTCATCACGGAAACACCTGACATTGCCAACGCCCGAATTGAGTTTGAAAACGGCTGTACCGCCAATTTGACAGCCAGCCGCGTCTCCATGAAGAAGATGCGCCGCGCCCGTTTTTTCCAGAAAAACGCATATATCACGGTCGATTACCAGCAAAAGGAGGCCAATATCATCCGTTTGAGGGATTATGTGCCTGAAGATGACCAGGATCTGATGCCGCTTATTTTGGATTTGGGCAACGGCAGGGGCAAAAAGCGCATCTTTGTTGAAAAGCCTGCGGAAATTCATGTGAATGCCATCCAGACGGAACTCAGCCTGTTCGTGCAGAGCATTTTGGAGAACAGGGAGTGTGAGGTCTCGGTGTATGACGGTTACAATGCGTTGGAGGTTGCCTACCAAATCATGGACAAATTTCAGAAAATCCCTTTCTGAGCGTAGGCTGTCACCACTCTATTGTTTGATAATCATTTGTGTCCGCATCCCTTTGGCGGTTTGGCAGCGGAGGTAATAGCATCCTTCCGGCCAATCCTTCAATGAGATGACGACTTCCGTCTGGTGAGGCTGCTGTTCCGACAGCAGTCGGCCTGAGGCGTCCCATATCTGGTAGCGTAAAATCACCTCCCCTTTCGGTGTGCTGACGTTGATATTAGCTTGGGTAGGGTTCGGATAGCAGCGCAGTTCGGGGGCGGATGCTTCCCTGATGCCCGTGGTGTCGGGGTAGAGGCGGTAGTGGAGGCTCACTTTTGAGGTGTGGAATCCGCCGAGGGTATCCGTCTGGTTGTAGGTCACGTAAAGGTTCGTTTCAAACGGGTACCATCCCTTGCGGCTGTCATACATCTCGTAACGGCAGGTGTCGCCGTTTCCTTGCCCGTTGAAGTGGTTCAGGCTGCGGTAAACCCCCATCCAGTTTTTCTTCTGGGCATCCCAGGTGTAATAGGTGTTCTCCAAAAGGTTGCCTGCAGGGTCATAATCCCAGGTGTACCAGATGCTGTTGTCCCAACACTGGTCGGTAGTGTTCCAAAAGGCCTCTGTCTTGGAGACCATGTTGTCCGCTTCGTCATAGATGTAGGTGCAGGTCTGGTGGTTGATCCATTCGTTGTTGTAGGGTGTCTGTGTCACACTTTGGACAAGATTGTTGTTCCCGTCATATTCATAGGTGCTGTATTCTTTTTTCACCCATTCGTGCTTGCTCCGGCTCCAGGCCATAAACAGCTTGGATTCAATGCGTTTTAGAGTGTCATAAGTATAATAGAAATGTTTTTCGTTAATCCATTCCTCTTCCACGCATAACCAAATCCATGTCTGTAGCTCCGTGTTGTTGCCGAGCGAGTCATAAGTGTAGGCGTAATGCAGCCATGGTTCCCATTCTAACTTGGGAGGCCCTCCGTGTGTGTGGTTCCAGTTCTCTTCCAGATAGTCCACCAGCTGGTCGTTATTGTTATAGATGGAGGTGGCGCGGAAGATGTCCGTCCAGGCGGTGTCCCATAATTGCCATTGTTCCAGAATGCGGTTGCCATGGTTGTCGTAGCGGTAGAAAATGTGGGCCAGATAGTCGGAATCGTTGTCCTCCCTGGAAAAGGTGTCCAGCTCTCCCTTTGCCGTGTAGCTGTAATGGAAACGGTGCTGGTCGAACCAGCGTCCGAGAGTGTCGTCCCAAATTTGGTAGAGTTCAAAGGTCTTCTGACGCTTCGCATTGTATGCGTAGCTGTTTTGGAATTTGTTTTTCCATTGCCCCTCTTCCAAAGCCTGCTGGAGGTCGTTCAGCAGGTTGCCGTCGGAGTCGTAGGTGTAGAAACGGCGGATGCGCTCCACCCATTTCCCCTCTTCGGAAACATAGTAATGCTCTTCGGTACGTTGGGCATGCTCGTTATAAATGTAATGGTAGAAGCCATATACCGTGCCGTTTGTGAGATGGATGAAGGCGGTGTCAGGCTGCCAGGAGGGCAGGTTTTTGGGATGGTTGGGTTGTGCGAAGCTGTTCGCGACATACAACAGCAATGCTGCAAGTAGCAGATGTTTGAATTTCATATTTATTTTATTTTAAATACATTACAACTATATGTAGTTTGAACGGACGCACCGCTCATGTTTTACCTATTATGAGAACTCCCTTTTTGTTATTAGAGAAGGATAATGTGAAAATGTTGCATCATTTTTGAAATATTTTTATATCAAATCAAATATATTGAAAATAAATATGTTATACGTATATTAAAACCGGAATATGCGTCTGCCGCCTGCGTATGGGTTTTCGGTTTCGATGTGGACATGCACGCAGTCTTCCGGAAGCAGTTCCTCTATTATTTCCGGCCATTCCACAAAGCAGTAGCGGTTTTCGTAGAGATAGTTCTCCAAACCTGCCTCTTCCGCTTCGCGAAGACTGTTCAGCCGGTAGCAGTCCATGTGGTACATTTTTTCACCTCCTGGGAGCGGATACTCATTGACAATGGAGAAGGTTGGGCTGGTGGCGTGTCCCTCGCTGTGCAGGCAGCGGCATACCGCCTGAAGAAAGGTGGTTTTCCCAGTCCCCATTTCGGCATGAAGGGCGAAAACCCGTTTGTCCGGAAAGGTACGAAGCAATTTTTCAGCTACTTGAACAAGATCCTCCAGTTTTTCACAAATTATGGTTTGCATGTGACTTATTTTTTAGGGATTAACGGAAAAAACGATGAATTATTTCGATAAAAAGAATTTAGTTGTTGTTTTTTTTATTACTTTTGTAAATTATAATGTATAGGGATTTTATTTTTTTATAAGTCTCATATATAATTGTTTGTAAAATGAGTAATGTGTAAAACGGAGACAATCTATGGAAAAAGAGACTTTGTCGGAAGAACAGCCCGCCCTCCGCTATTCGGATGAGGAATTGCAGGAATTCAAGGAACTGATTCTTGAAAAATTGGCGAAAGCACGCAGTGACATGGAAAATTTCAGAAGTGCCATGAACGGTTCTTCCGGAAACGACATCACGGACACAGCACCCACGTTCAAGATTTTGGAGGAGGGGCAGCAGACACTTTTCAAGGAGGAGAATGCGCAGCTGGCCTCCCGTCTGGAGAAATACATCAAAAACCTTGAGGCCGCGTTGGTGCGCATTGAAAACAAAACCTATGGAATTTGCCGTGCCACCGGAAAGCTGATTCCCAAGGAGCGTTTGAGAAGCGTCCCTCATGCCACTTTGTCCGTGGAGGCGAAAATGGACGAGAAAAGAAGAAAACAATGAACAAAAGGGGACTGGCAGTTTCTCTGATCATTGTATTATTGCTGGTGTTGGACCAGTGGCTGAAAATATATGTGAAGACCGGCATGTCGCTGGGCGAGCAGATACCTGTGTTAGGCCATTGGTTCAGCTTACATTATATAGAGAATAACGGCATCGCGTTCGGCATGGTCTTTTGGACACGTCCCATCGGAAAGGTTCTGCTGACCCTGTTTCGCATGCTGGCCGCAGCGGGCATCCTTTGGGTCATCCACCGCATGATTCACCACCCTCAAAAGGTTCCTTTCGGATTGATTTTCTGTACTACTTTGATTTTCACCGGTGCTGTCGGCAATGTGTTGGACTGTGTCTTTTACGGACGGATTTTTTCACCGTCGGAATATTTCGGAGCCGTTTCCCAAATTTTCAGCGGTGAGGGCTATGCACCATGGTTTCAGGGCAGGGTGGTGGATATGCTTCAGTTCGATTTGTTTGACATACCATTGGGTGCCAGCCGCTGTTTCCATTTTTTCCCCGCCATTTTCAATCTGGCCGACTCCTATATCACGGCAGGCCTGCTGGTGCTGCTGCTTTTTTACTACCGTCCGCTTTCGCTTTTCATTGCCTCCTTTGAAAAAAAGAAATCCTCTGAGGAACAAGGCTGAAAACAATTTTATGCCATAAACATTCCATTTCATTCTCTTTTGGGGAGAAAAAACACAAATCAGTGAAAGTTAGTGAAAGGTTGTGATTTATGTTTATATAACTAATAATCAATGATTTAAACAAAAGCAGCCGAGGAAGTGACATTTTCTTCAATAGTGTTGTAATTAATTAAAATACAAATAAATACAAATTATTTATAAAAAAAAGAGAAAAAAATAACTTTTTGTATGTAAATATGTTATACCTTTGCAAAATCCCGATTGAGGGAAAGTAACAAATAATTATTCATTATTAAAAACATAGAAAAATGACAAAAGCAGAAGTCGTAGCTGAAATCGCTAACAAAACTGGTGTGGAAAAAGCCACTGTCCAACAAGTAGTTGAAACTTTCATGACTACCGTGAAAAATTCTTTATTGAAAAAAAATAATGTGTATTTGAGAGGTTTTGGCAGCTTTGTGATCAAAGAGAGAGCCCAGAAGACCGGCAGAAACATTTCCAAGAACACCACTCTGGTGATTCCTGCCCACAATATTCCCGCTTTCAAACCGGCCAAATCTTTCACCACTACAATCAAAACGAAAGTCAAATAATTTAAAGGAAAATAGTTATGCCAAGCGGTAAGAAAAGAAAAAGACACAAAATGGCAACCCACAAAAGGAAAAAGCGTCTGAGAAAGAACAGACATAAGAAGAAATAGTTTCTTTTTGTGGGACAAACAACTATTAAAAACTAAAATACACCATATTGTGGTGTATTTTAGTTTTTTTGTTATTAAAGTGACAACAGTATTCAAATGAGTGAGAAAGGAAAGAGAGAACTATTTGTCAGTGTAGGGGATAAGGAGATTGAAACCGCCCTTCTGGAGGATGATGTACTTGTAGAGCTTCACAAGGAGAAAATCAACCGGAAATTTTCTGTCGGGGATATTTATCTGGGAAGGGTCAAGCGGATTGTTGAGGGACTTAATGCCGCTTTTGTGGATATCGGACATGAGAAGGATGGTTTCCTGCATCTCTTGGATACAGGGCCTCATGTGCTGACATTCAACAAGTATGTGAAGGATAAGTTGCAGGGCCGCAGAACGGACATTCTCCGAACAGCCTATCCATTGGAGCCTGTCGTCAATAAAAAGAACAGCATCAAGGAGGTGTTTGAGCATGGCCAGCTGGTGATGGTCCAAATTGTGAAGGAGGCCATCTCCACAAAGGGGCCGCGCCTTTCCTGTGAAATTTCCTATGCGGGCAGGTTTTTGGTGCTTGTGCCTTTTGCCAACCAGATAATGATTTCGCAGAAAATCAGGAATCACAAGGAACGGAAGCGCCTGCAGGATTTGGTTGCTTCCATAATTCCTGAAAATGTGGGAATTATCATCAGAACTGTAGCTGAAAACCAGGGAAAGGAGGAGTTGCTGGCCGATTTGAAGCAGCTGTTGGAGAAATGGCGTTCAACCCTCGACAACATCAGCGGTACACGTTTCCCGAAAAAACTGTGCAGCGAATTGAACCATACCTCCTCGCTGTTGCGTGACATTCTCAACGAGCGTTTTACGGGCATCTACACCAACAGCAAACTGCAGTTTGAGGAGATTTATTCGTTTGTGCGCCAGATTGCGCCCAATCAGCTGGACATTGTGAAGTATCACACCCACGTCACTCCATTGTTCGAGTATTATGGCATTGACCGGCAGATTAAAAGCGGTTTTGGGAAAATCGTTGCCATAAAAAATGGTGTCTACCTGATTATTGAGCAGACGGAAGCCATGTATGTGATTGATGTGAACAGCGGTCACAAGATGGATGCCAAAACGCCGCAGGAGGATAACATTCTCCGTGTCAATACGGAGGCTGCAATAGAGATTGCTCGGCAGCTGCGCTTGCGGGACATCGGGGGAATCATCATCATTGATTTCATTGACATGCAGAAGCAGGAACATCGCAAAGCGTTGTACCAGTGTATGGTGGATGAAATGAAAAAGGACAGGGCCAGCCATACCATTTTGCCGGTGAACAAGTTCGGGCTGATTCAGGTGACAAGGCACCGCGTGCGTCCCGAAACCCATACGGATTTGTTGGAAAAATGCCCTTCATGTCACGGCAGCGGCAAAGTCAAGCCCGCCGTGCTGATTGTGGACGAGATTTATAACAATTTGGAATTCCTGCTGCAGAATTACAGGCGTGACAGACTCACGCTGATGGTGCATCCATTCCTGTACGCCTATCTGAAAAGGGGCTTCCCCAACCTATATTGGCGCTGGCAGTTGAGATGCAGGCGGAGGTTCCGGATAAAGGCCGAACCGCAATATCAGTTCTTGGAATATAAATTTAACAACAATCATCTGGGAGATATAGACTTATGGGCGAAAGCAGAGGAGGCCGCCTATGAGGAATAGCATTCTTTTTGAAAAAAAAGCGGCTCTTTATACATTAATATTTATAAATGTTATATCTTTGCAGGTTTGAATTATTTTTGTAAAAATTATTAAATTTAATAGTTATGTATACGGATTTTCAAGAATATTTAAAAAAGGAACTGGCTCAGATTGAAGCCGATGGATTGTATAAACGCGAGCGTATCATCGAGAGTGCGCAGGGTGCCGAAATCATGGTGGCCGGAAAAAAATGTCTGAATTTTTGCGCCAACAACTATCTGGGATTGGCAGACAATCCTGAATTGATCCAGGCTGCCAAGGAGGGTATGGATGCCCGCGGCTTCGGCATGGCCTCTGTCCGTTTTATCTGCGGATGCCAGGATTTGCATAAAAAATTGGAAGCCAAGATTGCCGAGTTCTTCGGAACAGAAGATACAATTCTTTACGCCGCCTGCTTCGACGCCAATGGCGGTGTGTTCGAGCCTCTGTTGGGACCGGAGGATGCCATCATCTCCGATGCGCTGAACCATGCCTCCATCATCGACGGCGTGCGTTTGTGCAAGGCCCAGCGTTTCCGCTATGCCAATGCTGACATGGCCGATTTGGAGCATCAGCTGAAGGATGCGCAGAAATGCCGCTTCCGCCTGATTGTGACCGACGGTGTCTTCTCCATGGACGGCAATGTCTGCCCGTTGGACAAGATTTATGAGCTGGCACAGAAATACAACGCCATGGTCATGGTGGACGAGAGTCATTCCGCCGGTGTGGTCGGCAAGACCGGACGCGGTGTGACCGAGCACTACAATTTGAGGGGAAAAATTGAAATCCTGACCGGAACCCTCGGCAAGGCCTTCGGCGGCGCCATGGGCGGATTCACCACCGGTCGTAGGGAGGTGATTGACATGCTGCGTCAGCGTTCACGTCCCTATTTGTTCTCCAATTCCATGGCTCCGGGTCTGGTTGCTGCCGGTATCCGTATGTTTGAGATGATGAGCGAAACCAACGAGCTGCAGGACAAGCTGCATGCCAACACCGCCTATTTCATTGAGAAGATGGTGGCCGCCGGTTTCGACTGCAAACCGTCCCAGTCAGCCATTTGCGCTGTGATGCTGTACGATGCGCCGCTTTCCCAGAAATTCGCCGCCAAACTGCAGGAAGAGGGTATTTTTGTGACCGGTTTCTACTATCCGGTGGTTCCGAAGGGACAGGCCCGTATTCGTGTGCAGGTTTCCGCCGCGCATGAAAAGGAGCATCTTGACCGCTGCATTGCCGCGTTCGTGAAGATTGGTAAGGAATTAGGTATTTTGAAATAATTAATCTGTTTTTTCTGTAGAGACGCGGCGCGCCGCGTCTCTACATGAAATCATGAATAACAAGCATTGTATGAAAAAGATATTGATTGTTGGAGCCGGCGGACAGATCGGTTCCGAACTGACCAGAACCCTGCGTGACATTTATGGCGACAGCAATGTCGTCTGCTCCGACCTCCGTCCCCTGAAGGGTGAAATTTATGAAAGGGGTCCGATTGAGCGCATCGATTCCACGCAAATCATGCAGATTGCGACAGCGGTCAAGAACTATAACATCGACACCATCTATAACCTGGCCGCCATACTTTCTGCCACGGCGGAACTCAACCCCATGTTGGGTTGGAATGTGGGTATCGGAAGTCTGGTGAACTGCCTGGAGGTGGCCCGCCTGTTTAACTGCGCGGTCTTCACTCCGAGTTCCATCGGTGCATTCGGGCCGAGCACGCCGCATGACGAAACTCCGCAGGACACCATCCAGAGGCCCAACACCATCTACGGTGTGACCAAGGTGACTGGCGAGCTGTTGAGCGACTATTATTTCACCCGTTTCGGTGTGGACACCCGTTCCGTCCGTTTCCCGGGACTGATTTCCCACCTCACGCTGCCTGGTGGCGGCACCACTGACTATGCGGTGGAAATCTACTATGCGGCAGTGAAAGGGGAGAAGTTTGTCTGCCCGTTGAAGAAAGGTACCTTCATGGACATGATGTACATGCCGGACGCACAAAAGGCGATGGTGGACATCATGGAGGCCGATCCGACCAAATTGGTGCATCGTAACAGTTTCAACGTGACGGCTATGAGCTTCGATCCCGAAATCATCTACAACGCTATCAAAAAGCATTATCCCCAGTTCGAAATGGTGTACGAACCGGAGCCTATCAAGCAGTCCATTGCCGACAGCTGGCCCAATCACATGGATGACAGCTGCGCCCGCAACGAATGGGGCTGGAACCCGCAGTACGACCTGGAGCGCATGACCGAGGATATGATTCTGAATTTGAAGAAGAAACTTTTGTAAAATGTGTTTTTTATAGTTAAAAATTTATTTTTGGGGCCGGCAATTTTGCCGGCCTTTTTTGATCTATGCCCATTCCACAAAAAGAAAAAATCTTTCTGAAATAAACTCAAAATTGTTCGCAAAGTAATTTTTAGAAGTCCCCTTAAAATTGTTCGCAAAATATTTTTTGGAACTCCCCATTTGCTATTTCATATTAAAGTCATCTGCCATTCGTTTTTGCATGATATGTTTGAAAAATATGCCAACTATTTCCAAAAAAAACTAAAAAAACTAAATAATTTTTATATAAATATAGGCAAGAAAAAGATTATCAATTAAATAAAATTATGAAAATAATTCATTGAGCAATTGCATTTATGCATATATTTGCAAATTGAATTTTTAAAATTTATTTATATGAGGTATTTTAAAAACTTTTTCAAAGTACAGCTGTTTGCGCTGATGATGATTGCCGCCATAGGCGGAGTCTTTGCGCAGGCGACCTACCTTGCAAATGAGCAGTTTTCCGCTGTTCTGCCGCAGGGCTGGTCCGTACAGCCCGCTTCCACCAGCACGGCGCCCACTTGGGCGAGCAATACGTCGCTGGCCACAAGCGGCAGTTATTCCATGCATGGTTATGTGCCCTACAGCACGGGCGATACCATCGAGTTGATAACCCCTTATTACGACTGTTCCAACTACAGGTATGTGATGCTGAAGTTCAGCCATATCTGTAAGGTCTTGCAGAGCGACCTCTGCCAGGTGATGTATCAGGAACAGGGAATCGGCCAGTACTACAAATGG
>CAJOQK010000096.1 GCA_905236885.1 uncultured Bacteroidales bacterium
CCATCCTGCTGATGAACGCGGTGGTTCCTCTGATCAACAAAGGATTCCCGCCCAAACGTTTCGGCACTGTCCAAGCAAAATAATTGTTACACCTTGAAAAGATATTGAAGATATGGGAAAAGCAAAGTCAAGTTTCATCAATATGTTCCTCGTGCTGACCATCGTGTGCGTGGTGGCGGCCACCGCGCTGGCGGCTGTCTACAAAGCCACCGCCGACCCGATCCGGATTTCGGAGGAAAACAAGCAACAGGAGGCCATCAAAGCGGTTCTGCCACCCTTTGACGAGCTTAAAACAGAGAAAAAAGCCCTGGACATGGAGACCACGCCCAGCATCTACCATAAGGAGGCCGGCGCGGATTCCATCGTGCTCCATCACGCCTACCTGAACGGTGAGGAGATTGGAGTGGCAGTGGAAACCTTCACCAACAAGGGCTTCGGCGGCCTCATCCGGCTGATGGCCGGGTTCACCGCTGACGGACAAATCAACAAGGTGTCGGTTTTGAGCCATGCGGAAACCCCAGGTTTGGGTTCCAAAATGACCGATCCCGGTTTCTACACCCAGTTTGAAGGGAAGAACCCCGCCGATTTCAAACTGCAAGTGAAAAAAGACGGCGGTGATGTGCAGGCCATCACGGCTGCCACCATCAGCTCCAGGGCCTATTGCGACGCCCTGAACACCGCCTACACCACCATTCAGAACAACAAATAGGAGGAGATATGAACCAGTTACAGAATTTTACGAAAGGATTTATCAAAGAGAGCCCTACCTTCACCCTGATGTTAGGAATGTGCCCCACCCTGGGTGTCACCACCTCAGCCATCAACGGTCTGGGTATGGGACTGGCCACCACAGCCGTGCTCATTTTGTCCAACATTATCATTTCCTGTTTGAAATCCGTCATTCCCGACAAGGTGAGGATACCCTCGTTCATTGTCATCATCGCCTCGTTAGTCACCGTGGTGCAGCTCTGCATGCAGGCATACGTACCCTCGCTGTATGAGAGCCTCGGCCTCTTCATCCCCCTGATTGTGGTGAACTGCCTCATTCTGGGACGTGCGGAAGCCTTTGCATCCAAGAACAATGTCTTCTCCTCCTTTGTGGACGGACTGGGCATGGGATTGGGCTTCACCTTCGGACTGACCATCCTCGGCATGGTGCGCGAACTGCTGGGCAACTACGCCGTTTTCGGACACCAGCTGATCCACAGCGACGGCATCCTGGTCTTCGTGCTGGCTCCGGGCGCCTTCCTGGCCCTGGGCTTTATCGTGGCCTTTATCAACGCAATTAGAAACAAAGCATAAACTAAAAGAATATGGAAATATTTGTCATTATCATAGGCGCCATTTTCGTCAACAACATTGTTTTCTCCCAATTTTTGGGCATCTGCCCCTTTTTGGGCGTTTCCAACAAGATTTCCACAGCCATCGGCATGTCCGGCGCAGTGGTGTTCGTAATCACCCTGGCCACGCTGGTCACCTTCCTGATTCAGGAATACATACTTACCCCGATGGGGCTGGACTATCTGCAGACCATCTGTTTCATTCTGGTCATCGCCTCCCTGGTCCAGATGGTGGAGATTGTGCTGAAAAAAATCACACCATCCCTGTATCAGGCTCTGGGTGTTTTCCTGCCACTGATCACCACCAACTGCGCGGTGCTGGGTGTGGCCATCATGGTCATCCAACAGAGCTTCAATTTGGGCGGCGCCCTGATTTTTGCCTTTGCCACCGCATTGGGCTACGGCATTGCCCTTATCCTGTTCGCCGGACTGCGTGAACAGATGGAGCTTTCCGACATTCCCAAATCCATGAAAGGCATTCCCATCGCCCTGATTACCGCCGGTATCCTGGCTTTGGCCTTCATGGGGTTCTCCGGACTGGTATAAAGGGGAGCGAACGCCATGCGCAGCTGTCTCTACCTGTTGCAACTTGTGGTCGTGGGCGGCCTCCTTTCCGCATGCGCCTCCCAAGCCACTTTGACAGGCGGGCCGAAGGATGTGGCCCCTCCAGAAATGAAAGAGTGCCAACCGCCCTCCGGCAGCACCTTTTTTGACGGAAACAAGGTGGAGATAACCTTCAACGAATTCTTTTCGCTCAACGCACCCAACGACAGCATCCTGATCAATCCTCCCTTGCAGAAAACGCCTGACTACACCATCAAAGGGAAAAAACTGGTAATCGGCTTCAAGGAGGAACTGAAACCCAACACCACATACCACATCTCCTTCAACGGTGCAGTACAGGACATTACCGAAGGGAACCGGCTCCGGCAGCAGGAGATTCTCTTTTCCACCGGCAGCCAGACCGACTCCTTTTCAATCAAAGGCTTTGTGTACGATGCCTACAGCCGCCAGCCGCTGCCACAAACCTGTGTGCTGCTGTACAGCGAGCCCAACGATTCCAACCCAATCACACACAAGCCGGACTATTTCACCCTGACCGACAACCGTGGACATTTCCGGTTCGACCATCTTCCCAACCGCAATTTCCAGCTGTTCGCTGTGGAAGACCACAACAAAAACAGGCTGTTCGACCTGCCGGATGAAAAAATCGCCTTTCTCCCCGACAACAAGCCGGTCATGGCTTCCTACATACTGTCAGACAGCAGTTTGCAGAACAACACCTTCAATCTCTATATTTTCCAAGAGAAAGAACAGAAAATAAAACTGTTACGAAAGAGCGAGCAATTTTTCGGATGCCACCTGTTTGTCTTCAACCAGGCAATTGATACATTTGCCCTGCTTTCAATGGAAAACAGTCCGGCCCCCTGCATCACAGTTAAAAACGCAGGCAAGGACAGCATTCATATCTATCTGACAGACACCACACTTACCTCAAACAGCCGTTGGGCGGTCATTGCCAACGGAACCATAATTGACACCATTTCCCTACAATCGGTAGCTGTGCTTCCAACCGGAAAAGACAAGACCATCCCCCATTTCCAACTGACCTGTCCCGACAAGGTGGAAATTGACTCCCTCTGCAGGATTTCGTCCAATCTTCCCATCCGACGGATTGACACCATGGCCTTCACCCTTACTGAGATAGATTCAAAAGACACCCTGACAATCAGCCCGGTGCATGTCACACTTTTTCCAATGTACATGACAATCAACTATCCGTTGCAGCCCCGGAAACAATATATTCTGGAGGCAGCCGACTCCATCTGCCAAGCCTACAACGGACAGTTCAACGATTCCATCCGGTTCAAATTCAGTATCAAAAGTGCCAAAGAATACGGCAATCTGGCACTACACCTGCATTTCCCCGAAAAAAACCACTATATCGTACAGCTGGCAGATGCCCAAAACGGGAAAACCCTGTATGAGCAACCGGTTTCACCTGACGACATGTCAGAAGATAGCCATACAGACCTGACCTTTTCAAACATCAAAGAAAAAAGCTACCGGCTGCGCATCATCCGCGACGACAACCATAACGGGAAATGGGACACTGGAGACTATCTCAGACAGCAGCAGGCGGAGAGCCTGTTTTACAACAGCCAGGCATGGGAGGTCAAAAAAAATTGGACCATAGAAGAAAACCTTGAAATTACATTCTAATGAAACATCAAGCTCTATTTGAAATTATAGAAAACAGGCCGCTTACAGGCGAGGACTTCCTTATGAAACTGCGTCCGCAAGAGGTGGGTGCAACGGATGCCGGAACAATGCGCAACCAAACTCTTCAAGGCAACCATGTGGAGCAACACCAAATTTCAAACAATACAGACTTATTGGAAGAGCTGCTTCCCGGACAATTTGTACAGGTACTGATTCCCCACTCCTCCGACACTTTTCTGCGCCGTCCGATCTCCATCTGCGATGTGGATCTGCAATACCGGCTGCTCTACCTGTATATCAAAAAGGTGGGAAAAGGTACAGCAGAACTGCGCAAATGCCAGCGCGGGGAAAAATTGGACATCCTGCTTCCGTTAGGCAACGGGTTCAAATATGAACAAAGCCGGCGTCCGCTACTGTTAGGCGGTGGCGTCGGCATCGCCCCGATGGTCTATCTTTCAAAAAAAATTGCGGAAAATGGGATTCGCCCCACTGTGCTTTTAGCCGGGAAAACAGCTGAAAATCTCACCGTACGGAGCCTTTTTGACACAGAAAAATGTGACCTGCAACTCTGCACTGATGACGGCAGCCTCGGTGAAAAAGGGATGATCACCCAACACAGCCTTATGCAAAAGCCGACAGATTATGACACCGTGTTTTGCTGCGGCCCCACCCCTATGATGAAAGCGGTTGCCCGCATGATGGAAGCAACCGGAATTCCCTGCCATGTGTCGTTGGAAAACCACATGGCCTGCGGCGTGGGAGCATGCCTCTGCTGCGTCACACCTACCAAAGCGCACGGGAACCAATGCGTCTGTACCGAAGGCCCTGTATTCGACAGCAAAGAATTAGCATGGTGAAACATATATGAAATTAATTTATAAATAATAACTTAAATACATTAAACAAAATGAAAAAACTTTTTCTTGCAAGCTTGTTGCTTGTATGGTGTTGCGCCAGCCTTTTCGCGCAAAGCGCCTTTACCTATGAATCAGTACAGGGAGACCCCCTGAACGCACGCATCTACACCTTGTCCAACGGACTGAAAGTGTACATGTCTGTCAATCACGAGACTCCAAAAATCAAAATTACCATTGCCACCAAAGCTGGCAGTAAACTGGATCCTTCAGAAACCACCGGTCTGGCCCACTACTTCGAACATCTGATGTTCAAGGGCACTGAAAGTTTCGGAACCAATAACTGGGCAGCGGAAAAGCCCCTGCTGGACCAGATTGAACTGCTGTTCGAACAGTACCGGAAAATCGACGAGTCCAATACAGCCGACCGCAAGCGCATTTACCGCCAGATTGACAGCATTTCCCAAATCGCGGCCAAATACGCCATCCCCAATGAGTACGACAAACTGATGTCCATCATCGGCTCCACCGGCACCAACGCCGCCACATGGGTGGACTTCACCAACTATTATGAGAACATCCCCTCCAACCAGCTGGAGAACTTCCTGATCATCCAATCCGACCGTTTCCAGCATCCGGTGCTGCGTCTGTTCCACACCGAACTAGAGACCATTTATGAGGAGAAAAACATGACCCTGACCCAGGATGGCCGCCGCGTGAACGCCGCCCTGCTGGAAGGGCTGTTCCCGCACCATCCCTATGGCACCCAGACCACCATCGGCACCCAGAAGGATTTGCGCAACCCCTCCATTACCAACGTGAAAAAATTCTTTGACACCTATTATGTGCCCAACAACATGGCCATCATCATGTCGGGAGATTTCAATCCCAAAGAGGCCATACGTTTGATTGACAAATATTTCGGAAGTTTGCAACGGAAAGAGATTCCTCCCTTCAAATTTGAGCAGGAACCCGCCATCACCGAACCCGTTGTGAAGGAGGTTGTAGGCAAGGACGCGGAGAACATCCGCATAGCATGGCGTTTCGGCAATCCCAACAGCATGGAAATCCCCACCCTGATACTCACCGAAATGATTCTCACCAACGGCAACGCCGGACTGGTCGATTTGAACATTAACCAGAAACAGCGCACTTTGGGTGCGGGTTCCACCATAGGCATGCTGCACGACTACTCCTACATGATGATGTACGGCAGTCCGAAGGCGGGACAGTCATTGGAAGAGGTTCGTGACATTCTGCTGGAACAGATTGAGAAACTGCAAAAGGGCGACTTTCCCGAATGGCTGCTGCAAGCCTGCATCAACGACCTGCGCCTGCGCGAAATCAAGCAGAACGAAAGCAACGAAGGCCGTGTAAGTTCTATGGAACAGGCTTTCTATCTGGACATTCCTTGGGAAGAACAAGTCAAATCCCTGGACATGCTGGAGAACATCACCAAGGAGCAAATTGTAACATTTGCAAAACAATACCTTAAAAAGGACAATTACGTGGTTGTTTACAAACGCAAGGGCAAACCCACCGACATTGACAAGGTGAAGAAACCGAAAAACACCCCCATCAAAATCAACCGCGAGGACAAGAGCGATTTTGTGAAGATGATTGAAAACCGTCCGGTAAAGGCCATAGAGCCTGTGTTTGTCAACGTGAAAGATATCAAGGAGCAATACATCCAGCCGAGCAACACCAAGGTGTACTACACAAAAAATGAGGACAATGAGCTGTTCAACCTCCGCTATGTCATTGACATGGGCATTTATCACGACAAATACCTCAACCTGGCCTCCACTTATCTGGAATACCTGAGCACCGGCAAATACACCCCCGAACAAATCAAAGAGGAGATGTACAAACTGGGATGCGAATTTTCCATGTCCGCCGGTGGTGACCGCAGCTACATTACCATTTCAGGCCTTTCCAAAAACATGAAGGCCGCCATGGCCCTGTTCGAGGAGATTGTCAGAGAGGCCGTCCCCAACCAGGAGGCACTGGACAACCTGATAAGCGACATGCTGAAAGGACGTGAGAACGCCAAGCACAACCAGAACTCCAACCTCTCCCATCTGGTCACCTATGCCATCTATGAAAAGAATTCGCCGTTGTTCGCCACCTTCATTTCTGAAAGCGAACTTAAAGCCGTCACTCCGGAAATGCTGATCCAAAAGCTGCGCGACTGGATGGGCTACAAACAGTTTGTGGTTTATTACGGTCCCGACAGCTACGAGAATGTGGTAAGGAACATCCAGGCCACACACAAGCTGCAGGAACTGAAAGAGGTTCCCGCCAAGGTGGTTTTCGAACCGGTAGTCCCCAAAAAGGACCGGATATTCATTGTGGACTACGACAGCCCGCAAACCATCTACTACGCCATGTCCTTCGGAGGCAAATATAACCAAGAGCTGACTGCAGCCATCCGACTGTACAACGAATACTTCGGCGGCAGCATGAACGCCATTGTGTTCCAGGAGTTGAGAGAAGCCCGCGCTTTAGCCTACACCGCCATGTCCACATACCGCCAACCCTCCAATCTTGACGATTTCAGCCAAAACATCTCCTACATCGCCTGCGGCAAGGACAAACTGATCCAGTCAGTGGAGGCCTTTGACGTGCTGCTCGGCGGCATGCCTCAGAACCAAGCTGCATTTGACATAGCTAAGGAATCCATCATCAACGGATACCGAACCAGCCGCGTCACCAAAGACAACCTGATCTGGACCTACCTTGGCTGGCAGAAACTGGGTCTGAATGAAGACCCCCGCCCTGCCACCTATGAGAAGGTGAAACAGATGACATTGCAGGATATTGTGCAATTCCAAAAGGAATATGTGAGCGGACAACCGAGGACAATAGCCATTTTAGGAAGCGTTAAAGACATGGATATCAAAGCGTTGAAAAAAATCGGCAAAGTCAAGGTGCTGAAACAGGAAACCATTTTCGGTTACTAAGAAAGACTTAATTGTTTCATTTATACATCCCCTTTCACGGGGATGTATTTTTTTTTGCCAAAACATAAAAAGCAATTGGAAAAATGACTACTTTTGCATTTGGGTAAGTCTTATACGATCAGCTCCTGTTGAACTCCCCCAGGATCGGAAGGTAGCAAGGGTAAGATGGTTGAGCGATGCGATATAAGCCGCTTACCCTTTTTTGTTGCAAATCCAAGGATGGGGACATCCTTACAAATAACGGCGGAAATGCTTTTGAAACTGTATGAGGAAAATCCCAATGAGCGTCAGGTCAAGCAGGTGGTGGAATGCCTGCAGGACGGGGGCATTATCATTTATCCCACGGACACAGTCTATGGAATGGGATGCGACCTTTTCCAAACCAAAGCCCTGGACCGCCTATGTTCTTTGACACACAAAAAGAAAGAGAAATCCAATTTTTCCTTCATCTGCGCTGACCTGAGCAATCTGTCGGACTACACCAAGCCACTCAACAACCGCGTGTTCAAACTGATGAAACAGCTGTTGCCCGGCCCCTACACTTTTGTGCTGGAGGCCAACAAACATGTTCCCAGAATGATCCAGAAAAAAAACACGGTTGGTATCCGCATTCCGGACAACAACATCATCCGGACCATTGTCAGCCAATTGGGGAACCCGATTCTGAACGCCTCCGTCAAGGATAAGGATCCGATTGTGGAATATCCCACCGATCCGGAACTTATTTATGAAAAATACAGGGATCTGGTGGACATTGTCATTGACGGTGGCTTCGGCGACTGGCAACCCTCCACCGTAATCCGCTGCTTGGATGACGAGATTGAGGTGACGCGTGAAGGAAAGGGAAACGTGGATTTCATACAATAAAATAACCGCCTGTTCTGTCGCACGGCAATTTGTGCCGGGAGGAAAGTCCGGACAACGCAGAGCACCATACTTCCTAACAGGAAGGGCTTGTTTTACAAGTACAGACAGTGCCACAGAAAATATACCGCCTGCAAAGGTAAGGGTGAAAATGTGAGGTAAGGGCTCACACTCGTATGGGTGACCATGCGTGCGGCAAACCTTATGGGTTGAAAGACCATGTAAACCGGGGCTTGAGGGCTGCTCGTCCGACCCGGAGGGTAGGTCGATAGAGATATTTAGTGATAAATATCCAAGATAAATGACAGAAACCGGAGCAATCCGGATACAGAATCCGGCTTATAGGGCGGTTATTTTTTTTAATTTTTATACATAACAATTTATTTTATAAGATAAAAACATTTTTTTGCAAACAGATGCGATTCATATTGTGTTTTTGCATACTTTTGCATTCTCAAAAAGAGGTGCTGTAGCTCAGTAGGTAGAGCGCCGGACTGAAAATCCGTAGGTCACTGGTTCAATTCCAGTCAGCACCACTTTTTTATTGATATGGTGCGCAAGGCGGAAGCCGAGCCTCAAAAGGGAATCAGGTGCGAATCCTGAACAGTCCCGCTGCTGTAAGTTCCGGCAAGGCCGTTTCATAAGGCCACTGCTCCCCACTGCGGGGAACGGGAAGGCGAAACGGTGGAACAAGTCAGAAGACCTGCCATCTCAATTTTGGTAAGCTTTCGAGGAAAAAGCTGAAAAGAACAAAAGGGGTACATATCCGCACCTTCTGCATCATCACTTTTTTTGCGAAGCTTTTTATTGGAAATTTTTTAACGTTATTAATGTAAATTTTAAAAAAAAGCAACATGAAAAAGTTATTTTACACCTTATTGATTGCCTTGTTGGGAACCAATGCGTTCGCACAAAACGATGCCACAATCAGCGCCAGCCAAATCAAATACTGGGTGGGCAACGGAAACAACGAAGTGATTCTGGCCGTGAACTGGGCCGATCCCGACACCTGCCTCGCCTGGGGCTACCGCTTCAGCAGCGACAGCATCACCGTGGCCGAAATCCTTGGCGGAATCGCAGCCGAAGACAGCCGTTTCAGCTTTGACTCCTCCATGGGCCAGTACGGCGCCTGGATGCAGGACATCCGCTTTGTCCCCGCCGCCGGCGACACCCTGAGCCTGGCCGGCTCCTACTGGATGTTCAATGTGAACGGCATCACCGCCATGAACAGCTTTGATGTGCAGTATGTGAAAAACGGGGATGTGGTGAAGTTCGGTGACGAATCCGTCGGCATCATCACCGACACCGTGATGTACACCTACGTATGGACCACCGCCATCACTCCGGTGGAAGCCCCCGAAGCAATTGTCCGCATCACGGAGATGCAGGTGAATGTTTTCCCCAACCCCGCTGTTGACTTTGTGAACATCAGCATGGAGGAGAACGAATCCGCCACCCTCATCCTGACCGACATGCAGGGCAAAATCGTGAAAAGAGGGACCATTACCGGCGAAGGCACCATTTCGGTCCGTGACCTGGCCGCCGGCCTGTACCTGCTCCGCCTGCAAAATGACAAAGGCATTGCGGTACGCAAAATTCAGGTCAGATAAAATGTTTGGTTGCGCCCCTGATTCGGGGCGCAATTTTTTTTAAAATAAGGTTGGAAAAAAGGAGAGCCGGGCAATCACCACTCCTTTTTTAATTGAATATTTTGAAGTCCGCCTAACTTAAATTTTCAAAACAATGAAACAAAAATCCTTTTGGCTTTTGGTTCTGTTTTTTAGCATTTCCAGCATTGGTTTCGCCCAATACGACGGTATTGTCGGCAGCGAGGGCTGCATGGCAATTTCACATGATGACAGCCGCATTGTGGCATGGGCAACTGACTGTCACGTCCAGCGCGGTTATTATGACATCGCAAAAAACCGGAGACTGGCCAGTTTCGGAACCGACAGCAACGCTATCGGCCACGCCACCACAATTCCCGACCAAAAAGTGGTGAGTTTGGGCGACAGTGGTGTGGCCACCCTCACCTTTGCACGCCCCATCACCAACGGGGAAGGATTTGATTTTGTGGTTTTTGAAAACAGTCTGAACCACACTTTTCTGGAGCTTGCCTTTGTAGAGGTGAGTTCCGACGGGGAACGCTTTGTAAGGTTCCCATCGGTGTCCAACACCCCCTGTAACAAACAGGTGTCCGGAGCCACCGGTCCGGTGGACGCCACAAAAATCCATAACCTGGCAGGCAAATATTGCATTGGCTGGGGCACCCCGTTCGACTTGGAGGAACTGAAAGACAGTGCCGGACTGGACATTTACAACATCACACACGTACGGATGGTGGATGTGATCGGCACCATTGATTCCGCATACGCCTCTCGTGATTCCAGAGGAAACATCATCAACGAACCCTACCCCACCCCATATAACACCGGAGGGTTCGATTTGGCAGGCGTGGGAGTGCTGCACCGCGTGGTTAATGTGACAGAACCGGCTGAAAGCAGATTCCGCCTCCACCCCAATCCCTGCAACGACTATTTCATCTGCCAAAACCTTAGTGCACAAAACATTAACATAAGCCTTTACTCTTCCAACGGCAAACTGCTGAAACAATGGCAGCAACAGGAGGAACAGCTTCAGATGGATGTCAGCGGCCTGCCCTGCGGCATATATTGGCTGCGCGTCGGGAACGAGGTGCAGAAACTGGTGATTGTGAGGTAAAAAATCCGTAAAATTAAACAATTTTCAAATACAGTTTACCTACCAGCATCAAAAATTGCATTTGTTTGTTGAATTTAGGAGGAAACTTAAAGGGAACTTTCAAGGGGACTTCTAAAGGGGACTTCTAAAATTTTTTAGAAGTCCCCTAAAAAAAACACACCAAAATTCCGGAACAAAACAAAAGCCATACACAATAAAACCATCCGTGCAACGTTATAGGTTATAATTTGCACGAATATGGAATGGTTATCTTTCATCACATGGAACACCGACCCGGTGCTTTTGCGTTTGGGAAGCCTGGAAATCAGATGGTACGGACTACTGTTGGCCTTGGGCTTCCTATTGGCGTACAGCATTTTTCACAAAATGGTCACGCGGGAGGGGCTTTCTGAAAAACTGAGCGACAAATTTGCCGTCAGCCTGATACTCTGGACAGTGGTGGGCCTTCGACTGGGACACTGCCTCTTTTACGACTGGGCCTATTTCAGCCATCACCTGCTGGAAATTTTCATCCCCTTCACCGAAACAGCCAACGGCTGGAAATTCACCGGTTATGCGGGACTGGCCAGCCACGGCGGGGCCATTGCCATTTTCTGCTATACGATATGGTTCACTTACAAAAACAAAATTAACATCCTGTGGCTGTTGGACAGGCTGGCCATTGCCATCCCCATCGCCGCCGCCTTTGTGCGCTGCGGCAACCTTATGAACTCCGAAATCATCGGAACCGTCACGCAGCAGCCCTGGGGTTTCATTTTCATGCGGCTGGAAGGCACCGACGAGTGCTGCGAGCCGCGCCATCCCTCCCAATTGTATGAGTCAATAGTCTATTTGGGGCTGTTTGTTTTCCAGCTATGGTACTATTTCAAGCACAGCAAGGGCGAGGTCCTGGCAGGAAGGGCTGTCGGCATCAGCCTGTGTGTCATATTCATCGCCCGCTTTTTGATTGAATTTGTCAAAAAAGAGCAGGTGGATTTCGAGAAAGGCATGTTTTTTGATATGGGACAGTTGCTGAGTATTCCTTTCATACTGTTGGGCATATTCTTCATCATCTATTCCAGTAAAAAGAAACTGATATATCATCCCGCAAAGGCAAAGAACGAGCAAAATCCGCAAAATCAGAAATGAAACTGACGAAAGACAATATAGATCATTTTTTTGACAGCATCCACCTTCAGGAGATTCTGGTGATTGGAGATGTGATGTTGGACGAATACATTGAAGGCGAGGTCTCCCGCATTTCACCGGAAGCTCCCGTCCCAATCGTGAATGTGAAACGGCGCAAAACCTGTTTGGGCGGAGCGGCCAACGTTGCGCTGAACCTGAGGGCAATGGGTGCGCTCCCCATATTGTGCGGCGTAGTGGGTGAAGACGGCAAAGGCTTTGATTTCCTCCGCCACATGGAAGCAGCCTCGTTGCCGCACGACGGAATTATCCGCAGCGAGGAACGCCCCACCACCACAAAAAAACGGATTATCGGCAACAAAATGCAGCTGCTGCGGGTGGACGAGGAGGTGGACAGCCCCATCTCCCCCAACGACGAACGGCGAATGTGGGACAACATACTGCAACTGTTGCAAAACCGTCCCATCCAAGCAATCATTTTTGAAGACTACGACAAAGGGGTCATCACCGGCTCCCTGATAGCCAAAGTCACCGATTGGGCCTTGGCACATGACATTCCTGTCTGCGTGGATCCCAAAAAGCGGAATTTCAACAGTTACCGACAGGTAAGCCTTTTCAAGCCAAACTTGTCCGAATTGAGCGCAGGTTTGGATATACCCAAAAGCGAATTGGAAAACAGCGAGGCTCTGAGCCGTCACATTGAGGCTTTCATGCAAAAGAGCGGACACCGGATGGTGATGGCCACCCTGTCGGAGAACGGGCTGATTTTGTGCCAATATCTGAAAGACGGCAGCTTTTCCTCCACCTGGATTCCAGCCATTGTGCGAAACATCTGCGACGTGTCAGGTGCAGGCGACACCGTCATCAGTATCGCCACACTTGGCATGATTATGGGCGTGTCGGCCACCCAGATGGCGGAAATGGCCAACATCGCGGGCGGACTGGTTTGCGAAACCGTGGGCGTGGTGCCGGTGGACAAAGCTTTGTTGGAAAAAGAGTGTAGGCAAATTTTGTTTGAGGAGAAGTGAAAAATAAGATACGCAAAAGCGGCAGCATCCGACATTGGACGATTCTATTCACAGTAACATTGCTTGTCTTGAGACTGTGCATGCCGGAACTCTACGCGCAAAACGCACGCAAAGCTCCTAACCTGCCCTATTATGACTACAAACGGCTGCATTTCGGCTTTGCGCTGGGAATCAACAATGCCAATTTTGCCACAAAGGCCAACACCAACCTTAACCCCTTCGACTCCATCCGAGTCATTGAAACTACCCCATCTCTGGGCTTTGATGTAGGTCTTGTTGCTGACCTGCGCTTGGGAGAATATCTAAACCTTCGTTTTATACCAGAAATATCACTGATAGACAGAACAGTAAATTATCGTGTCCAATATTTGCTTTCGGATGAAACCGTCACAAACAAAAAATTGGAATCCGTGTGCGTGGATTTGCCCCTTCTGCTCAAGCTAAAATCTTCCAGAATGCACAATTGCAGGGTGTATGTGGTCAACGGCTGCCAACTTAGTTTAGACATGGCTTCCCAGGCAAAAAAGAAAAATACAAACCAGGAGTTGGTTTTCTTGAAATTGAACAGCACAGATTTACAGGTGCAGACAGGAGTCGGGATGGATTTCTACGCCAATTTCTTCAAATTCTCCATTGAGGCAAAAATGTCCTACGGTTTCGCCAACCTGCTGAAAAATGAGGACAATGTCTATACCAACAGCATCGATTATTTAAGAGGAAAAATCTTCCACATCTCCATTTTGTTCGAATAAAGGGGGGACTTCCTAAGGGGGACTTCTAAAAATTACTTTGCGAAATAAAACAAAATAGACGGAAAAGATGAAAGCGGGGATTTTTTAGAAATCCCCGAAAGTGGAAAACTTCCAAACGAGCGATACGCAACTATTTGCGTACCACCCTCACAGTCTGCAACAGCCGGTTGTCCGCCTGCAACCGCAGGAGGTAGATGCCGGGAGCATAAGGTTCCAGCGAAAGCGTAGCCTTGCCCTCAACAACCGGTTGTGCAAGAAGCTTGCGACCGTTCACATCATACAGTTCCACACGGTTGACCGAGGCATTATTCACCTCAACCGTCACTTGGTTGTCCGTGGGATTTGGGAAAACCCTGGCCTGTACCAGTTCCATCTCCGAAATGCCCGATGTACCTATCTTCAAGACAGAAGCTTGGGAAACACCGCAGGCATTGACAGCCTCCACACTTACAGTTCCGGTGTCACTTTCCTGCATATTACGCAATGCCAAGATATAATCGTCACTGCGGCCTTCCACTCTCCAAGCGGTGTTGGTATAGCTCCAATGATAGGTGGAGGCATTGGGCACCGCACTGATCCAGAAAGTCTGCTTATCCGTCTGATACAAATCTTTTTTGCTGTAAATTTCGCCGGCATAATAAGGTGCCCGCTCATCCTTGACCAAATGCAGTGAAATGACGGAATCGCAGCCGCTTTGGGTACTCATGACCACCATATAGTCCCCTTCCTTAGTAAAGACGGAATCACCTAACTGGTAAGAACCCTCCCCAGCACAGAAATGAGCCGTCATATCCACATGATAGACCTTTGTCGTCCGCAAACTGAACAGGATGGTGCTGTCACAACCATGAATAGTCTGGAAAGGCAGCAGGTAGTCACCCGCCCTGTTGAACACACGCCCATGTTTTTTATATGGAAGCAGGGTTTCACAAATCTCAACTCTGTCAGTATCCTTATAGACAGGCGTGAAGACAATATGGATGGTGATATTGCTGTCGCAGCCGAAAATGGTCGCCCGACGGCCATAGATGGTCAGCCGGGGAAGAAAAGTGGCTGAAGGCGGCAGAACAAAGCCGTAACGGTTATAGCCGTCACCCTGGCATACCGTGTCATGAAACACCACTGAATGGGGCTCCGCTACGGAAACATGCAGGTCAATGATGCTGTCGCAACCGTAGACACTATGCATATTGATTTCATAATAACCGGAATCCCAAATGGTCTGGTCACCATAGGTATATGGAAAATCATTGGAACAGACATAAATATAATGGTTATGACGGTATTTTGGTTCTGTATATACCTGCACCCTCACCAAACTGTCGCAGCCACCTTTAACTGAAACCAGGGGCACATCCCAGCTTCCCTGATTCGGAATGTAGGTATTGCCGTAACGATAAGGCAAAGCACTGGCGCACAAATGCAAGGTGTCATATGTCAAGGGATAATTGTAGGACTCCAAGTGCAGGAACACCACACTGTCACAACCCTTCACAGTAGAGGCATCCACACGGTAATCGCCCTCGGAGGCCAGAAGCCGTGTGCCATAACGGTACGGAAAAGCTGTAGGACAGACTTTCACCGTGTCATACAAGGCATAGGATGGGTTGGCCGACAATGACAGGTTGATGACACTGTCACAACCGTGTGCCGTCTGTAAGGAGATCCGGTAAGTACCTGCCGTAGTCAAAACCCTTCCTCCGAATGTGTATGGCAAATCCGACTCGCAAATCTGAATCTGCTGGGCACGTGTATAGGAGGGATAAATGGTCAGCATCAGGTTGATGATGCTGTCGCAACCGTGCACCGTCTGCAAAAACAGAACCCGATTGTAAGTACCTGTAGGCATGGTGGCACTGACAGTCATGTTGCCATATTGGTATGGCAGGTCGCTTTGGCAAAGCGTCAGAGTGTCCCTGCCGCTATAGGTGGAGCTGACATACAGTGTCAGGGCAACCACAGAGTCCATTCCCCCGACATGATTTATGTTCACAACATAGTTTCCGGAAAGTGTACCCAAATAAAAAACGGTGTCAGCATAATGGAAAGGAAAGGCGTTTTCACACACATAAACGGTATCCGTCACATACACCGTAGCGGATTCAACCGCCTTGACTGCAGGCAAAAAGCCGCACAATCCAAAAACCAAACAACTCACAATCAATAATTTAATTTTCATAACCATGATATCTGAAATTTGCACTAAGATATTTTACAGAATGCAAAAGTAGTCAAAAAAGGCATACTGTCCCACTAAAAAAATAAAAACTTATAAACCACAGACGGTTAATCAAAAAATTGTTTCACCCTTTCAAAGAAAGAGGTGCGCCGCTCATTCTTTGGTATGAATTCCGGTGCCGTACTCCACTGTTCCAAACACTGTTTCTGTTCCTTAGTCAGATTTTTCGGTATCCATACATTGATATTTACAATCAAGTCGCCCCGCTCATAGGAACGGATTCCAGGCAATCCTTTACGGTTCAAACGTAGCAACGAGCCGGACTGAGTGCCAGGATTGATTTTGATCCGCGCCTTGCCGTCAATGGTGGGGATATCCACCGTCGCACCCAGCACCGCTTGCGGAAAACTGATGTAATAGTCCAGATAAAGATTATTACCGTCCCTTTCAAACAAAGGATGCTTCTCCTCCTCTATAAGCACGAACAGGTCACCGTTGACACCGTTGTTTTGGGCGGCATTTCCCTTGCCGGTCAGGCTCAGCTGCATGCCGTTTGCGACACCGGCAGGAATCTTCACATTAATCACCTCCTCCCCCTTCACGACACCGTTACCAGCGCAATGCGGACATTTTTCGGTAATAACCTTTCCGCTGCCATGACAGGTGGGACATTCCCCCTGCATCTGCATAGTGCCGAATAGAGACTGGCGCGTCTGCACGGTAAAGCCGCGACCCTTGCAGGTCGGACAGCTCTTCACAGCATCAGGTGATTTTGCGCCAGTACTGCCGCAATGCGGACAGGGAACATATTTCTGCACCTTTATGTTTTTCTCCACACCAGTGGCCACCTCCTCCAAGGTCATTTTCACCTTGATACGCAAATTGGTGCCCTTCTGCACAACCCTTTGCTGACCACCGCCTCTTGCACGACCTCCAAAACCGCCAATGCCGAATTCCTCAAACAAATCTCCAAAACGACCGAAAATGTCACTGATATCAAAACCCTGGAAACCACCACCGGCAGCTCCGCCCACGCCAGCATGTCCGAAACGGTCGTAACGCTCCCGCTTCTCCGGATTGCTCAGCACTTCGTAAGCCTCCGCAGCCTCCTTGAATTTTTCTTCCGCCTCCTTGTCGCCCGGATTTTTGTCCGGATGATACTGAATGGCTTTCTGCCGATATGCCTTTTTGATGGTGGCGGCATCAGCATCCTTGGCCACGCCCAACACCTCGTAATAATCTCTCTTTTCCATACGCATTCAACTATTGGAAAATCACCACTTTGGCAAAACGTATCACCTTATCGTTCAATTTGTAGCCTTTTTGGATTTCATCCAAAATCCTGCCCTTGTCCTCCTCTTTGGCCGCCGGCATGGTGGTGACTGCCTCGTGCAGATCAACATTGAACGGTTCCCCGATGGAGACAATCTCCTCTAATCCCTGTTGCTTTAAGAAGTTTTTTAATTTATTATATATCAAAGATATACCCTCTTTCTCAGAATCAGCGACAACCTTCTCCTCCGCATTACCTTCATATTTCAAAGCCCGTTCCATGTCATCCAGAACCGGAAGGATGCCCAAAATAATGTTCTCCGACGCATTTTTTATAATATCTAACTTTTCCCGCTGTGTCCGACGGCGGTAGTTGTCGAATTCTGAGTACAGACGGAGATATTTGTCATGAATTTCAGCCTTTTCCGCTTCAGCTTTTTCCTTTGCCTGCGTCAAGGCCTCCAACTTTTTGGCATGCTTGTTCTTCTTCAGGAAACCACCTTTGCCCTCATTACTTTCCTGCGTATTTTCAGCCGTTTCCTGTTCAACAGCGGACGCTGTTTCAGGAGCTGCCTCCTGAACATCAGATTCTTCCACCGGCATCTCCTGTTCCTTCACCTCATTTTGCTCTTTTTCTTCCATATTTGTCACATTTTTTTAACCGTCAAGCACTCCGCAAATACTTTGCCACAAAAGAAAAACTGACAGTATGGCAGTTTCCGGACAGCCTGTCACCGGAGATGGGGTTTCAAACCATCTGTTCCGGATCAACCCACCGGTCAAAATCGTTTTCGCTGACCAGCTGTAATGCCAACGCAGCCTCCTTCAAACTGATTCCATGCTGATAGGCATACTGCGCAATTTTAGCTGCATTATGGTAGCCGATGTGCGGGTTCAATGCCGTAACCAGCATGAGCGAATGATTAAGATGCTCCTGTATCACAGGTTCGTTTGGCATGATGCCGGAAATGCAATGTTGGGCGAAGGATCGGCTGACATCAGCCAACAGGCGCACGGAAAGCAGCAGATTGTAGGCAATCATCGGCATGAAGACATTCAACTGCCAATGCCCCTGCATGCCCGCCACAGAGACAGCGGTGTCCATCCCAATCAGTTGCGCGCATACCATGCAGACCGCCTCGCATTGGGTGGGATTTACCTTGCCCGGCATAATTGAGGAACCCGGCTCGTTTTGAGGCAGCAGCAATTCCCCGATGCCGCTGCGGGGACCGGATGCCGACAAACGGATATCATTGGCTATCTTCATCAAACTGACAGCCAGTTGCTTGATAGCACCGGAAGTCTCAACCAACGCATCGTGGGAGGAGATGGCTTCAAACTTGTTCGGTGCCAGTGTGAACTCCTTGCCGGTGAACTGGCGGATATACCGCAGACAATAGGTGTCATAATGGGCGGGGGTATTCAGTCCAGTACCGACCGCCGTACCACCTAACGGCAGTTCCATAAGATGAGGCAAAGTCCTTTCCAGCGCAGAGATACCGTAGGAAATTTGCGCCGCATAGGCTGAAAATTCACTGCCCAGACGCACGGGCGTGGCATCCTGCATGTGCGTGCGGCCAATTTTGATAATGGATTGGAAAGCTTCGGCCTTTTCCGACAACACCTGCTGCAAAGCCGACAATGCCGGAAGGGTATCGTCCAGCAACCGTGTGGCCACGGCCATGCGCATGGCTGTGGGGAAAACATCGTTGGTGGACTGTGACTTATTGACATCATCATTCGGGGAGATGAAAGTTTCCGCACGCAGGCTGCCGGTTTTCAGCATTTCCGCCCTGTGTGCAATCACCTCATTGACATTCATATTGGTTTGTGTACCGGAACCGGTCTGCCAAACCACCAGTGGGAACTGGTCATCCCATTTTCCCGCCACAATTTCATCGCATACAGTTGCAATCAACTCCTTTTTTTCCTCAGAGAGCACCCCCGCCTCGGCGTTGGCACAGGCCGCAGCCTTTTTGACAATGGCCAGATTACGAATCATCTCCAAAGGCATACGGATTTCGCCAATTTTAAAATTCATGTAGGAACGCTGGGTTTGCGCCCCCCACAGTTTTTCCAAGGGCACCTCAACATCGCCCATGCTGTCCTTCTCTATCCTGATTTTCATTTTATTTGGATAACAATTAATTTTTATGCCGGCTAAAAGCCATCCATCATCATTTACCAACGTTATTTGACAAACAGCAGTTTGCCGCAACTTCTCTCTTTTCCGGTAGCGTCGCTCACATGTATGAAATAGACACCTGTGGCGGCACGGCTCCCGTCAAAACGGTTCCCATCCCAAACCGCAGTGCCTCCATTGGATACAGTCCGGTAAACCAGGCCGCCGCGCACATCAGTGATTTTCACCTCCGAATCATCCATCAGACCAGTGATGGTAATGTAGCCCGTATAGTTTTCTCGCACCGGATTGGGAAAAATTTTCAGCCGCGCATAGTCCTCCTCAGGATCTGACGCAGTATAGCGGAAGGACTGCAAACCCTTGTCGGTGCCGATAAAAACCTCGCCCGAACTTCCAATAATGGCTATATCTCTGATATTATTGGATATCAAATAACTGTTCTCTTTAGTAAAATGAAGCAGCTCCGTTTCACCATTTTCCGAAAGCAGAAAAACGCCCGCATTCTCAGTCCCTATCCATTTGCGGTTTCCCTGATCCACCTTGATGCAGCTGATAGCCTCATTGTAAAGCAGCAATTCAGTAAGGCTGTCCATTGTGACACGCGGGGCATACGGCAAAGTGTTGGGGTAGTCCAGCAGACGGGAGGGAGAATAGTATATTTTGATACCTTTGTCCGTACCCAGCCAAATTTCCCCGTCCTTGTCCTCCGCCAAAGTGTAAATGTAGGAGAAGGCACCCGTTTCCTCCGTCAGTGTTGTGTTCAACAGCACCAGCCTGTCATCCGCCGTGTTCGCCAATGTATGGTTTGGATTGAAAATCATCAGGCTGGACTCACGGTTACCGGTCATCCAAACCCAACCGCGCCGGTCCACCAACAGGTTTCCGACAATCTCTCCCGAAGCATAATTTATATTGTAGGAATACCACTCGCCCTTGGCTGTTCTCACCGAAAGTGGCTTGACAGCCAACGGGTTCAAAATCCACAAATTTGAATTGGAATCCATAAACATTCGACCGGCCCGCACCTGACCCGCATATTCCTCCAAAGAAGAATTTGAGGTGTCATACAGTATGAGAGTTCCGTCCGACTGGCAATGGAGCAGTCCCTGCAGATAGGAGGCCACATAGCAGTCCTTGCCGTAATCCGAAGGTAGCAGCACATCTATCGCATCACGATATTGCAAATCCAAATGCCTGTGTGTCCAGGCGTTGTCACGATATATGCTCAATTTGATTTGTGACCACTCCGGTGTCCAGTTATTGTGGGGAGCATTATGTATCACCGCCAATGTGGATTTGGAGGCATCCATGGCCCAAACTCCGTTCGTTAGCGGCCCTTCCAGCGTATAGTACATCGGCTGGTCCGTCCACAGC
>CAJOQK010000097.1 GCA_905236885.1 uncultured Bacteroidales bacterium
ATTGCAGGTTCATCCTACTTATTATCATGCTGACAGCGCAGCCATCTGTGACAATGGATTTTATTTGTGGCGTGGCCGTCAGTTGCGCCAGAGCGGCATCTATTATGACAGCCTGCAGTCGCATTACGGATGCGACAGTATATATATGTTGCGCCTGCATTTGCGTCCGACATATTTTTTCATCGATACCATAGAAATATGTGCGGGGAGTTCATATCTGTGGCACGGACAGTCTTTGTCGCAGACGGGTCTCTATCATGACAGCCTGCAAACCGAGGAGGGGTGCGACAGCATTTACCGGCTGCATCTGAACGTGCATCCCACCTATTTTTATCCGGAAACGTTTGCAATATGCGGTGACGAAACCTATTATTGGCATCAGCGCTCCCTCTCGCAGGCGGGAGTCTACTTTGACAGCTTGCATACCCAAAGCGGCTGTGACAGTGTGTTCCGGCTGGAGCTGACGGTTAATCCTCTCAAGGATACCCTGCTTTATGACACGCTGTGTGCCGGTTCGGACTATGCCGGTTACGGATTCCAGCTTTCCGCTGAAGCCATTTCCTCAGCTGACTCCCTACATTTTGTCAGGATCCTGTACACTGTGGAGGGCTGCGACAGTACGGTACATCTTTATCTTCACCTGCGCTTTTTCCCGTTTTCGATGGACGAAATTGTGGGAGATTCATTGATTGTCCATGCCGGAACCTACTGTTATGAGGTGGCAGTGCAGGATGGAATCGATTCCTGTATCTGGTCGGTCAGCAACCCTGCATGGCAATGGGAGACCGATGGTTGGCGCTTATGTGCAGCAATTACACAGGCCGATACGGCCACTTTGACAGTGAAGGGTGTGCACCAGTGCGGTGAGACTGCAGCCAGCACATTGTTTGTCCGCTCTTCCGTCCGTGTTGTGGAGTTGGAGCAGGTGAGCTGGGTTCAGGTCTGGCCAAATCCTGTTTCGGAAAAATTGCACCTGTGCCTGCCTCAGTGGGCGGAGGGGACCTCCTGGCGGTGGAATCTCTGCACTATGGAGGGAAAAATTGTCAAAAGCGGGCTTTGCAGCCAAAAAACGCTCGAAATTCCGCTTCCCGACCTGGCCAAAGGGGTTTACCTGTTGAGGATAGATGCCGGAAAAGAGAGAATGTTTACGGTAAAAATCAGTAAATTATAATAAAAATAAAAAAAAGAGGGAAAATATCTTTTTGTATTGAGATATTTAGTACTTTTGCACACATTTTTTTGAACGTATTGTAAATAGTAGATAAGATGAAGGCTGATTTAATGAAGATAGCTGAGGAACAGATGGTTGAGAAGAAAACTCATCCTGCTTTCAAAGCTGGTGACACCGTGACGGTGAACTACAAAATTGTAGAAGGAAACAAGGAAAGGTTACAAGCGTACCAGGGAGTCGTGCTGCAGCGTTCCGGTAGCGGCATTACGGAAACCTTCACCGTGAGAAAAATTTCAAACGGCATAGGTGTGGAGCGTATATTTCCTGTTCATTCCCCTTTTATTGACAGCATTGTGGTGACCAAACACGGTGTGGTGAGAAGGGCGCGCATTTTCTATCTCCGCAAACTGACCGGCAAGAAGGCGCGTATCAAAGAGAAGAGAATGTAATAATTTGGAGGAAGGCTTATGGCAACAACAGCTGATTTTAAGAACGGCTTGTGCATTGAAATGAACGGTGACGTATGGAGCGTTGTCGAGTTTCTGCACGTCAAGCCAGGTAAAGGTGCCGCTTTTGTGCGCACAAAACTGAAAAATTTGAAAACCGGCCGCCAGTTGGAGCATACTTTCCCCTCAGGTGTGAAGATTGATTTGGCAAGGGTGGAACGCCGTCCATACCAATTTGTATATAAAGAGGATGAGAACACCTATTATTTCATGCACACCGAAACTTTCGAGCAGATTCCCATTGACAAGGAGATGATTAGCAATCCGGGGCTTTTGAAAGAGGGGCAGGAGGTGGAAATCATGTACCATGTGGACACCGATTCTCCGTTAACATGCGAACTGCCTCCTTTTGTTGAAATGGAGGTGACCTATACCGAACCTGGTGTCAAGGGTGATACCGCCACCAACACTTTGAAACGCGCCACTGTTGAGACTGGTGCGGAGGTGATGGTGCCGCTGTTTATCGAGACTGGTGAAAGAATCAAGGTGGACACCCGTACCAACCGTTATTCGGAGAGAGTGAAATAAGAGGACAGATGAAATTCCCCAACCCCATAACCGTAGATGAGCTGTTGCGCATAGTTGGCGGACAGATCCAAGTCTTGGGTGACACAAGCCGCATGGTGTGCGGTGTGAACGAAATCCATGCAGTGGAGGAGGGTGACGCCACATTTGTGGACCATCCCAAATACTATGATTCCGTACTTAAGGGAAAGGCAAGTTTTGTCTTTATTGATCGCGAACCGCAGGAAACTTACGGGAAGACGCTTTTCATCTGTGAGGATCCTTACACGCCATACATCGCATTGGTGAAACATTTCCGGAAGTTCAACCCACAATCGCAAATGATTCATCCTTCCGCTAAGATTGGCGAAGGCACTGTTATCCAACCCGGCGTTTTTGTAGGGGAGGAGGTTGTGATTGGTAAGAACTGCATCATCCATGCCAATGTGAGCATTTACGACCACACCACCATTGGGGACAATGTGGTTATCCAGTCAAACAGTGTGATTGGGGGGGATGCGTTTTATTTCAAACACCGTACCGACCGTTGGGACAAGCTTTATTCCTGTGGCGGTGTGAAAATTGGCAGCGATGTGGAGATTGGGGCGCTTTGTACCATTGACAAAGGGGTTTCCTCCATCACCACCATTGGTGATGGCTGCAAGTTTGACAACCATATCCAGGTTGGGCATGACACCGTGATTGGAAAAAATTGCCTGATCGGATGCCACACCTCCATTGCCGGAACCACCGTGATTGAGGACGACTGCCTTATTTGGGCGCATGTGGCCATCAACAAGGGTTTGGTGGTGCGCAAAGGCACAACTGTATTGGCTACCTCCGCAGTGGACAAATCCACCGAAGAGGGGAGTGTGGTGTTCGGCACGCCTGCCGGTGAGGCCCGCAAAAAATGGCGGGAATTGGCCGCCTTGCGTTCCCTGCCGGAAATCTTGGAGTTTTATCACGAAATGAAGAACAAATAAAAAAAAAGATGCTTTCGGGCATCTTTTTTTTTATTTGTTTCCAGTTATTTCTTTGTAGTATTCTGTTGTCTGTCGGAAATTCATTCCAAATCCAGCTTGTGCCCCATTTTGTCCTGTTTTGTTCTCAGGTAGCGGGCGTTGTATTTGTTGGGTTGTATGATGATGGGGACAATTTCCTCAATGCGGATGCCATGTCCGGCCAATCCTATTTTTTTTGTGGGGTTGTTGGTGATAAGCCTGATGGTGGTGGCATTCAAATCTCTCAAAATTTGTGCCCCGATACCGTAATCGCGTTCATCGGCGCGGAAACCCAACTCCAGGTTTGCCTCAACGGTGTCCCTTCCCAATTCCTGCAGGTGGTAGGCTTTTAGCTTGTTGATCAGTCCGATGCCCCGCCCCTCCTGGCTCATGTAGAGAATTAGTCCTTTGCCTTCCTTTTCAATCATTTCCATCGCCTTGTGCAGCTGGTGTCCGCAGTCGCATTTGCAGGAACCGAAAATGTCGCCGGTGGCACAGGAGGAATGCACGCGGGTCAATATTGGCTCGCCCGCTTCCCAGTCTCCTTTTTTGAGGGCCAGATGGGTGATGTTGTTGTTGGTTTGGGTGTAGGCAATCAGTTTGAAATCACCCCATTCGGTCGGCAGGTTCACCTCCTCCTCCTTTCGGATGAGTTTTTCATGCCTGAGCCTGTAGGCTATCAAATCCTGGATGGCGATGATTTTGAACCCGTATTTTTTGGAGACCTCCATCAGTTGGGGCAGCCTTGCCATGGTGCCGTCGGGGTTGATGATTTCAATCAATGCGCCCACCTCCTGCAAGCCAGCCAGCCTTGCCATGTCCACGGCAGCTTCTGTGTGTCCTGCCCGGACCAGGACTCCGCCGTCCTTGGCCCGCAGCGGGTTGATATGTCCCGGACGTCCGAAATCGGAAGCTTTGTAGCTGGGATCTGCCAAAGCCTTGATGGTCATTGCTCGGTCAAACATTGAGACACCGGTGGTGCAGCCGTGTCCCAACAGGTCAACCGTAATGGTGAACGGTGTTCCCAATAGCGAGGTGTTGTTTTGCACCTGCATCTCCAGCTCCAGTTCCTTGCAGCGTTGGGCGGACATCGGGGTGCAGAGCACACCGCGACCGTATTGCATCATGAAATTGACCTTCTCGGGGGTGATTTTCTCGGCGGCAATAATAAAATCCCCTTCATTTTCACGGTCTTCATCATCCACCACAATCAAAAACTCCCCTTTCTTGAAATCCTCTATGGCTTCCTCTATCGTGTTCAATTTTGTCGTATCCATCTTTTCTGTCTGTATATGATATGCACAGGTCTAAAAAAATATAACGTGTGACAATCCGGTATTATTGTGTGATGGGGCGGAAAAAATTTTAGTAGTCCCCTTAATACAATAATCTGAGTTTGCCAGCGTTCTTTAGTTGATTTGACTGACAAATGGAAAAGTTCGGACGGTTCAGGATTGGAATTGTATGTTTGCTGCTGTTGTCGTTGCAGTTTCCTGTGAATCTGTTTGCGCAGGAAGAGCAGACGCTTGCAACCGGTGAGATTTCAGGTTTGGGTGAGCCCGACTCTCTGAACAATGACAAAGCCACCTTCCGATTCTCCCAACTGGCTGCTCCGACCTGTATGATAGCGACGGGTGCGGTGCTTGGATTGGAAAGGTTTCATGGCGTGGATGACGCGGTGCGTGACTGGACGAAGGGAGTGTGCGCGGGAAACTTTTGGCATGGAGATGACTATTTGCAGTATCTGCCGGTTGTCACCTCCTGGGGATTGGGACTGACCGGTGTGCAGTCCCGCTATTCCCTCAAGGAGCGTGCCGCCATGACTGTGACGGCATACGCCAGCATGGGCGTCATGGTTCTGGGAGTGAAGGGAATTGTGTCGGAGAAAAGGCCCGATTCGCCTGCCCGCAACTCTTTTCCTTCGGGGCATACGGCCACGGCCTTCATGGGTGCGGAGCTGGTCCGGATAGAATATGGCTGGGCGTGGGGTATGGCGGCCTATGGCGTTGCTGCTGGTGTGGGTTTTCTGCGGATGTACAATGACCGGCATTGGTTCAACGATGTGCTGGCCGGTGCCGGTTTCGGCATTTTGTCCGCAAAAATTGCCTATTGGCTGCTGCCTTTGGAAAACAGGTGGCTGCAGCGTGACCATGGACTGGCGTTCAATGCATTTTATGACGGACAAACGGCAGGGATGAGCCTGACTGTTCATGTGCCATAAGGGGACTTCTAAAAAATATTTAGAAGTCCCCATGAGAAATATTGTTTGAAAAATAATTAACTCCTCTTCGCAATAAATCATTCTTTCTTTCGTTATATTTTTGATTTATCTCTTCTTAAGAAGAGTGTACTGTTATGGTAAATATTTGATAATAATATATAATGCGTATGAAAATCTATACCAAGACTGGGGACAGGGGAACTACCTCGATAATTGGCGGAAAGCAGGTGTTGAAATGTGATGCCAGGGTGGAAGCCTATGGCACGGTGGATGAACTGAACGCCGATTTGGGGCTGTTGAGGGATTTGTCCGAGGATGAACAGCAGGTAGTTTTGTTGCGCATACAGAGGCGGCTGTTTGACATTCAGAGCCTTTTGGCGGCGGAGGAACCGGAAAAGCACAGCTTCTTGAAACCTATTCAGGACAATGAGGTGCTCTTTTTGGAGACGGAGATTGACCGCATGTCGCATGAAATTCCTCCATTCAAGGCTTTTATTTTGGCAGGCGGCCATCCGTTGGTGTCGCAAATCCATGTTGCCCGCTGCATTTGCCGCAGGGCGGAGCGACGTGTGGTTGCGTTGGCACAGACCGCTGCTGTTCAGGAAAATGTGCTCCGGTATATCAACCGTCTTTCCGACTATCTGTTTGTGTTGGCGCGGTATACTGCCTTTCGTATGGATATTCCTGAAACCTTTTGTCAGGAATGATGGGCAGGAGAGGAAGACTGCTGTTGTCGCTAATCTGCTTTTCCGTTTCCGTTTTTGCTCAGGACAGCTGGCAGGCACATTGGCATTTCACGTTAGGGGGAGGCTATAACCAGTCCCTCTATTATTGCGGTTCGACCCGTGCCAAGGCTGCGTTGAATTCCTCCTTTTCCTCCAGGGATGCCTATTGCCTGCAGGCGGGTGTCGCCCGTGATGTGAAATTTCTTTTCCAAGATCCCAACCAAGTTCTCCGTATTGGTGCGCAGTGCGCTTTCAAGCGGCAGGATGCCTATTTCTATTATGAAGAGCGGTTGGATACCCTTATTCCGACCGGTACAGAACAAAAAGTCAGTGTGCTGCACTTGAATTTTTTTCCCCAGTGGGTGTTTGGTGACAATGTCCGCTTTTTGTTCTATGTTGGGCCGAATGTGGAATATGTGGTCGGCAACCGTTCATACACCACCCGGTTGGTGGAGGGTGAAAGTGTCGCATCCGAAAAGCTTCGCAGTGATGAGGTGGCCGGTTTTTCTTTCGGGGGAACCTTGGGAATTGGGGTGGAGGTTCCTTTGAGCCGTTCCCTCTGTTTCTGTTTCCAGAATTCGTATACATCGGGATATACCAGCAAGGAAGGAATTTTAAAATCTTTGTATGAATTTTATAATTGCTTTGACATTAATATTTTAGCATCTTTAATTTATACTATTCCCACTCATAGGTGAGAAAAAAATAGGAAAAATGGCATTTTGTTTACCAAAAAGTGTTACTTTTGCAGCCGTTTTCAATAAGGTGCAAACTATCTGGTTTCGGCTGGGTTGTTTGTAAAGATCCAAAAGAGTTTTTAAACAAAAAATTGTACATGGACAACAAAAATGTTGTGGAACTTAGCTTTTTAATGGCTAAATCGTTGATGGATTTGCGGGAGATAGCCAAATCTTTACACATTAAGAACATCATTAAATTCAACAAGGCTGCACTGGCGGCAGAGATTTATAAGGTGGCAACCAGTCCTGAACCTGATACGACGGCTCATGAAGTGATGATGAAAGCGGTGAACCAACCTGACAAACCGGTTCGTAGAAGAGGCCGCCCGCGCAGGCAGCCGTTGGAGCAACCTGCTGCAGCACAGGTCGGGCAAACGGCGGTTCCGACAGCGGAACATAAGGAGGAGAAAGAACTGCAGAAGGCCGCTCCTTCAGTGGATAAGGCTTCAGAAACTGCACAGACACCCAATGGACGCATGCGCATGCGCAAACGGATTCGGATTGGTGGCGGCACTGCGGTGAATTATCAGAATGAGGATAATAAGGCCTATTCCTATGTAAAACCGGAACAGGAGGAAACAACAGAGACGAAGATTGTAAAGCCGTTGGAACCTGTCGCCGCTGTTGCTGAACCTGTTGCTACGGAACCTGTTGCGATTCCTGTAGAGGATGATAAAAAAGAGCTTTCGGAAGAGGATTTGCTTGCGGATGAAATTTCCAGGGCTATCGGCGTTTCCGAGGATGCCTATATTCCGAAAGGGAATATTGAGTTCCTGGGAGTTGTGCATGCGGAAGGTGTGCTTGAAGTGACTCCGGAAGGATACGGCTTTCTTCGTTCGGCGGACTATAATTACCTGCAGTCCCCTGATGATATATACGTCTCCCAATCCCAAATCAAGCTGTTTGGCTTGAAAACTGGAGATGTAATTGAAGGACAGATTCGTCCGCCTAAGGAGAATGAAAAATATTTCCCATTGCTGAAGATAGATTTCATTAATGGGAAAACACCGGACAAAGTGCGTGACCGCATTCCGTTCGATTACCTGACCCCGTTGTTCCCTTCGGAAAAAATCAATATCACCTCCCAACCAAACGCCTCCATTTCCACCCGTGTCATTGACCTATTTGCACCCATCGGCAAAGGGCAGCGTGGTTTGATTGTGGCGCAGCCGAAAACTGGAAAAACGGTATTGCTGAAGGAGATAGCTAATGCCATCGCTTACAATCATCCGGAAATATATCTGATTGTGCTGCTGATTGACGAGCGTCCGGAGGAGGTTACCGACATGGAGCGCAGCGTGAAGGCCGAGGTGATTGCCTCCACCTTTGACGAACCGGCTGAGCGGCATGTGCGTATCTCCACCATTGTGCTGGAAAAGGCAAAACGTATGGTTGAGTGCGGACATGATGTATGTATCCTGTTGGATTCAATCACCCGTTTGGCGCGGGCATTCAACACTGTAGCTCCCGCTTCCGGCAAGGTGCTTTCAGGCGGTGTGGAGGCAAATGCCCTGCAGAAGCCCAAGCGTTTTTTCGGTGCGGCACGTAACATTGAGGATGGCGGTTCGCTGACCATTATAGCTACCGCATTGACAGAGACCGGCTCAAAGATGGACGATGTAATTTTTGAGGAGTTCAAGGGAACGGGCAACATGGAGCTGCAGCTGGACCGCAAGCTTTCCAACAAGCGTATTTATCCGGCGGTGGATCTGATGGCTTCCAGCACCCGGCGTGACGATTTGCTTCAGGACAAGGATACCCTGCAGCGCATGTGGATTCTGCGCAAGCATCTGGCGGATATGAATCCGGTGGAAGCGATGGAGTTCTTGAAGAGCAAAATGCAGACCACCCGCAACAATGCTGAATTCCTGATGTCCATGAACGGATAGTAAATTCCCATGAGTAAAAGCAAGTTAGAAAAATTTGCCGAAAACCTGACGTTTCCCAATTTTTTTCAGCCGCAGCTCGGAGAGTCCCCCGATGAGGCGGGTGGTCCGTTGCGCGGACATTGGCATGAATTTTTCCGGAACTCACATCCCATTGTTTTGGAATTGGCTTGTGGTAGGGGAGAATATACCATTGGATTGGCGGAACGGGATGCCGGAAGCAATTTCATCGGTATTGACCGCAAAGGGGCGCGGATGTGGAAGGGCTGCAAATATTCGGTAGAACAGCGGATGGGGAATGTGGCCTTCTTGCGCACTCAGATACAGTATATTCCCTATTACTTTGCCGAGGGTGAGGTTCAGGAAATCTGGATTACATTTCCCGATCCACAACCGCGAAACTGTAAGGAAAACAAGCGTCTGACCTCCTCCTATTATTGTGAAATCTATCGCAGGGTGCTTGCGCCTGACGGTTGTATCAATCTGAAAACCGACAGCGACTTCTTTTTGGATTTCACTTTGGAGAGCATAGCCGGAAATGGGGGAGAGGTGCTGCGCCTGCAAAGGGACATCTATCAGCAGCCTTTACAGGACAGTCGTTTGGAAATCCAGACCTATTACGAACGCATGTGGCTTTCACAGGGGAAGGGAATCCATTATCTGCAATTCAAACTTTAGACTTTGACACATGGAGTCAATCACAAAAATTTATCGCATCGGGAATGGCCCTTCCAGCAGTCACACCATGGGGCCTAACAAGGCGGCAACGATTTTCCGTCAGCGGAATCCGTCAGCGGCTGCCTATCGGGTCACTTTATATGGCAGCTTGGCCGCCACCGGCAAAGGTCACCTGACAGACCAGGCAATTATGCAGGGTCTGGCGCATGACCGCGTCGAATTTGTATGGAAGCCGGAAACCTTTTTGCCGTTCCATAACAATGCCATGCTGTTTGAGGCATTGGACGGGCA
>CAJOQK010000098.1 GCA_905236885.1 uncultured Bacteroidales bacterium
GATGGCAAGAGCGGCCCTGAAAGGGCCGCAGACTACAACCGGGGGTGTCAACCCCCGGTACACAAAACAAAAAAAATGAAAACAGCCCCGTAGGGACGAAAGAAAAAAAACATGGCAAGTTCATTGGTAAAAATCGACATCCACCTCGTGTTCCATGTAAAAAGCACGGGTATTCCAATGCGGAAAGAGGATCTTCCGCGCATTTTCCAATATATCGGCGGTGTCATCAAGGGCATGGACGGCATTCCCATCGTGGTGGGAGGCATAGAAGACCATATCCACATATTGGCCTCGCTCCCAAAAACAATGGCATTGACGGATTTCGTCAGAAACATCAAAGCAAACAGCAGCAAATGGATCAAGACACTGGACTGTTATTATGCACCGTTCTGTTGGCAGGACGGCTATGGGGCTTTTTCCGTCAGCCCGTCTTTGCTTGACAAGACCATAAACTACATACGAAAGCAGGAAGAACATCACAGGAAAAGGAGTTTTCACGATGAATACAAATCGTTTTTGGAAAGATACAACATCAGTTATGATGAGAAATACGCATTCGGTTAAATGGACACAACCCGGATTTAATCCAACCAAATTCGAGGGGCATTTTTTCCGAATTCAACAATAAATTCAATGTCGCGGCGTTATGAGTATGGATTTTTAATTTGTGCGATATGAAGAAAACCATTGGGGCGATAATCGCCATTTCTGCAGTCATGTTTGTCAGTTGTTTTTCACACCAAACGGAAACTTCAAAAATACCGGAAGGAAACAATTCAACTGATACAGCAATGAAAATGAAGCAATACAAACCACAAATATGGATTGACAACTTCATTTCCGCCGACCACAAAGACTCTCTGATAGTAAAACTTTGGTCTGAGGCAAGCGATCAGTTTATAAATGAAGTCCCCAATAATGACACATCTTGGGACTGGTGGACTTGGTACCAAAAAGAGCTTATCAATGCTGTACTTTTCATAAAGGACATCGAGCCTCTATACCTCGATGGGGTTTACGCTCTCGCGCAGTGTTTTCCTATCACTGAAGGAAATAGAAGAGCAATTGTCATCGTTCCGTATGTGGCACAGCAATCAAACTGGGTGGACTGTACAATTTATTCCATAAAAAATAACAAATGGGTCAAATACAAGTCTTTTCCTATTGCAATTTGGGACGATTGCGGCGGCAAAGAAAGTCTGGGCAAGTGTCTTGTCAATAAAGACGGCCGATGGATGTACGCCGACCAGCATGACATAGACATGGAACCGAAAGAAAAACCATACCATATGCTTTTCGAATAGGTGAGTATGATTTTCCTTGAAAAAACGTTCAAAATAAACCTCATTTTCTTCCTAAAACCCCACATTTTCCGCCCCCAGCGCGGGAAGCGTGTCGGAATTTTGAGTACTTTTGCAAAAAATAAAGGACATAACCGTCCATTAAGAATACTAATCCTTAAAACGCAAGATAATGAAACAAATAATTGTTCAAAACACCCCAATAACCATCATACAGATTAGTGATGAAGACTATATCAGTCTGACAGACATGATGCGCGCCAAAGATGGTGATTTCTTTTTCCACAACTGGCTGCGCAACCGTAACACAGTGGAATTCCTCGGCATATGGGAAAAAGTGCACAATCCGGATTTTAATTCTGTCGAATTCGACAGAATTAAGAGCATGGCTGGTTTGAACAACTATCGTTTGAGTGTCAAGGAGTGGACGGAAAAAACTAACGCTGTAGGAATCACAGCACGTGCAGGACGGTATGGCGGCACATATGCACACAAGGACATAGCCTTTGAGTTCGCCATGTGGATTAGCCCCGAATTTAAAGTCTACCTGATTAAGGATTTCCAACGTCTAAAAAATGTAGAACAAGAACTGTTAGGCTGGTCGGCAAAACGCGAGCTTTCGAAAATCAACTATCGCATACATACCGATGCTATAAAAAGTCACCTTATTCCCGCAAAAATCTCTCCCGCACAAGCCAACATGATTTATGCCGAAGAGGCAGATGTGCTTAATGTAGCCATGTTCGGCATGACAGCCAAGCAGTGGCGCGAAGCCAATCCGGAATTAAAAGGTAACATCCGGGATTATGCCACCATAAACGAACTGATTTGCTTGTCAAACATGGAGAACATAAATGCAGTACTAATTAACGAAGGCGTTTCACAAAGCGACAGACTCATCAAACTAAATCGGATTGCCATCCAGCAAATGGGAGTACTGTCAGAAAATAACAATGTGAAATTGCTAAAATAACATTGACATGTAGCGTCCCTCTTCCATACCACTTTTTTTCGGATTCAGCAATAAATTCAATGTCGCGGCGTTAATATATTGCATACGCAATACGCCTATAAAAACAAGACTGACCAGATTATCGTACAC
>CAJOQK010000099.1 GCA_905236885.1 uncultured Bacteroidales bacterium
TGTCTTTTTGTGGAATGAGCATAGCTATGCTATGTGATTGACACTAAAAGCAAAAGATTACGAAATAAAACAAAATTGACGCAAAAGGTAAATGCGGGGAATTTTTAGAAGTCCCCATAACATTATTTTTGGGGAAGGGGGAGAAGAGATATCTTCTCCCCCTATTTTGTCGGTAAAAACCTCTTTTCGCCGTATCGTTCCAAAGGAATTAACACAGTTTCAGGTTATTATAATAGCCATCACGGATTTCAAATTACAAAAGGGTGCAGAAGGTGTGGAAGCCATGATAGCCTTCAGCACCCGGATTCATGTAGAGCAGACTTGAATGAGGCTATTTTTTGTCAGTCATCTCTTCAGCGGTAAGCACAAAGGCGCGGATGCCTTGTTGTGGGGCGGTCAGGTCCAGCTGATGTACCGCCTGTAGGAAAGGGGGTACCTTTTCATCCTCCATGAAGGTTATGATGGCGGAATTGACGGTAGGCCATGCGTGGGTGCCATAGTGTGGTTCCCCGTTGTCGGAGCCGCGTCCTGTCACACTCTCCCAGGCGGTGAAACCTTTGATGCCCTGTTGGTCCATCAGTTGGACAACCTCTTCGTAAAAAGCCTGATAAAAAGACAAAAATACTGCTTTCATTTTCTGTTAATGGTTTTGGGATGCCGACGTCACAGTTATCCTCCTGTTTTTCCGGCATCCTTTTTTTCAAATGATATTGTTGTCGGATGCCAATGCCGCCTCATGCGCATGCAGCCGTTTCTCTTTCTTGTCGCCCAATATCTGTTTCAGTCTGGCGAAAATGCTGAACAGGGTCGGGATAAGAATCAGGGTAATCAGAGTGGAAAAGGTGAGACCCCATGCCACGGTCATACCCATGGAGTTCCACATTTCCGCCCCTTCACCGCGACCGATAGCCATGGGAATCATACCCAAAACTGTGGTCAGAGTGGTCATCAGGATGGGACGCAGACGGGAACGGCCCGCCGCCACGACCGCATCATAAATGCCCATACCCCTTTCGCAGCAGAGCAAGGTGTAGTCTATCAGTACAATACCGTTCTTCACCACAATGCCGATCAGCATCAGGATACCGACCATGGCCAGAATGCCTAAGGCGATGTGTGTCACATACAGACCCACAAACACGCCTGTCAGGGCAAAAGGAATGGAGAACATGATGACGAAAGGATAGACAAACGACTCGAACTGGGAGGCCATGACAATATAGACCAGAAGCACAATCAGCACAATCAGCACCAGCATGTCACTGAAGGATTCCTGCTGGTTTTCGTAGGCACCGCCGATGCGGTAGTCCATACCGACAGGAATGTCCATTTCAGCCAGCTCTTTTTTGGCCGCCGCAACAATGTCGCTCAGTGCGGCATCCGCTCCCACAATGCAGGAGACGGTGTTGATACGCTCCCTGTCCTTTCGGCTGATGGAGGGCGGTGTCATGCGTTCCACCACATTGCCCAAATCTCGGATGCGGATACCGACTCCCTGGGAGTTGTACACCAAAATATTTTCCACCGATTCGATGCTTTCGCGGAACTCTGGCGCATAACGCACCTTTATTTTGTATTCTTCCCCTTCCTCGCGGTAGTAGGAGGCGACAGCTCCGTTGAAGCGGTTCCGCACATAGTTTGCGGCGGTGGTTAGGTTCAGGCCGTTTTCGGCCAGTTTTTCGCGGTCAAAGTCAATTTGGATCTCGGGCGTGTATTCGTCCCTGCTGATGGAGACCTCAGGACATCCTGGCACTTTCGACATCCGTTCCGCCAGTTCGGCGGCCATTTTGTCCGAAGCGTCGAAATCATATCCGTAAATTTCCACATCCACCTTGTTCATGCCGCCCATGCCGCCGCCGGTGGTCACCATGTAGGTGCGCACCTCAGAGTATTCGCGCATGATTTTCCGCAGGTTGTCAGCAATTTCCGAAAGTCCCCTCTTGCGTTCCCCTTTTTTGACCAATCTGATGTTGAAGGAGAGAACGTGGTTGCCGTTTTCGTTCATCATGCCGAAGGCGTTGTCCTCATCGGGCTGCCCCACCCTGAAATTGCAGCGGATCACCTCCGGGAATTCCTTGCGGATGCGCTCCGACAGGGCAAGTCCGAACGTGCGGCTGGTCTCCAGGTTGGTTCCAATCGGCAGTTTGACCGTCATGCTCAGCTGGGCGTTGTCCTGCGTGGGCATGAACTCTGTAGGTATAAATCGTACCAGGGAGAGGCTGGCTACAAAAACCAGAAGGGCGGCCACGCATACAATGGCCTTGTGTTTCAAGCACCAGCCCAACATTTTGGCATAGAAGGCATCCAGTTTGTCCAATCCCTTTTCAATTGGGGCGTACATGGCACCGAACACCTTTCCACGGTTAGGATTGTTTTTCAGCAGCAGCGAGGAAAGCATTGGTGTCAGGGAGAGGGCCGCCGTGGTGGAGACCACCATGACAATGCTGACAATCCAGCCCAGCTGCTTGAAAAGGATTCCCGCCATACCGCCTAACATGGTAAGTGGCAGGAACACAGCTAATAGCACCAGTGTGGTGGCAATGACGGACAACGAGACCTCACTGGTGGCGAACACAGCCGCCGGTTTTGGCTTGGAGCCCCGTTCAATATGTTTGGAGATGTTCTCCAACACCACAATTGCATCGTCCACCACCATGCCGATGGCAATGCTTAACGATGAAAGTGAAATGATATTCAATGAATTACCGGTGGCAAACAGGTATATGAAGGCAGCCACCAATGAAACTGGAATCACCAGAATGATGATGAATGTGGCCCGCCAGCGCCCTAAGAAAAACATCACTACCAAGGTAACCAACACCAAGATAATCAGAATGGTATCCTTCAAATTGGCGATGGTGTTGATGATGGACTCCGTGGTGTCGTTGATAACGTTGATTTCAATGTCGGAAGGAAGGGTCGGCTTGATCTGTTCCAGCTGTTTGTACACCTCCCTGGCAACTTTCACGGAATTGGCGCCGTTCTGCTTCTGTACAATGATCATTCCGCCGCGCTTGCCGTTGTTGTAGGCCTCCTGCATCCGCTCCTGAAGGGTGTCGTTGACCACTGCCACATCCCGCAGGTAGACATTCTGGTTGTTATAGCTTCCCACCACAATGTCCCTCAGCTCATCAACATCCGAAAACTCGCCCTGCACGCGCATGGAGAAGGTTTCGGAGCCGACATCCATACTGCCTAACGGCACATTTCTGTTTTCCGCCCCAATTGTGGCGGCAATGCTTTCAATGGTCAGGTTGTAGGACTCCAATTTGTATGGGTCACAGTAAATTTGGATTTCCCGTTCGGGCGCACCGGCGATGGAAACGGTTCCCACACCGGCAATACGGCTGAGGGGGGAGGCTACCTTGTCATCCAGAATCTTATAAAGCGCCTTGGTGCTCTCCTCCGACTGCACTCCTAACATCAGTATGGGGATGTCCTCCATGCTGAACTTGAAAATGAACGGGTTGCTTGCCCCTTCCGGCAGGAATGAGGCGGCCATGTCCAGTTTGTCGCGCACGTCGTTGGTGGCTTCGTTAATGTCCACACCATACTCAAACTCCATGGAGACAATTGAATAGTTCTCTTTGGAGGTGGAGGTGATGTGTTTCAGGTTGCTCACGCTGTTCAGGGAGTTCTCCAGGGGTCGCGACACATTGTTCTCGATGTCGGAGGCGCTGGCTCCAGTGTAGGTGGTGAATACAAGGATGTTATTTTCTCCCATGTCGGGGAAAAGGTCAATGGCCAATTTGGAAAGGGAAAACACGCCGATGATGGCGATGGCCACATACACCAACGCCGTCATGATGGGTTTTCTTACGGAAGACTGGTACAAACTCATAATGCAATCTGTTTTAGGAAATTATTGCAAGTCTTCCGGATTTTCGATTTCCACCTCGGTGCCGTTATTCAGGCGGCTGTGGCCTGTAATGGCGACAATGGCGCCGTCATCGATGCCGGAAACCAGTTCATACACATTTCCCATCCGACGTCCGATCTCAACCTTGTGATGGACGATTTTGCCGTCCTCATAGACATACACGTACCGGTCGCCCGAACCCTGCTGCTTGACCACTGCCACATCCGGCACCACAACACGCTCCTTGGCACCATAGTTCACCTTCACTCGCGCATACATGCCCGGACGGATTTTGGCGTCAGCATTGGGGATGGTGATTTCCATCGGGAAGGTGTGCGAACGGGCGTCAATTGTGGGATAGACCAAACTGACCTTGCCCTTGAAGCTCTCCCCTTCGAAAATGTCCACCGTCACCTCCACTTCCATACCGGCCTTCACTTTTGTGTACTGGGTTTCGGAAACGTTGATAAGCAGCTTCACCGGTTTGATTTTTTGCACCTGTACAATGGGGTTGCCGGTGTAGATGTCGCCGCCGTCATAGTTGCGGGCCGTGACAATACCGTCCAACGGACTTTCCAGTTTGGTGTTCTCCAACAGGTTTTTATAGGAGGTGCGGGTCACTTCCAGATTGGTTTTGGCCGCCTCCCAGTCCGATTTGGAGACACTTCCTATTTTGTACAGCTCATCTGTGCGCTGGAAGTTGGTCTCCATGTTGTCCAGCTGGGTCTTTGTCTGGGTGAGGCTGTTAGGGTCCATCTGAACTAACAGCTGGCCTTTGGAAACGCGGTCGCCCACCTCCACATATATTTTTTCAATACGGCCCGCCATAACCGGAGCCACGTTGTTCACCACATCCGCCTTGACCGTGGCGGTGTATTCGTAAATCTGGTCCACCTGCTGCAAATGGACTTTTGCCATTTTCACCTTCAGGGGGCCTTCTGTCTTACTGACGGTGCTGCTCTTTTTCGACTGGCAGGCACTGCAGAGCGTTAATCCTAAAAAACCGATTATCCACAATTTTTTCATATAGTATGACTGTTTTATTCGTTAGATGTACCTAAGGTTGCCTCCAGTTCGGCAGCCGCTGTCAAATATTTGTAAAGGGATTGGAGATAGGCCAGGTTGGAGTTGATGAGCGCCACTTCCGATGCGTTCAGGTCCAGCCATGTGCAGGCTCCGATTTCATATTGTTTCTGACTTATTTCGTAGGCTCTTTGGGCCTGTGAGACCGTCTCCTTGTTCGACTGCAGGTCCTCGATGGCATTTTCCAGATTGACAATGGTGTTGTTCAGGCTGATGCGCAGGTTCTGCTCCAGTTCCGCCTGCTGGTCCTTGATGCTCTCTAAGGAGAGGCGGGTGGATTTGACTTTATAGTTGGTTGTCACCCAGGAAACAAGAGGAATGGAAAGGGACAATCCCACCATGGCGTATGGGTTCCAGTTGTAGTCGGAGGGGTTCATGCCGTCGCCCATGCCGATATAGTTGTAGCTGCCGGAGGCGAACAGGGAGGGAAGGGAGGAAACCTGTGTGATTTCCAAACTCTTTTGCAACTGTTGCGCGTTGAGTTCCATCTGTTTCATGGAGGAGTTGTTCTCTAAGGAAAGGTCGGCCAGCCTCGGAATGGAGGCGTTCAGTATCTCATTTTCATAGTCTTTCAGAGAGCCGTCAAAAATGATCGGTTCGTCCACATCTACCCCTATCAGCACTTTCAGGGTCAGGGTGGCCAGCCGGATGCTGCTTTCAGCTGCGGTCACATTGGGTTTCTGGTTCTTCATGTTTACCTCCGCCCGCAGCAGCTCGAATTCCGATGCACGCCCCACGTCAAAGCGGTTCTTCACATTTTCATAGTTCAGTTTGGCGTTATTGTAGTTCTGCTCCAGCACCTGGAAGGTTTCGCGCGCGTACAGCATGGTGTAGTAATAGCTCTTCACCTGGTTGATGAGGTTGATTTTGGAGGAACGGGCCGATTCCAGCGCCATCTCCACGCCCATATCGTTCAGTTTCACATTCTTCCACAACGCAGCGGAAATCAGGGGCATCGACACGCTCAACCCGCCCGACACGTTAACATCGGTTCCCACCTCAAAGGCCTGGTTCTGGAACACCATTGTCTGTTTTTTCAGGGTGTAGTTGTAGCTTCCCGAAAGATTGGCATCCGGGAAAAGAGCCAGAACGGCCTCCCGTTTGTTGTACCGTTTCGCCTCAATGGTCCGGTTCGCCACCTTGATGGTGGGGCTTTCGTCCAAGGCGATTTCAATGGCTTTTTTCAGATTGATATGGACGCTGTCCTGCGCAAAAGCGGTATGAAAGCAACCGCCCAAAAGTGCAATTCCCAGAATCCATCCTTTTAACAGTATTTTATCCTGCATTTTCTATTCGATATATTTTTTTATAGTTTCGTCAAACTCCTGCACGCCCTTTTCCGTGAACATCCCCCTGAAAAGGATATAAATCGTATTCCGGAAAATTTTCTCTTGGGTATATTTGCCATGAAACGTGCTGATATCCCCTAATGTATTCACTGTATAGGCTATTCTTAACATACAACGAACACAAAGTTCAATATCGATATCTGTTCTTACAAATCCGTCCCTTACCCCTTTCTTCAGGCAGTCATCAAACGCTTTTCCCAACTTGACAATAAACGGATCCATATATTCCATAAACAAATCGGGATAATTCCTGTACACATCAGAGACAAACTGGCGGCGCTTGCCAAACAACGGCATGATACGGCTCTTCAACATTTGACAAATATTGTCAATTTCATTTGTGCCATTCCTTTGAAGCACCGGAAGAGGCGGAAATGTGCCAATCATATAAATGATGCATTCCCTCAGCAAATCTGTCTTATCCTCAAACTGCTCGTAAATGGTCCTTTTGGATATTTTCAGAAAATGGGACATTTCATCCATCGTTGACTTTAGGCCATTCTCCACAAAAAACTTGGAAGCCTTCTGCACAACAACTTCTTTAGCAACGCCTTTCCTCATATATTATGTGGTTGTATAAATATAAAATAAAAAGAAATATACAACAAAATTTGTGCCAAAACCCATTGCCAATCATCAAATCCGCACAGATTTAATGGGACTTTTAGAAGTCCCCTTTAGTAAAAAAAGAAATTTTTCACAAAGAAAAAAACACATTGGAAAAATGATTACTTTTGTAACTTGGTTTGGAAAAAAAAATTCAGATGGAGAAGACGAATTTTATCAGTGAGAATCAAGATATAGAAGACGACATACACATTGCCTGCGACCATAGCTATGAGGCGGACAGGATTGCAGCCAATCCTTTTTTGACACGGGGACTGTGTGCCGTGCCCAATCCGAACACGGACAACAAGGAGCTCTACCAGCACCGCTGCTGCAACCTGGGCACCTGCCAATGGTGTCCCGACACCCACTCCGCCCAGGCGGAATCATGCCCCTTTGTGGAGGTGCGCTTCAAAAACGGGCACAAGGAGTTTTTTGTCCTGCCCTCATCAAAGGAAACATTTGAAATCGGTGACATTGTTGTGGTGGAAGCAAACACGGGCAACGACATAGGCATTGTCTCCATGACAGGCGACCAGGTGCTGCTGCACATGCAGAACAAAAAGGCGCAAAACATCAACAAAAGGCTCTACCGGAAAGCAAAGGCGGCAGACATTGAAAAATGGATCAATGTTGTCAACAAGGAGGAGGAGACCATGATGCGTTCCCGTTACGCCGCTTGGGATTTGAAACTCAACATGAAAGTGAACAATGTGGAGTACCAGGGGGACGGCTCCAAAGCAATTTTCTATTACTCTGCGGACGAACGGATTGATTTCAGGGAACTTATCAAAATTCTGGCCGAAAAATTCAAAATCCGCATTGAAATGCGGCAGATTGGCGTCCGGCAGGAGGCGGCCCGGCTCGGAGGCATAGGCAGTTGCGGCAGGGAACTCTGCTGCTCCACCTGGCTGACCAACTTCCGCTCCGTCACCACCAGCACAGCCAAAACCCAGCAGATGACACTCAACCTGCAAAAACTGGCCGGACAGTGCGGAAAACTGAAATGCTGTCTCAACTACGAATACGAGGCCTATGTGGAGGAGCTGAAGAATTTCCCAAGCACCAACATCCAGCTCTACACCCAAAAAGGGGATGCACACTGCGTGAAAATAGACATTTTCAAACGGCTGATGTGGTACTCCTACAAACACGACCAATCCCACATTCTGTACGCCATCCCCACCGATAAGGTGAAAGAAATCATAGCCTTGAACAAGAAAAACCAGAAAATAACCGCCTTGGAAGACTATGCGGAGGTAAACAGGAACAAGGAGGAGGAGGTGAACTTCAATTTGGACGACTTAAAGAAAATCAATGACTGATTCCTGGAAAAAAATCGGTTTCTGTCTCTTTGTCGGCATCCTTACGCTGCTGTGGGGCTGCGGTTCGTCCACAGACAAATATGAACGGCACATCGCCCTGGAGGGGGAAATGTGGGAGATGCACCAGATGCTGCCATTTGAATTCAATGTCAGCGACACTCTCGCCCCATACCAGCTCTCCCTGAATTTCCGCTATACGGAAGACTATCCCTATCAGGACATCTTTCTTTTCCTGCAAACCACCCTTCCGGACGGAAGCTGCGCCAAGGACACCCTGCATGCCGACCTGTTCACCTCAGAGGGTAAGCCACTGGGCAAAGGACATCGCGTGAAGGAACTGGAAATACCCTACGGCCTGCTGCAGTTTCCCAAACAGGGAAAATATGTCATGCACTACCTCCAGGCCATGCGTGAGGATAGCCTGCAAGGCATCACTTCCTTCGGAATCCGTCTGGAAAAACAACCTGTGATGTAAAAATAATTCAAAATGGCAAATAGAAAAGCACCGCAAAAAACATCTTCCAAGAAAAAAACGAAGGGCAGTTTCCACCAATGGTGGTGGCGTTTCGTATTAGGCGGTTGGGGCCTGCTTTTTGTAATTTTCCTGCTCATTTCCATAGGTTGGCTGGGCTTCATGCCCTCGTTTGAAGATTTGGAGAACCCCAAAACCAACCTGGCCACCGAAGTGATATCAGAAGATGGCTACGTGTTGGGAAAATTCTATATTGAGAACCGCTCCAATGTCTCATACAGCCAACTTCCCGAAAATTTGGTGAACGCACTGATTGCCACAGAGGACAGCCGCTTCTACCGCCATTCCGGCATCGACCTGAAGGCTTTGGCAAGGGTGGCAGCCGGCATTCTGACCGGAAAACGGAAGGGAGGTGGGAGCACCGTCACCCAGCAGTTGGCCAAAAACCTCTTTCCACGCGATCCCGACCCCTCCACCCTCAAACTGATTTTCACCAAATTCAAGGAATGGGTGGTGGCGGTAAAGTTAGAGCGGAACTACTCCAAAAGCGAAATATTGGCCATGTACCTGAACACCGTGGATTTCGGCAATATGTCGCAAGGCATCAAATCGGCGGCCAAAACCTATTTCGACAAAAGTCCCGACGAACTTACGTTGGAGGAATCGGCCCTGTTAGTCGGCATGCTGAAAGCGCCCTCCTACTACAGCCCGCGCCGAAATCCGGAACGTGCCTTGAGCAGGCGCAATACGGTGCTTTCACAAATGCGCAAATACAAGTTCATTGACGAGGAGACCTTTACCGCCGCTTCGGAAAAAGCCATTGACCTTTCGCACTTCAAGGTGCAGGACCACCGCAGCGGTCTGGCCACCTATTTCCGGGAATATATCCGCAAAGAGGTGAATGAATGGGCTAAAAACAACAAGAAACCTGACGGCTCCAGATGGGATATCTACAAGGATGGCCTTAAAATCTACACCACCATCAACTACCGCATGCAAAAATATGCGGAGGAGGCGGTGAACGAATGGGTATGCCACACGCTCCAGCCTCAGTTTTTTGCACATTGGAAAGGACAGCCCAATGCCCCTTTCTACCGCATCAGTCAGGAACAGACCGACCGTATAATGAACAGTGCGGTCAAAAATTCGGACCGCTACCGCAACATGAAAAAGGAGGGTTTCTCAGAAGAGGAGATTCTCAAATCCTTCCAACAACCTGTGCGGATGTGGGTTTACACCTGTGACGGGGAAAAGGATACGATCATGACCCCGCTGGACTCCATCCGCTACATGAAATCCTTCCTCTCCTGCGGACTGATGGCCATGGAGCCATCCACCGGCTATGTGCGGGCCTATGTTGGCGGCACCAACTACAACTATTTCCAGTATGACCATGTGACCCAGGCGCGCCGCCAGGTGGGTTCCACCTTCAAACCTTTCATTTACACCTTTGCGATGCAGGAGGGGGAATTCTCGCCCTGCACAAAAGTGCCTAACCTGCCGGTCACCATCGAGACCGAAAGCGGACAGGTGTGGACACCGCGCAATTCCAACGATTACAAGGAAGGGCAGATGATCACCCTGAAGGATGCCCTGGCCAATTCGCTGAACTATGTTTCGGCCTATCTGATGAAACGCTACGGGCCGGAGGCCATCATCCAATTGGTGCGTAAAATGGGGGTGACCAGTGACATTCCGGCGGTACCCTCCATTTGCTTGGGTACCTGCGAACTCAGTTTGTACGAAATGGTGGGGGCTATTAACACCTTCAACAACAAGGGGGTATATGTTAAACCTATTTTCATCACACGGATTTGCAACAACAAAGGGAACATTATCGCCAATTTCCAGACCGAACAGAACGAAGCCATGGACAAGGTTTCCGCCTACAAGACGGTACAGCTGATGAAAGGTGTGGTGGAATATGGAACCGGTGTGCGTTTGCACTACCGCTACAAAATGGACATGCCGATTGCCGGGAAAACTGGCACAACCGACAACAACTCGGACGGTTGGTTCATGGGATACACCCCTATGCTTACCGCAGGCGTATGGGTTGGCTGTGAGGACAGGGCCGCCCATTTCCGCTCCACCAGTTTGGGACAGGGTGCCAATTCCGCACTGCCGGTCTGGGCACTTTTTGTGAAAAAATGCTATGCCGACCCAAAGCTCAACTTTGAAAAAATTGATTTCCCCGCGCCGGAAGAGATTCACATTGAGTTTGACTGCAGCAAATACGAAGAAAATTTCAATTCCAAAGACAATTATAGTTTCGAATAACCTATCAAATACAAATTTTCAGAATGGACAACATTAAAATCGCATGTGGAAGAGCAAGTCAAGAACTTGCGGAAAGAATTGTCAGAGCTTATGGCAGTGAGTTGGTGAAAACCGAGGTATGCGTTTACAGCGACGGGGATTTCCAGCCTGCCTTTTGTGAAAACATCAGGGGATGTGATGTTTTTATCATCCAATCCACTTTTCCGCCTGCCGATAACCTGATGGAGCTGCTGTACATGATTGACGCAGCCCGTCGCGCCTCAGCCAACAAAATCATCGCGGTCATCCCCTATTTTGGGGTGGCACGTCAGGACCGTAAGGACAAACCGCGCATTTCCATCGGGGCAAAACTGGTGGCCAACCTGCTGACGGCGGCCGGTGTGGACAGAATCATCACCATGGATCTGCATGCCGACCAGATTCAGGGCTTCTTCGACCTTCCGGTGGACAACATCTATGCCTCGCGCATTTTCCTTCCCTACCTGAAAAAACGCAATTTTGAAAATTTGTGCATAGCCTCCCCCGACACCGGCGGCACACGGCGCGCCGGTTCCTACGCCAAACTGCTGAATGCGGATTTGGCAATCGGCTACAAGCAACGTCCCCGCCCAAATGAGATTGCTAACTTGCAAATTATTGGAAATGTGGAGAATAAAAATGTGGTTATTGTGGATGACATTGTGGACACCGCAGGCACCCTCTGCAAGGCTGCCAAGGCACTGAAGGAGGCCGGAGCCTTGAGTGTGAGAGCCATGTGCGTGCATCCCGTGCTGTCCGGAAAAGCCTACGAGAATCTTGAAAATTCTGTAATTGAGGAGCTGATTGTAACCGACTCAATTCCTTTGAAAAAACCGTCTGACAGAATTACGGTGCTCTCCACCGGCAAGCTGTTCGCATCTGTCATTGACGGTGTTGTCTGCAACAGCTCCATCAGCAATTTGTTCAACTATGACCATTTCAAGGACATTGAAATGGATGACATGCTTATAGAAAATTAGGATTGGAAAACAAGGCGTACATACACATTCAGGGGGCGCGTGTCAATAACCTGCAGAACATCAGCATTGACATCCCCCACAAACAATTCATTGTCATTACAGGACTTTCCGGCTCAGGGAAGTCCTCTTTGGCCTTTGACACGCTCTATGCGGAGGGACAGCAACGGTATATTGAATCCATGAGCGCCTATGCCCGGCAGTTCATGGGAAAAATCCAAAAACCGGATGTGGACTTGATCAGCGGCATACCGCCTGCCATAGCAATTGAGCAGAAGGTGAACACGCGCAACCCGCGCTCTACCTTGGGCACCTCCACCGAAATCTACGAATACCTCAAACTGCTGTTCGCCCGTTTGGGCAAAACCTACTCTCCCATTTCCGGCGAACAGGTGAAGCGGGACAGCGTCAAGGATGTGTGTGACTTTATTTTCAAACTGCCTGAACAGACACGTCTGGTGCTGTACGCACCTCTGGTGCAGACGGCTGGCCGGACACAGGAGGAACAGCTGAAAATGCTGCTCCAGCAGGGCTATACCCGCATCCATGCGGATGGGATGGTAATGCAGATTGCCGACTATTTGGAAAGCCACCCGAACGAAAAGGAGGGTATCCGACTGCTGATTGACCGCTTTGTGGTACAGCCAAGCGACGAGAACAAGGTTCGCATAGCGGAATCGGTGGAAGCCGCCTTTTTCGAAGGCCACGGCCACTGCGAACTGGAAATTCACGACCAGGACGGCAGCCTGCGCAGACAAACCTTCTCCAACCTGTTTGAAAAGGACGGGATAAAGTTCAAAAAGCCCAGTGCAAACATGTTCGCCTTCAACAACCCTTACGGAGCCTGCCCGCATTGCGGCGGATTCGGCAGCCTCGTGGACATCGACCCCCACCTGGTGATTCCGGATCCGAGCCTGTCGGTGTATGAGGATGCCATTGCCTGCTGGCGAACGGAAAAAATGTCCGCCTATCGCGATGCGCTGATTGCCGTGGCTGACAAATTCCAATTTCCCATACACCGCCCCATCCAGCAATTAAGCGAGGAGGAATACAATCTGCTCTGGACTGGCAACCGATATTTTGAAGGGTTGAACGACTTTTTCCGCATGTTGGAGGAAAACTCCTACAAAATACAATACCGCATCCTGCTTTCGCGCTACAAGGGAAAAACCACCTGCCCGTACTGCAAAGGCAGCCGGTTGGCCGAAGAGACCTCCTACGTCAAGGTGGGAGGAAAAAATATCCAGGAAATCATTGGGATGCCGCTCCGCGACTGCCTCGCCTTCTTCCAACAACTTCACTTTGAAGCTCCACATGAAGAGAAAATTGCCGCCCAATTGCTCAAAGAGATCCGCACCAGGCTGGAATTCCTCTGCGAACTCGGGTTGGGCTACCTTACACTGAACAGGGCCTCCAACACCCTGTCGGGCGGGGAATCCCAAAGGGTGAACCTTGCCGGCTCCTTAGGCAGCAGTCTGGTCGGTTCCCTCTATATTTTGGACGAACCGAGTATCGGCCTGCACAGCCGCGACAGCCAGCGGCTCATCCGCATGTTGAAACGCCTGCGCGACATCGGCAATACTGTGATTGTGGTGGAACACGATGAGGAAATCATCCGCGCCGCAGACCAAGTGATTGATACAGGACTCTATTCTGGCAGCAATGGCGGAAAAATCGTCTGCCAGGGAAGTGTGGAGGAACTGTTGCGGAACAGGGAGAGCATCACCGCCGCCTACCTGCGGGGCGACCGGCAGATCCCCATTCCCGACTACCGTCGGAAAGCGCATAAATTCATTTCATTAGAGAATGTGAGCATGCACAACATCCGCAATCTCAACGTCCAATTTCCACTGGAGAGCCTGACCGTCATCAGCGGTGTTTCCGGAAGCGGCAAATCCACCCTTATCAAGGATTTGCTCTATCCCCTACTGCAACGCCATCTCAATTACCGCCAACTCGGGAGCGGAGCCCGTACCAAAGCTGAGGATCACCACCTGCGCGGAGATTTGCAGAGCATACAATATGTGGAATTTGTGGACCAGAACCCGATAGGCCGCTCCACCCGTTCCAATCCGGCAACCTACATCGGTGCCTTTGACCATATCCGCCAACTGTTTGCCGAACAGCCGCTTTCCTTGGTACGTGGATACAAATCCGGTTTTTTCTCATTCAATGTGGAGGGAGGCCGTTGCGAAGCCTGCCAAGGGGAAGGCTCCTTGAGAATCAAAATGCAGTTCATGTCCGATATCAGGATTCCCTGTGACGAATGTAACGGACAATGTTACAAAAAAGAAACCTTAGAAGTGAAAGTCAATGGAAAAAGTATTGCAGACGTGCTGCAGATGACCATTGACGAAGCTGTTGACTTTTTCGGAGCGATCAAGGAGAACAAAACCGCCCAGCATATCGTCGCCTCACTGCAGCCGTTGCAACAGGTGGGCTTGGGCTACCTGCATCTGGCACAACCCTCCTCAACCCTTTCCGGGGGAGAGGCCCAACGCATCAAACTGGCCTATTTTCTGGAAAAAGGAAACCGTGAAGCGCACACACTGCTCATTTTTGACGAACCAACGACCGGCCTTCATTTTCATGATGTGGAAAAACTGTACCAGACTTTTCAGGCTTTGCTCAAGCAGGGACACAGCCTTATTGTCATCGAACATCATCTGGACATCATAAAATGCGCGGACTGGATTATTGAAATGGGACCCGACGGTGGAGACCAGGGAGGGGAGATTATATTTGCAGGCACACCCGAAGATTTGTGCAACTGCCCCCGCTCTTTTACGGCACCGCTTTTGGCGGAAAAATTGAAGGAGAGTTCAAAGTCCATATAAAGCATATATTTTCAATAAATTTTGAGAAAATATAAAATGATTATAAATTTAAGGAAAACAGATTTTGGTATTGATAAACGTACTACTTTTGCAGAATTAAATAACCATCATAAAAACAGAAATTATGGCTTACAAAATTGATCCCGAAAAATGTGTAGCATGCGGCAGTTGCCAAGGCGAATGCCCTGTCGGTGCCATTTCCGAAGGCGATGTCTACAGCATCAACCCCGATGAATGTGTGGAATGCGGTTCCTGCGCCAGCGTTTGCCCCCAGGAAGCTATTGAAGCATAAGCACAACACGGTACACATTAAAAAATCCGGAAGCAAGCTTCCGGATTTTTTTCGTCAAGCACAAACGTGTTCTAACGGGTGAAAGATTCCAACGCACCCTTATGGCGGGAAGCCTCCAGCCGGAGTCAACTATCATTTCCTCATGTTCAATTACAATGTTATGGAAACTTCTAACAAGGGGGTCAAAAATTAGGGGACTTCTAAAAATTACTTTCCAAAATGTCGGCCACCTGCCGCATCAGCCACATTGGCGTGGAAGTGGCGCCGCATATCCCAACGGACTGCACGCCCTGCAGCGGAATTTCGGACAACTGCTGCAGATGGAAGAGCAGATAGGAACGCGGATTGGTTTTTTTGCAAAGGTCAAACAGATACATCCCATTGGAGCTTTTTTCACCGGAGACAAATATAATCACCTCATATTGTGCTGCAAACTCCTGCACTTGGCGAGAGCGGTTGGCCACACGCCGGCAAATGGTGTCATGGCATTCGAAATCAGCCTCCCGACCCATCGTACGGTAGCGTTTCTGCATTTCCGCAATGATTTTATTGTATTCCTCCACGCTTTGGGTGGTTTGCGAATACAACACTGACGGACGGTGAAAGTCAATCTTGTCCAAATCGTTTTCAGAAGAGATTACAATGCCCTCCTGATTGGTCTGCCCCAAAAGCCCGATCACTTCAGCATGACCCTGTTTGCCGTAAATGACAATCTGTCCCTGCCGTTCCTGCATTTTCCGGTAGCTTCCGGCTATGTCACGCTGCAGTTTCAACACCACCTGGCAGGTGGCGTCAATCAGCTCCACATTGTTTTTGCGGGCGGTCGCGTAGGTTTCAGGCGGCTCCCCGTGGGCCCTAATCAGCACTTTGGTATCATGCAGTTTCCGGAAGGTTTCATCGTCAATGATTTGCAACCCCTTTTCCTGCAACCGGCGCACCTCCTCATTGTTGTGCACAATGTCGCCCAAGCAAAAAAGATGCGGATTCTCCTGTAATGCCCGCTCCGCCGCCTCAATGGCATGCACCACCCCGAAACAGAAACCGGCGTTCTGATCAATGACCACCTGCATGCTACTGGACTCCCTCAAAAAGTGTTTCTATGAATGCCTCCCTGTCAAAGGCCTGCAGCTGATTGATTTTCTCCCCAACGCCAATGTACTTGACCGGAATCTGGAACTGGTCCGAAATGCCTATGACCACGCCACCCTTCGCGGTACCGTCCAATTTGGTGACCGCCAAGGCGGAAACCTCCGTAGCAGCACTGAACTGCCGGGTCTGCTCAATGGCGTTCTGCCCGGTGGTGGCATCCAGCACCAGCAACACCTCATGCGGAGCCTCCGGCATCAGTTTTTTCAGCACATTGCGGATTTTGCCCAGCTCGTTCATCAGGTTCACACGGTTGTGCAGCCGGCCTGCGGTGTCAATAATCACCACGTCCATCTGCTTGGCAATGGCCGATTTCAGGGTATCATAGGCAACGGCTGCCGGATCGGCCCCGCTCCCCTGGTTAATGACAGGCACCCCGACGCGGTCGGCCCAAATCTGCAGCTGCTCCACCGCCGCTGCCCGGAAGGTGTCGGCGGCCCCCAAAAGCACTTTATATCCCTTCTGCTTGAACTGGTAAGCTAATTTGCCGATGGTGGTGGTTTTTCCCACACCATTCACGCCAACCACCAGTATGACATAGGGACGTGCCACAGATTCAGGTATTTCAAAACGCTTGTATGCCGTATCCCCCTCCTCTTTCAGCAAAGCCCCCATCTCCTCTTTTAGAATATGGTTCAGCTCTTTTGTTCCCAAATATTTGTCCTTGGAAACCCGTTTTTGGATATTGTCGATGATTTTCAACGTTGTTTCCACGCCCACATCGGACGAAACCAACGTCTCCTCCAACGCATCCAACACCTCGTCATCCACGGTGGACTTTCCGACAATCGCACGGGAAAGCCGTGTGAAAAATGAGGTTTTAGTCTTGCTAAGACCCTGATTCAGATCCTCTTTTTTTTCTTTGCTGAAAAGGGAAAATATGCCCATGACTGTTATTTTTAATAAAACGTGCAAAGATAATCAAATTTCGCGATATTTTTTTTGTAAAAAAACAATTTTTGCAAAATATTTTCGTTAGGGTTGTTTGCAATAGTAGAGAAATAGATGCTTAAACATGGAACAGAAGAAATATAATTTTGACCAAATCATTGACAGACACCACACTTCATGCCTGAAGTACGATATGATGGGCTGTAATTTCGGGAGGGAGGATCTGATGCCATTATGGATTGCGGACATGGACTTCGCCTCTCCGGACTTTGTATTTGAGGCGCTACGCAAACGGATGGAACACCCCGTTCTGGGCTACACCTTCGGCAGCGACTCCTATTTCGAGGCCATCCAGCAATGGCTGCTGAAACACTACAGCATCACCGCACGGAAGGAGGAGCTTCACTTTATTCCGGGCATTGTGGCAGGCATCGCCTTTACATTGCAGGCTTTCACAAAAGAAAATGATGCCGTGCTCATCATGACACCGGTATATCCCCCTTTCTCCCTGCTGCCCAATCATGGGAAAAGGGAGCTGCGCTGCAACAAACTGAAAACCGTTTCAGGACAGTTCGCCATCGACTTTGAGGATCTGGACAAACAGTTGAAAGGAACAAAAGTATTGATTCTGTGCAACCCTCACAATCCGGGAGGAAGGGTTTGGAGCCCTGAAGAACTGAAAGGAATCGCACAACTCTGCGCCAAACACCATGTGCTTGTCATTTCGGATGAAATCCATGCGGACCTGACTTTGCCGCCTCACCGGCACACCTCCTTCCCCACCTGTTGCAAAGAGGCCGAAGCCCTTTCCATCACCTTCATGGCACCAAGCAAAACCTTCAACATTGCAGGCATGGCCTCCTCCGTAGCCTACGTGCCCAACCCCGAACTGCGGAAAGCCTTTTACGGCTACATTGACGGATATGAGCTGGCCAACGGCAACGTGTTCGCCTACACCGCAGCCGAAGCCGCCTTCAGGCATGGGGAGGAATGGCTGCGCCAGGCTCTGGAATATCTGCAGGGCAATATTGACTACGCCATTGAAAGCCTGCACCGGCATCTGCCGATGGTGAACGTGATGCGTCCGCAGGCCTCTTTCCTTTTGTGGATGGATTTCAAGGCCACCGGACTCTGCCATGACGAGGTCAAAAAGCGGCTGCTTTCAGATGCACACCTGGCCTTGAACGACGGAACCACATTCGGAGGTGACGACTACGCCTGCTGCTTCCGCATGAACATCGGCTGCCCGCGCAGCGTGCTGGAAGAGGCGTTGCAACGGCTGTACGCCGCATTTTCCGATAAATAAGCGAACCCTGCGAAGAAACAAAGCAGAGGCTATAATACGGGGGAATTATTTGAAGTCCCCTTTGGGAAAACCCGTCCGGTATATTGATATAGGGAACTTCTAAAAATATAAGAGCCGCACGGCAACCGGCGGCTCTTATTCATATCTTAGAATCAGGCCTCATCAGTCCTGCACCAAGCGAGCACAACCTCCGTAACAACAGGGACGGGTTTTAACATAAATGTTGTTGTACGTGTAATACCCGCACCACGCCGTCTGAGAATAAGAATTATTGGTGTCACGCATGGAAGACCAGTAGATTCCGTGTACACCCACACCTCCCAAACTGTCCTCACAATTGCGGACACCTGCGGCAGGCAGATAGATGGAGTTGCCGTTGGGTCCGTCCACATTATAGCCCTTTCCTGTCCACACCCATTGACACTCATCAACGAGCTCCTCTATTTGCTCTTTGGTGGGCAGCTTGTCGCCAAAGGCAGCATACGCATCATAAAAGGAATACAACCCAAGATTGGCATCCGCCGGATTCATCTCATTCTCGGAACGCCACTTGGTTCCACTCGACAGTCCAAGATCCACATACACAGCCGTTCCGCCGCCCGTACCAGAATTGCCCGAGTTGCCTTTGTTGTCTTCTTCATCATCCTTGCAGGACCACACCCCAACGCCCAACAGGGCTATAACTGTAAGGGTAAAAATTGTTTTTAAATTTGACTTTACCATGTTAAATGAATTTTTAATTGATTATTACTATTTAATAATTAATGTTTTATGATTATATTTATACGAATTATCAGGTGTAAGGAATCCCTTATTACTTTTTTTGAATTTAGGTCATTCATTTTGGCCGCTGGTCTTATTTTAAACTGTTGTCCGAATTTACGGAACCATTATAGGCTTTAACGGAATCAGATATTTGACATATAAATCTGTATCATCAAACATATGCGGTGGTTCCGTTTCTGTAATTACCAACAAGTCGTGCCACTTTCTGTTCATTATTACTAACAAATACTCATTTTTTCCACTATATGCATCGTAAAAGAAAGCCTCCTCAATATATTCTTTCCCTTTAATACTTTTGCTTTTAATTACATCTTTCTGAGAAGAATCCAATGGTGGCATATAGGCGATATCATAAACACTGTAGCAATTTGACAAAGATTTTTCCAATCTTTTCTTTTCTTCCTCATTACATCTTGGGTAAATATAGTCCCTAATGACACCACATCTGTTCTCAATTAGAAAATAATCTCTGTCCCGAATATGTGATTTGATTTTTTCTATTGGAACAGAATGGTCTGACGGAACATTACACCTTCGGGTATAAAATGTTCCCGTAGAATACTGAATCTTTTTTTTCACCAGTCTTACTCCTAAAAATTTTCTCCAGTGTGGAACTGTGTACCAACAAGTAATTCCAACCAATGAGTCCAGTTCAATAATTCCTAAGACGATACAGTTTATGTCATATTTGCCAATACTGTCAGATGCACTGATTGGCATGTGTGAAAAACGAAACATATTGTTTGACTGGGCAAAAACAACGTTAAACATTACTGTTAAACAAATTATTCCGAATATTTTATTTGCTATGGCCATACTGCTCTTATTATTCCATTTTGAAATTCAGAAGAAATTTCCTTCATTTTTTTTCCGCTCCATAATGTGGCATAACCTTCGTATGGAATAGGACTGCATCTGCCTATTGAAAACATAGGTATATCCGGATTAAAACCTGCTATAGAAAACATCTGAAAAATATAATCTTTTGAAATCCACTCTTGAAATCCACCTGATTCCATTAAACCAGCATTCCATTCCGACAATCCAAGCGTATGACCAACTTCATGAGCCAATGTTCGATTTGAATTTGGTATTTTATTTTTATCAGCGTTCAATTTAATAAAATTGCCATTATCTGTTACTCCCCTAACAGCACCATTATAGGTTCTTCCATCATAATAATTGGCCATACCAGTTTCGTCATTTTCAGATGCTTTTTTTGCATTTTCTTGTGTGTCAAATGTTTCGATTTGCAAATCGAATTTAATGGTATATTTTATTTGTTCTTTGCCTTTTCCAATCACATAACAATAACTCCCAGATTGTTTGTTCCAAACGTCTAAGGCTTTTTGTAATTCGTCTTTATTGTTTTCAGAGGTATAGTATTTCGCACAAATTGTTATAGTTTTGTTTTCTTGGTCAATTTTCGGAACAAAATCTCTTCCATCCGGATCCACATACTTCACCGGGTTGTTCGCGCAATAGGCATACGGGGTCATCCAGAAGTATTTTTCAAACATCGGGTCCCTGCTGGTGAACACTGGCGGTTTGTAGTAACGTGCTTCATAGTAGTACATGCCTGTCTCTTCGTCCAATTCCTTGGCGTTGAAGCTGTACTTGGGCAGCACGTTGTTGCCGAAGGTGGAATTGTACTCGGTGGTTATCTCACCGAACGGTGCGTAGAGGAATCCCTGGGTTACGTTCCGGTTCTGGTCGGTAACAAACGCCGTGGAACCGAGGTGGTTGGTGTGGTAGTAGAAGATGTCCATGTTGTTGGTGGATTGTAAGGAGGTGATGCTCATCGCAATAGGCGAGTTCACCGGTGCGGTCTCGTATATCAGTTCCTTCACCTCTGCCTGGAAACGGCTGCCCACCCGGTTAGTGCGGGCAATCAGACGACCGTTGGCGGTTGTGGAGATGTTCGGCGTGGCTGTCCCCAACCTGCTGGCAATGCGTTCGCTGCCGTTATAGTAGTGCTTGGTGTACTCACCGTTACGGTTGAAGTTGATGTAGACGTTGGGGTAGAACATCGCCTGCTGTAGTTGCATGTTCATCCTTATGAGTATGCCGTTACGCCATTGGGCGGTGCCGGAACAGCTGAGCTTGTAGCTGCGGGTGTTGGCGGCGTTGTAGCCATAGTAGGCGAAATCCGTTTTGTCATAGCTGTAGGCCTTCAGGTTGGCCGCGCTGTTGAACAGGAAGTATTCCACCGGCTGCTGGCCGTTCATGTGCTCCTTTTTCCGCAGGCTGCCGTTGATGCCAAATGTGTATTGCGTCATCACGGTCTGTGTGCCTCCGGTGCCGCTAAGCTGCATGGTGGGGGCAAAGTTCGTCTGCGCATCCTGAGGGTTGTCAGGGTCTGTGGGATAGGTAAGCGTGTAGGCGTTCTGCGTGGTGGTGTTCTGCAACAGGTCTGTCTGCGTCAGGTCGTAGGTGTTCACCTTGCCCCAGTTGCCGTAGGTCACAGACAACTGGTAATGCTGCTGCTCCGTGGCTGCAGTCAGCTGGTCGGAGGCATCGTAGGTGAAGGTCTCGCTGAATCCAGAATTAGGCAGCCACAGGTAATTTGAAGCCACCTGCGTGACGTTGCCCACATTGTCGTAA
>CAJOQK010000100.1 GCA_905236885.1 uncultured Bacteroidales bacterium
CCACCAAAATTTTGATTTTATCAGGATGTTCTTAAACATATTGCTATTGACCATTAGTTAATTCATTTATGTCTCTGCTTAAAGTGTAATTATTTACAGCCACTCAGTACAGCATCCCGAACATCCACAACGGGATGCGGTTGCGGATGCCGATGGCGGTGTCGTCAACTGCAAGGAAACTGTCCGGCACATCTTTGATTTGGGAGAAGGTTTTCCTGCTTCCGCCGACCTCAAACAGGTATTTCCGGTCCACAAGAAAGTCACCCTGTTTCGGTGCGGAGACCTCATGCGCAAGCGACAGCTGGTTCAGAAAGAATGTCTCACGGAGCGTCCCTTCGTTAACATGGCTGCCAAGCGCATACATCAGGTTGGTATTGCCAAGGAATATTTTTTCCGGATTTACAAGATGCTTGTAGTCCTTTACGTTACGGGTGAGCAGCAGGAGCAGGCCGGCACGGTCGAGAGTGTAGAGCATTTTCAGGCACATGTCGCGTGTTGTCTCCAATTGTTCCGACAACTTTGTCATATTTGGGACCAAAGGTGTGTTTCCGGCCACAACCATCAAAAGCTGCTTGGTTTTTTGAATGGTCGGATACGACACTTTTTCCACAGCAGGCATGTCGGTTTCAATTGCCAGTTTGGCGGTTTCATCAAGCCGTGCCAGGTAATCCTCCCCAGCCTCTATCTGGAACGGATAGTAGCCTGATTTCAGATAATCGGCAAAATGTTTCGCCACCGGAATCTCCCTGCTGATTTCCATGGCCGCCTCCTGATGCGCCTCGAGCAATTGTGTGAACGGAATGGCTTCAATGGTTTTTATTTTGTGGATTATCAGGTATTCCCTGAACGACATGCCATGAAGGGTGTATAATGTCTGACGGCGGGAAAGGTCCGCCCGCGAGTGGTCGATTTCAAGCATGCTGCTGCCAGTATAGACAATGTTCAGATCATCATAAGTATCATAGATGTTTTTGATTACTACTGACCAGTTCGGATACTTGTGCACCTCGTCAAGGAACAGATGCCGTACACCGCGCCGGTACAACCATTCCGCCAGCTCCGGCAGCGTGTGCGACTGGAACCACAAATTGTCAAGAGAGACATAGAACACAGTGTCAGTTTTCTTGAATGCCAATTTGATGCGTTGGAGCAGCAAGGTCGTCTTGCCGACACCCCTTGCCCCTTTTATGCCGATAAGCCTCGCATTCCAATTTATGGCATGAAAAATGTACCTCACAAAGCGGGTGTCAATTTTTGATATTTTTTCAAGAAACAGATTTTCAATCTGTTGATAATCATTATTTGTCATGATATTACTTTTTGTCCAATGTGCAAAGATACAAAAATTCGCTTTTGGAAAAGTGTTTTTTAGCAATTTTTCACTTTTGGAAAAGTGAATTTTTTTTACGCATTCCACTGGCTGCGTTCATCCCGCCCTTGCAGGAAATCAATATAATGAATCCATTTTGGTCTGCTGATAAGCCGAAAATGGGTGGATTGTAATTTTAGTCTCCAATTAAGCCAAAATTATATTTTTTTAATTTTAGTCCGAACATAAGCCAAAATTTATTATTTTTGCATCGTATAAAATATGGATTATGGTAAATAGGGAAACACTGAAGGAAATTCTGCTTGAAAACAGGAAAATGATTCAGAAAGTCAAGCTGGTAAAGCGGGACTTCACATTTTATGACAACTTCCGCCATGTGCTTGTCGGCGTGCGTCGTTCCGGAAAATCTTTTTTACTTTTCCAACGTATGCAGGAACTTCTGTCAAAAGGGCATGGTTGGGATGAAATTCTTTATCTGAATTTTGAGGATGACCGCCTTATCGGATTTGAGGTGCAGGATTTCAATGAGATTTTGGTTGTACATGAGGAGATGGGTGGGGTGAAACCGATGCTTTTCCTTGATGAGGTGCAGAACATATCCGGTTGGGAAAAGTTTGCCAGAAGGCTGGCAGACCATGACTATATTGTCAATATCACCGGATCCAATGCCCAAATGCTCAGTTCTGATGTGGCGACGACTCTTGGTGGCCGTTACATGGTCCGGCATGTTTTTCCATTCAGTTTTCCTGAATTCTTGCTGGCAGACGGAATAAATCCATATTGTTTGACTTCGGAGGATTATGCCGGAGTGGCAGACCGGATGGATGAGTATCTCCGTTTCGGTGGATTTCCGGAATACGCTACATTTCCCAACAAACGCGAATACCTGCTTTCTGTGTATCAAAAGATATATTTGGGAGATATAGCTGCGCGGTATAATGTTGAAAACAAGATTGCCTTGCGACTTATGTTCCTGAAGCTGGCCGAAAGTGTCATGCAGCCCATCGCACTGACCCGTCTGACAAACATGCTTGCCTCCACAGGTACAAAAGTGTCAAAAAACACTGTGCTTAACTATGCCGAATATGCCAGGGATGCCTTTCTGATATTCCCCATCAAAAATTATGCGGACCATTTCACCGGACGCGAGACCAACCGCAAGTATTATTTTGTGGATAACGGCATTATCAGTCTGCTGACTTTCAGCAATAGGGCAGCACTGCTGGAAAATATGGTGGCGGTAACGTTGTTGCGGCGTTTCGGCATGGACGACAATGTTTTTTTCTATCATTACAATACAGAAGTGGATTTCGTGGTGCCTGAAAAGGAATTGGCCATACAGGTCTGCTATCAGCTGGAAGATGAGTCCGGCAGTGCCTTTTTGCGTGAAACGCAGGGATTGGTAAAACTATGCAAACGTCTACCGTATAATGATTTGCGTATCATTACTTACAATGAGGACCGGGAATTGGAAGTGGATGGCAGATCCATTTCGGTCATGTCGGTGTGGAAATGGTTGCTTGAGGAGTAGTTCCGGTAAAGACTGCCGGACGTTACCTTAAGCAGTGGTGCCGTTCGGGGCGGCCCGACCACACCTCGCACGGGCATTATGCGAAACCGTCGGATAGGGGAGTTGGGGGGGGCAAAGTTGCATTTGTGAGTTGAAAGCTGCAATTAATGTTTAACCAAAGTTGCATTTGTAAGTTGAATGCAGCCTTATTAATTCCTTTGTTTTGGCCTTTATTGCTTCAATGCGGTTAATATAATTATCTGTTTCTTTAATTGTTATCTTTATTCTGGCAGCGCTTAATCCTTCAGACACGCCAATGGGATGAC
>CAJOQK010000101.1 GCA_905236885.1 uncultured Bacteroidales bacterium
AACAACATAACACCTAATCAATATGTTTACAGGAATCGTGGAACGGACAGGCATCGTCAGGGAAATCATCCGGTATCAGACCAACGTGGATTTCGTGATTGAGGTGCCTTTTATCGATGAGTTGAAAATTGACCAGAGCATGGCGCATGACGGCTGCTGCCTCACCATTGTGCGGATTGACCGCGAAAAGAAGCAGTACGTGGTGACCGCCATGGACGAGACCCTGCAGAAGACCAATCTGGGCAGCTGGACGGTCGGCTATGAGGTGAATCTGGAACGGAGCATGCGGCTGGACGGCCGCTTTGACGGCCACATCGTGCAGGGGCATGTGGACCAGACCGCTGTCTGCACCAAAGTGGTGGATGAGGACGGCAGCTGGCGCTTTTATTTCCAATATGAGCCTAAGGAGGGTTTTATCACAGTGCCCAAAGGCTCCATCACAGTCAACGGAGTCAGTCTGACAGTGGTGGATTCGGAAAAGGACTCCTTCTCAGTGGCCATCATCCCCTACACCTTCCAGGCCACCAATTTCCACAACATCAAGGTGGGAAGTGTCATCAATATGGAATTTGATATCTTGGGCAAATATTTTGCCCGCCTGATGGAAAATTACCTGAACGGTAAAATAAATCAAAATAACCAATAACAATCAGCCAATATGATTAACATCGTGCTATTCGGCCCTCCGGGAAGCGGCAAGGGAACGCAATCGAAACGGTTGCTGGAAAAATACAACATGAGCTACATCTCCACAGGTGATGTGATTCGCGAGCAGATTGCCAAAGGCACTCCCCTGGGCATGCAGGTGAAAAATTTGTCGGAACAGGGCATTCTGGCTCCCGACGAACTGGTAATCCAGCTATTGGAATCCAAAATGAATGAAGCGAGTGACACGTCCGGCTTCCTTTTTGACGGTTTTCCGCGCACCTACGCACAGGCCGAGGCTTTGGACCAATTGCTGGCCAAAAGGAAAAGCTCCGTCCACACCATGCTGGCGCTGGATGTGCCTCAGGACGAATTGCTGAAGCGGTTGCTTCGCCGTGCGGAAATCGAAGGACGCAAAGATGACACCGAAGAGGTCATCCTGAAACGTTTCAAGGAATACGAAAGCAAAACCATGCCGGTGATTGACTTCTACAGGAAGCAGGGAAAATACCATCGCATTGAAGGCGTGGGAAGCATGGAGGAAATTTTCGGGCGGCTATGCACTGTAATTGACACGTTACACTAACATGGAGCAGGACTGTATTTGCGCTCCAGCCACTGCCGCCGGAGGTGCACTCGGTGTGATAAGGATTTCCGGAAAAGGAACCAAAGAAATTGTTTCCCAAATTTTTACGCCAAAGAAAGCCTCTTTTCCCCTACAAGACAGAAAAGTCTGTTTCGGGGAGATAACGGCGAAGGGCGAATGTTTGGATGAAGTGCTGCTATGGCTCTTTTCCGCCCCCCACTCCTATACGGGGGAAGAGATGGCGGAAATTTCCTGTCACGGTTCCCCATACATCCAGCAGCAAATGCTGGAACTGCTGATACAAAAGGGCTGCCGGATGGCCCGGCCGGGAGAGTTCACCCAACGCGCCTTCCTTAACGGAAAAATGGATTTGTCCCAGGCGGAAGCGGTGGCCGACCTCATCGCCTCCGACACAAAAGCATCGCACCAATTGGCTTTCAGCCAGTTGAGAGGAGGCTACGCGCAAGAGCTGGAATCATTACGTGCAGAATTAATCCGTTTGGTCTCACTGTTGGAACTGGAACTGGATTTCAGTGAGGAGGATGTGGAATTTGCCGACCGCAGGCAATTAATGGAACTTGTCAGCACCCTTTCCGGAAAAGTGGGACAGCTCATCCGCTCTTTCCAGATGGGCAATGCCCTCAAACGGGGTGTTCCGGTAGCCATCATAGGCCGTCCAAATGCCGGAAAATCCACACTACTCAACACTCTGCTGCAAGATGACCGCGCCATTGTGAGTCCCATTCCGGGAACTACCCGCGACACCATTGAGGAATGCATGACCATTGACGGCATCACCTTCCGCTTCATTGACACCGCCGGTTTGCGGAAAAGCGATGACCCTGTTGAAAGCCTTGGGTTCGCCCGCTCCATCAAAGCGGCACAGGAGGCACAAATCATTCTTTTTATACGTGATATAAGTGTGCCGTTCGACCAACACGCTTTGGATGACATCGCTTTTGTAACCGACCAATGCGACATGAAGGAAAAGCACCTGCTTGTAGTGCATAACCGATGCGACCTGCCACATGAGACGACACCACCAGGCATCATTATTTCCGCAAAGGAAAAAACAGGTGTTGACAAACTCAAACAGAGCATTGCAGCTGTTGTGCAGGCAGATATGAAGAAAAGCGACGGCGTGCTACTTACAAACGTCCGCCACTATGAGGCATTGCAGCATGTGCTTGCCGCTTTGCGGCAGATGCAAACCGGCTTGGAAACAGGAATCACGCCCGATTTGCTAAGCATAGATGCCCGTGATGCCATACGCCATTTGGGCGAAATAACCGGAGAAGTGACCAACGAGGATGTGCTTTCAGCCATATTCTCAAAGTTCTGCATCGGGAAATAAATCAAACTGCCTTAACACCAAATATTTTGGCGGACAGCCTTTTTGCAGGATGCTTTCGTATAAGGCGAAGCCTTTCACAGAAAAAGTCTCATCAAACAGGGAGTTACAACTGTCAATGCCTTCCCAAAAATATTTCTTGTTGTCAATGAAATTGATGCGTGCCAAGGTAAGATGTGAGACGAATTTTCCGTAAGTTGGAGGAAACCCATTTTCCCGCAGCTGCATTTCCACTTCATGCTGCAGCCGGAGCAAAGGCTGTGACGTTTCGGACAGTCCCAGCCAGACCACCCTTGGCTGGTAACGGCTGCCAAAAGCCCCTATTCTGTCCAATGTGATGGAAAAGGCGCGGTGATGTGCCGCCACCGCCTCCAACAGATGGCACAAATCCGGAATACGGCTCTCCTCCGTATCCCCTAAAAATTTCAGTGTCAGATGCATCAAATCCCCTTTCACCCAATTGACCCTATCCAGTTTGCAGGTGCACCTCCTCAATTGGGCATATTGCTCCGGAAATTTTTCCGAAGGCTCAAACGCAATGGCTATGAACAGTCGTTTCATTCAAGAAGTCCCTCCTCCTCTTTAAAACAGGTCCCCGCTGTTATGCAGCGGGGACCATTTAAAAATGAAAAATAGAAAAAATCAATCTTTCGGCCATACTGCCTGCAGGTTTCTATCCCCATATGCGTCGTCAATCTTGCTGATGGTAGGCCAGTATTTGTCGTCATGCGGCTGCGGGAAGGCAGCGGTCTGGCGGCTGTAAGGCAGATTCCACTCGTCCGCACAAACCACCTGCATGGTGTGGGGCGCGTTGTAAATAGGATTGTTCTTCTCCTCATATTTGCCGTCCATAACCGCCTGAATCTCCTGACGGATGGCAATAAAGGCTTCGCACAGACGATCCAGTTCGCCCAGCGGCTCGCTTTCAGTAGGCTCAACCATCAGGGTGTTGTGCACTGGGAAGGCCACTGTTGGCGCATGGAAACCATAGTCCATCAAACGCTTGGCCACATCGCCCACCGAAACCTTCATGCTGAATGCGCTGAAATCCACAATCATTTCATGACCGCACATGCCGTGTGTGCCGGTGTAGAGAATCTTATAGTAGGGCTGCAGACGTGCCTTGAGGTAGTTGGCATTCAAAATGGCATAGCGGGTGGCATCGGTCAGACCGTCGCAACCCAACATCTTCAGATAGCCATAGGTGATGGGCAGCAGCATGGCACTGCCGTAAGGAGAGGCTGACATGGCATTACCCTTGCTTCCTCCCACTTTCACCTGGGAATGTTTGGGCAGGAAATCCACCAGTTTGGCGGAAACACCGATAGGTCCGACACCGGGGCCGCCGCCACCGTGAGGCATACCGAAGGTCTTGTGCAGGTTCAGATGGCAGACATCCGCACCCATGAATCCAGGAGAGGTCAGACCCACCTGGGCGTTCATGTTGGCGCCGTCCATGTAGACCAAGCCTCCATTTTCATGGATAATCCGGATAATGTCCAGAATGGCCTCCTCAAAAATGCCATGGGTGGAAGGATAGGTGATCATCAGGCAGGAAAGGTGTTCCTTGTGGGCTTCCGCCTTGGCTTTCAAATCAGCCACATCCACATCGCCGTTCTCAGCGCAGTTCACCACCACAATCTCCATGCCAGCCTTGGCGGCGGAGGCAGGGTTGGTGCCATGAGCGGAGGCGGGAATCAGACAGACGTTGCGGTCCTGGTGACCCTGTGCCAGATGATAGTTGCGAATCACGGTCAAGC
>CAJOQK010000102.1 GCA_905236885.1 uncultured Bacteroidales bacterium
GAATCCCAAGGCGAAAGCCTCTTTCACCAAAACATTCTCAGATGCATATCCCCAAGCTGACTTTCAGGTTGTCACGCCGGAAAACATTGCGGACTTCCTGTTGCCGGAACAACGGTAATTTGCAAGCCCCCCCCCGATTTATTCCACGGCATCTTCAAAATCGTCAGGAACGGAAGCCCACGCTCTCTCTCTCATAAATAAGTATTTTATCACGGTTAGCAGTTTCTGCGGCATATGGGCGAAGCGAACCTTCTTCCACCAGATCAACTTCTCTCCCAAGTAATTCCTGTAAATCCATCAACATGCCGCCATGTGTAAAAAGTGTGAATGGTTTGTCCGAACGATCTGGTACGAAAAGTATATCCACATCGCTTTTGGGTGTCTCCTCACCACGTGCAAAGGAGCCGAACAGCCATGCTTTCAGAACAGGCTGGGTCTTGAAGTATTCGGCTATAACCTTGGTCATCATCTGTGTGCTCATAAATTTCAGCAATTTGACTTCATAACGTTAATCCAGTTTTTTTATTGTGTGCATTTTCCATCATTTCGCAAAAATTTTTCTACTGAACCAGTATTCGTATTTAGATTTTGTTTACTTTTGCAGCAAAAGAATTAACGGAATATTAACGAAATTTTTTAACAGAAAGAACTAGAGCATAGTTTATATGCACATCATAGAATAGGAAAAAGCGAAGTAGCAGAACTGGTTCTCCTGAAACTTGGACACTTTCAGAGATTTTCCCCAGCTTTAGCAACAGCGTTTCCACGTTAGCGTGGACTCATACGTTGTAATTGGGGAAAATAGGTAGTCCAAGACCTCAGGAGAACCAATGAAGGCGAAAGGTGCCACGCTTTTTTTATGTGCTGTTTCATCGGCCCAAAAATTAATTTTTAAAAACAAAATAATAATCAAAACCGAAGGGCCGATGGGATATAACAGGCACAAATTAATATGAAGAAAGTAATGATTGCCATAGTTTCTACATTGTTTGCATTTAATGTTGCCAGTGCTCAATGTGATGGTAAAACATGTAAAATTAACGGAGGTGAAGCAACAGTAATGGTAAATGACTTAAGTTTAGTTCAGTCTAATAACACACTGGTTTTACGTGTATCAAACGATGGACCTTCAGCAAACATTAAATTAAAGGTTACTCTTAAGGTAAAAAAAGAATTCAATAGAGGAATAGGGACAAAAACAGAGGAAGTAACGGTATATTTCAATGAAATGGCTTATGGAAGCCAGACCTCAAGATTTGAGAAAAGTTTTGTATCTAACAGAGATCCTGACTACCACGTTACAAGTATAGAAATAAAACAATGTGAATTTCTGGAAGGAACAATTTGCAAATAATTCATATTATAGCACCAAACTATCAAGCCCCGTACGGACAATCCTTGCGGGGCTTTATCTTTCGATGTTCGCATGATTGCGCTAATTCGCTCAATTTGCGGACAATTCTTGGGATAAGGTGTCATAAGGACACATAGGGCTTTGGAAATAAAGTCCGGTTTTGAGATTATTCAGCGCAGCATAGGTTTGTGACCTATAAACAATATCCATGGCATCGCGCATCTCCATTGACCGCTCCTCCATCAGGTGCATTATCATTTCACGAGTCAGGGTCTCTATCATAAAGGTCTTTTTTCCGTTCATAGTTTTTTAGCCCTCCCATAATTTTTGTCGTAAAATGGCGTTATTTGTCCGGAAATAATAACGAGTTGAATAATAACAGACGTTTTTTATGGCAAGAAGAAGCAGAAAGAAAAAAACGGAGCAGACATACGACAAGCAGTTGCTGGAGATTTTTTCCAAATCTCCCTATCAGCCGTTTAATTACAAACAGTTGGCGGCTAAACTTAATGTGACAGGTGCGGCAGAACGCCAAAAAATCCGGGATGCGGTGGACCAACTGGCGGCTTCGGCGGTGCTGGTCAGTGCCAATCGCGGAAAATACAAGCTGAACCCCATTCATTTGGAGGCGAATGCGGCTGAAAAAATGATTCAGGGAAAACTGCAGATGAAGCAGACGGGCAAAGCCTATCTGATACCGGAAAACTCTGATTTGGAGGATATTTTTATCGCGGCCAACAACACTGGCAAGGCCTTGAACGGCGACATTGTGAAGGTGCATCTTTTTCCGGCCCGTCGCGGCAAGCGGCAGGAGGGTCGTGTTGTGGAGGTGGTGCGCCGCTACCGCAGTATTTATGTGGGTACCATCCGCATAGCAAAAAATATCTCCTATTTCGTGTTTGACGACACCGACATTCCCTTTGAAGTGCTGGTGCCTTCCCAAGCCCTGCATAAAGCCAAAGATGGGCAGAAGGTGGTGATTCGGATTACAGAATGGCCTGACAACATGCGCAATCCGGTAGGAGAGGTGACTCGGGTGTTGGGTTATCCGGGCGATAACGAGGTTGAGATGGCCTCAATTCTGATGGATCAGAATTTCAACAACGAGTTTCCTGCGAATGTGGAGGCCGAGTCTGCTGCCATTCCGTTGGAAATTCCTGAAAAAGAACTTCTTCAACGCCGTGATTTCCGGAATGTGTTCACCATGACCATTGACCCCGCGGATGCCAAGGATTTTGACGACGCCATCTCTTTCAAGGATTTGGGCGGCGGGCTTTATCAGGTGGGTGTGCACATTGCAGATGTCTCTTATTATGTGCGGCCTCAGACCTGCATCGATGCTGAGGCGGCGGAGCGCGGCACTTCCGTCTATTTGGTGGACAGGACCATTCCCATGCTGCCGGAAATTTTGTGCAACCAGGTCTGCTCCCTGCGTCCCAATGAGGACAAACTCTGCTTTTCCGCTGTTTTTGAGATAGATGAAAGCGCAAAAATACGCAAGCGTTGGATAGGCCGCACGGTAATCCATTCTGACCGCCGTTTCAACTATGAGGAGGTGCAGAAAATTATTGAAGAAAAAAGTGGTGAGTATCAGGAAGAAATACTGAAACTCCACCAAATCGCCCAACAGTTGCGGAGTGCGCGTTACGAGAAGGGAGCTATCAATTTCAATTCGGAGGAGGTAAAGTTCATCTTGGATGAAAAAGGTCGTCCCATTGATGTGTATATCAAGGAGCAGAAAGAGTCCAACCAATTGGTGGAGGAGTTTATGCTTCTGGCAAACAGGAGTGTGGCTGAATATGTGGGCAAAGTGACCCCTCCTGAAGAGGCGAAAGCCTTTGTGTACCGTGTGCATGAGCAGCCTATGGAGGAGAAAATCACCAAGTTCGGGCAGTTTATCCAGCAGTTCGGCTATTCCCTGCAAACCAAAACGCGCAAGGGGCTGGCCGGTTCAATGAACAGGCTGTTTGAGCAGGTTGAGGGAAAAGGGGAGGAGCATCTGATTTCCCAGCTGGCCATCAGGACCATGCAGCGTGCTGTATACACCACACATAATGTGGGACATTACGGACTGGGTTTCAAATATTACACTCATTTCACTTCGCCCATCCGCCGCTATCCCGATTTGATGGTGCATCGTCTGCTGACCCGTTACATGAACCACAAGCCTTCGGCAGATGCCAAAGCTTTGGAGGAGATTTGCAAGCATTCCTCCGACATGGAGCAACGGGCTACGGAGGCGGAACGTAATTCTGTGAAATATAAACAAGCTGAATATCTAATGGATAAAATTGGCCAAACCTTTAACGGGCTGGTCTCCGGAGTGAGCAAATGGGGCATTTGGGTGCAGCTGGACGGCAGCAAATGCGAGGGTATGGTCTCCGTCAAGAGCATGAAGGATGATTTCTACTATTTGGATGAGGAGAATTACCGCTATATCGGCCAGCGGACAGGCAGAACCTACCAGTTGGGCATGCCTGCCAGGGTGACCATCAAAAATGTGGACCTTGCCCGCCGGCAGATTGATTTCATGTTCGTACATGAAGATTGAAACAGGTTGCTGTCAGCATCGCGCAAGTGTCAAATATACTATCACCGGAAAAGTGGAATCATGTGCTTTCGCGAATGAAATTTTGACCTTCCACTTCAAATTTTATCGCAAAATCTGAAGTACAACTCCAAATTTTCATTCAAAAAAGGAGATTTGTATCGTAAGCGGTCAAATTTTCCATTCCTGTTGAAACACCTGTTCAAACAAATCCGTTTCGCGTTTCGATATTCCCAGGCTGACTGCCACATTCCGCCAGCTTTTGACGGCGGCAGCTACTTCACGGATGATGCCGGAGGCCTCCTCCCTGCCAATCATGTATTCTTCCGAGGCTTCAAGAAGAAGGTTCAAATCGGCCTTGTTCGTCAAAGAGGAGATGAGCAGGCTTTGGCATCCGCTGATTGTCGGATTCATATCGTAGGCAGGTGACAGTGTCCAGCCACGGGGGGTGAGCAGAAATCCA
>CAJOQK010000103.1 GCA_905236885.1 uncultured Bacteroidales bacterium
ATCGCCTCCGATTTCCGCCACCGCAGGGTGGAAAAAGGCCTTACGCGCGATCAGGTGGCCGAACGGGCCGGTGTTGCCGTGAGCAACGTGACCCGATTTGAGCAGAAAGGTCTCATTTCGCTGAAAAACCTGATCAAACTGGCAATGGCATTAGGCTACACCTCTGAAATCAAAGGGCTTTTCACCACACCCAAATATTCCACCATGGAAGAGCTGACACAAATACGCCAAAATGCCGGCAAAACAAAAGCCTACAGGAAATGAAAACAGAAAGATTAACCGTCAGCTATCACGACCGGACTGTGGGAACCCTCTCCCTCACCCCCGATGACCGTCTCTGTGCCTTTGAGTACGACAGCGCCTGGCTGCATGACGGATTCAGCATATCACCTTTGGAACTTCCGTTAAAGACAGGACTGTATATAGCCAAACCACAGCCTTTTCATGGTGATTTCGGCATCTTTGAAGACAGTCTGCCAGATGGATACGGCCGCTACCTATTGCACAAGGCCCTGCTGCGTGAAGGCTTCAACGATGCCGACCTTTCCGCCCTTGACAGATTGGGCATTGTGGGCAAAAGTGGCATGGGGGCTTTGACGTACCACCCTGAAATAAGATTGATTAAAGAAGATGAAACAACCGATTTCGACCTGCTCCAACAGAAAGCATTGGAGGTGCTGAAAGAGCAGCAGGACACCGATGCCGGTCTGCTCCTTTACAAAAGTGGAAATAGCGGAGGGGCGCGTCCCAAGGCCGTTTTCAGCGATGATGAAGGCTATTGGCTCATCAAGTTCCGTCATTATTACGACCCTGTTGACATTGGGCTGCAGGAGTTCCACTACAACGAGGTGGCCAAACGATGCGGCTTGGATGTCCCTGATTTCAAACTGACCAACGGCCGCTATTTTACGTCACGCCGTTTCGATATTACACCGGACGGCGAACGCATACATACGGCCACGGCTGGCGGATTGCTGTGCCTGTCATTGAACGCACCGGTCCTTGATTACACCAACCTGCTTGCGCTGACAGGTTTCCTCACCCAGAACGCCGGGGAAGTGGAGGAAATGTTCCGCCGGATGGTTTTCAATTACCTCACCGACAACAAGGACGACCACTGCAAGAACTTCAGTTTTATGATTTTGGAATCCCCAAAAGGACAATATGACTGGCATCTGGCCCCCGCATACGACCTGACAATGTGCACGGAGGGTTATAATGGCGAGCACGCCACGTCCGCCAATGGAACAGGCCGTCCCACGCTGAATGACCTGATAGCGGTGGGTACGAAAAACAAAATGAGTGTTCAACGTTGCAGGGAAATTTACGACGAGGTCCGGTCAAACTGCAGCGACCTGCTTTTATGCGAAATTAAAGCGTCATAATGGAATCACAGCAAAAGTTCACAGCAAAATACAGCGAAAATTCACAACAAAGGCTCATTGTCAGATAGAATCATTTGATTATCATTAATTTATATACAGTTGTAAAAAAACAAAAAAAATACAATTCGATTATGGAAAAGTGAAGATGGATAAAAAAATGGAGCAAAAAAATAATCATATAGTTAAATTTTGTACTTTTGCATAAATATTTTATAGTTTAAGGTATTTAATACGAATATGGCGACAAAAATTAAGCAAATAACTGATTTGGCCGGTACTGACGGACTGTTGTTCAGCAGTTGGATGACCCTACATGGTCTGGACAGCAAGCAGCAACATTCATATGTGAAGAGCGGCTGGCTGGAGCATATTTCCCGTGGGGTTTACAAGATAGCTGGGAACCACCCGACGCTGTTTACCGCAGTTTCATGCTACAACACCCAACTGGACAAACAATGTATCATAGGGGCTCAAACGGCACTGGAACTGCGCGGGCTGTCCCACAATGTGCCGATGGGCACCCCACTGACGTTCCTTTTCACCAACAACACACAACGTCTGCCTCAGTGGTTTGTTTCATATCCATGGGACCGCGCCATACGCTACCATACCACCTCATTTCTGGGTAGCGGATTGCTTGGCGTGGACACCATAGTTATTGATGGGCGACAATTACTCGTATCATCACCGGAGAGAGCCATGCTTGAATGGATTAACCAGTCCGACTCGACAAAATCACTGATGGATGTGTACTACGTGTTCGAGATGCTCACCACCCTACGCCCGACACTGATGCAGGAACTATTGGAGAAATGTACATCAACAAAAGTCACACGGCTATTCATGTACATGGCCGACAAATCAGGACATCCGTGGAACAGGGTTCTGAAACCCGAACGTATCTTTTTCGGCAAAGGCCGCAGAATGATTTCCCCCACAGGAAAATATATCCGAAAATACAACATAACCATACCCTCAGAACTCGCAGAATATGAATAAAGTGTATCAGGCCAAGGTAGAACTGCTGCTTCGCCTGCTCCCTATAGTGATGGAAGAGAAGGTTTTCGCCGTGCATGGAGGCAGTGCCATCAACCTTTTTGTTAAGAACATGCCACGCTATTCCGTGGATTTAGACCTGACATACATGGCATTGGCCAACCGCATTGAAAGCATGGACGACATCTGTTTGCACCTCAAATCCATAGCCGACAAGGCAACACGCGCCTTCCGGGACATGCACATCCTGCCAAATTACGCCACATGCAAACTATTGTGTGAATACCACGGCTTTCAGGTGAAGATTGAAGTAAATAGGACCAAACGTGGCATCGTCGGTGGAGAGGTGACAACACTGCCGCTTTGCGCCAAGGCTCAGGAAAAGTTCGGCATGTATTGTGAGGCTACGGTTGTCCCTCTCTCATTGTTGTATGGCGGGAAAATAGCAGCAGCGCTGAGCAGACAGCATCCACGCGACCTGTTCGATGTGCGACATATGGCAGTATCCATGGAAGAGGTGCGCGAGGGGTTACTGTTCTGTTTGCTGGGAAGCGACCGTCCCATACACGAATCCATTTCTCCAAAACTGATTGACCAGCGGGATGCGATGGCAAACCAATTTGAGGGCATGACAGATATCCCATTCCCATACCATGAGTTTGAAGCGACCCGCGAACGACTGATAGCGGATGTCCGGGACCTGCTGACGAACGATGACAAGCGTTTCCTTATAGGTTTTGAAAAAGCCGAACCGACTTGGGAAATATTTGAATTCGAATACTTCAAGGCATACCCATCCGTCCAATGGAAACTCATGAATCTGCAAAAGCTGAAGTCATCGAATCCGGGAAAACTGATGACAGAGGCTGAAAAACTTGAGCGTTGTCTAATGGTCTGATAGTTGTCAAAATCATTTCGGAATTCTCATGACTCATTCATTTTTTCCCCGAAAAAAATTTATCGGAACATGCCTGGCGGGAGCATCATAAGTTTCATAGGGAGTGGAGAGGAATGAAAGTGTTAGGGTTGGTCAC
>CAJOQK010000104.1 GCA_905236885.1 uncultured Bacteroidales bacterium
CAGTATCCCCCAAAGTGCGGTACTTGTGGCAGCTCACCGACCACTCGCAGGAATCCTTGAAGGGAATTCCGCCACAATTCATGACCGACAGGGTGTCAGGGCTTATGACCCTTTTCACTGATCTGACCCGCTGGTCGTTCCCCAAAGAGTCCTTTTGCGTGGTCCATTGGATCAGGTTAACTACAGGGATGTAACGTCCGTGCAGGTTATAGACATGTGCCACCGGATTGTCCAGATCTGCCATATCAACGAACATGTATTGGCTGCCGTCTCCGGTGATTAGAATCAAAGTGTCTGTGTTGCTGATGGATTTGAAGGTGAAATGTACCGTCAGGGGGGCGCATCCGGAAAGGGTGTCCATGCTCATTTCAGCGGAAGGTTCGGGCTGGGCGAAGCCCACGGTCGCCGCAAACAGGGCGATGAAAGATAAAAAGTGTCTTTTCATTGTAATATGGATTTGAAATTCAGGCGACCTCTATATTTAATTTATTCTCCCCTTCGCAGCAGCCGACAGCCGAGGTCACCTTAAAACCGCCAGACCGCAACAAAAGGATTGTTTTTTCAATTTGCAAAATTAGTCAAATATTTGATACGATTACGTCATTTTTCTTGTTTTATTAAAAAATTGCATTGACCGCAATTGGCGTCAAAAAAATAGAGAGCTTTTGGTTTTTTTACTTTTTTCGCAGAAAACAGTTCAATTCTTTAGTGTTGAAATGATATTCATAAAAACATTTGGTGGCGTCCGAATTGCATGATACACAAAAGATTGAAGCAAATATTACGATAAAAAGCAACTCTTTGAATTTATTCATTTTCAGGTTGTTTGATGGTGATTGCCAGTTTGCTCCAATCCGGAGTGCTGTTCAATAGATGTTTCATTTCGCAAATATTGTCCCTGCAAATCTTTTCGCCGTTTACGGCAAGAATGATGGCTCCGACGGGATAGCCATTGGTGTTCGGATAGGGTGCGCGATGGATCATCAGTGTGGTGTCATTTTCCATTCCGACCCCGTACAGGGGTATTTCGTGGATGTTCCAGCTTTTGTTTGCAATGCGTTTGGCAAATACCGCTTTGTTGTTCCGGTCAATGATCCAATCGTAGCATGAAATGAAATCCAGGCCCATCACGTGATGTGAAATGTGCTCCATGTAGCTAATCCACACAGCATCGGTGTCCTGGCCGAATGTGGGTATGTATGCGGACTGGATATGGGTTGTGTCGGTGACAATGCCGGATGCATCCCGTCCGATCCTTCCGGTGAACGCGATATCATTCTCTTTGGCATGTGCGGCATACCCTTTGACCGCCAGACAGATTCCCGCGCCGGTATCAAACAGAAAGTCCACATTTTGGCTGTCTATCTGCAATGTGATGAAAGGGATTATGTAGTTTTGCCGTCCGTCACGGCTGGTGAAAAGGGCGGGCACATGGTGGTATCCGGTGGTGTCATAAAGGGTGTTGCTGTCCAGTAGTTGGATGGTGGTGTCCGAAAAGTTGAGGCAGAGTGTCTGGTAATAATTGGGAAGCATTTGTAATCCAACCATCCTGTAGTCCGATCTGCTTTTGCCTGTGCAGTGTTCCTTGGGGTGGAAATTGTTGCAGGAGACCATGCAGACATGGTTTTTTATGGATACCCACGGTGTTTCCACAGTGTGGACGGAAAGCCCCTTTTTCTCCCAAATTGTTCCGGAAAAGGTGGTGGTGGATTGGGTGAGTATGGGTTTCATCGGAAAACTGTCAGGGGAGGAGATGTACTCATGCAGACTGCCGTTGTATCCCGTGTCAAAAAAAAGGGTGTCAGCGGTTCCGTCTATGGTGCAGGGCAGCAGTATTTGTCCGGAAGACAGCACAAACGGATGTTTTTCATAGTTGTACGTGATGATTTCCTTCTTTGTCAGTCTGCTGTCCTTCAGTCCGAGACGGATGGTTTTTCCAGTGCTTTTGAGTGCGACAAAAGTGGTTTTGGAACAGGCGGACAACATGGACAAAAGGAACAGGATGAGTATTATATGAAGATGTTTCATGTTTGATGTTTTTAAGATGCGGTGGGTTTTCCACCGCATCTGATTAGCTGCATTCAACTCACAAATGCAACTTCGGTTAAACATTATTTTTTTGCAAAAGTAGTCAAATATACGGTGCAATTGCATCCTTTTTACGATTTTAATGTATGACCGTTCGATGCCATATATTCACGCCACACCTCTTCCGCCAGATATTTGTCGCTGCGGCAATGCAAATCCGCCACTCCTTCCTCAATCAGGTTGGCAGTTTCCGAACCGTAGTATATATCGGTGGCATCACGAAGCGAAACACCATACATTTCACTGATACATACGATAATCCGTGCGCATTGGGCACTTATGATTATTTGTTTGCTCTCTTCGCTCATAACAGTATGCTTTCAATGTAGGTAAGACATTCTTTCAACATTCTGTCGGAGCGAATGCAATATTGTATGTTGGGCTTCTCAAACCGAAGCAATCCAAGTGCTTTATCTTCTGTGATTTCACCCATAAAATACCTGTCAAGTGTGAGAATCACTTTGTCATTGGCTATGCCTCCAACAACCATGTCGTATTCGCCAACATCCTTGCCGTCACGACATTGTGAAACAAAATCAAGCCATTTCCTGTCATACGTATCAAATTGTTTGATATTCCAATGTTCCAAATTATCAGACAGTTCATACTTGTTGAGCCATGCGGATTGTCCCCTCCGTTTGAAACGTTGGCCATATTTTATGGCCTGTTCATGCAGTGTGGTGAGATAAAAGCCTCTCCCAAAATCAAGGAACTGACGCGAATGTTGTGTGTCAGGATGTTCTATGATCATGTTTGATGAATGATACAGTTCCATATCAGAGCACTCCTTTCTCCTTCATGTATTCTGTCAAATCCTCCATCAGGTAGCGGGAACTGAACGTGTGGAGCACGTCGTAGGAAGGCACAATATATCCATACAGAATGTCGGATTTTTTTAACCGCCGGTAAACCTCCTGTTGCGACAGATTTAACCTTGCGGAAAGTTTTCCAATACAATAAGTTACGAATTCAAGTGTTTTTTTGTCCATGAATAGGAAACGCGATTTGTCATGATATATTGTGTCTGAATAAAATATTTTGCTGCGGCAGCCAGCTGCGATGAAAGGGGGAGCACAAGAACATCTGGGGGTGCAGAGAAAAAAAACAAAAAAGCAGGCGGTTCCGACAAGCTCAACCGCCTGCTGGTCGTTTATGGTTCAGGGAAGGGTTAATTCCCTGTCAACATTAGTTGAATAAACAACAAAATACCGCGAAGGGCTGTAGAAGATTTGAAAAATTACAGTTCGGGCTGACAAGCCCATCACCGCTGCGTCCCTAACTCAAAAAATGTTTTACTGAACCATTACGGACACGTGCGGAATTCGTGACCATGCCACGAATTGAACCACCATAGCAGTTGGGCAAATTGGAAAGGGCGGCACATTCCATGCCGCCCTTGTAGTAAACAGATGTTGCAAATCACATATCTACTCCTTCATGAAGCGGAACTGCTGCACACCCTTGGCGGAGCGGTACACGGCGATGTACATGCCGTTGGCCAGTCCTTGCAGGGAGAGCGTGGTCTCGCTGTTTTTTATGAAGCCACGGTACACCACCTCGCCCAACATGTTGGTCAGGGAGAGCTCCCCGTTGAGTGCGGCGGGGTCTGAAACCTTCACCACCACCTGATCCCTGGCCGGATTGGGGCAGACGGAAAGGAACTGTGCGGCCGTGACATGCGGCACTCTCATGC
>CAJOQK010000105.1 GCA_905236885.1 uncultured Bacteroidales bacterium
GCCTTCAACCATGAGGTTGCTCCGCGCACGCGGCACCTGATGACCGGAGGGCCTTACCGCCTGAGCCGCAACCCGATGCTCTCCGGCACCTTCCTTTACCTTTTGGGCTGGTCTGTTTGGTTGGGCACATGGCAGGCATTTGCATGCTTCATACTGTTTGTGGTGGTGATGCTGCTTCAGGTGCACAGCGAGGAGAAGCGGCTGCGCCGCGATTTCGGAGATGAGTATGAGGCCTACTGCCGCACCACCGGACGTTTCTTCCCGAAAAGAAAAGTGTTGTCCGCATACATACGGCAGTATAGGAATCGGTTTTGGTTCAAGATGACGATTTCAGTAATCAGCATTTTATTGATAGTTTTATCTGTATGGATGAACAGCAACTATAATGCAGGCTTTTGTGTTTTTGTACCGTGGGCGATGGCTTTGCAGCTGCTCAGTTTTGTTAATATGGTCACTTTCCCGTGGTTGGAGCGCACACGCTTGTGGCGTGCCAATGCCTTGATGTGCGGTGTCAGCACGGGTGTATATATCTATTGGGTGCTGTTTGCCGGATTCTGGGTTCTGCTGTATCCTGCTTCGTTGTGGTTCCTCTTCCTGCTCTTTCGCCATTACATCATCCATCCTGAGGTTGAACGGTCCCGCGGATGGTATTGGAGCGGTATCATCATCTGCTTAGTTTTCGCCATTGTGAGTGTCGGGCTTTACAGTTCGGCAGCCAATAAAGTCCGGCAGGGGGAATACGACACGCGAAACCCGATGACCGAACGTATTTTGGGAATGCACTTCCGCTATCACACCAGCTTTTGCATTTACGACGGCTGGAGGCCGCCCTTGCATGACCCTGCCATGGTGATAGGCACGCGTCTTGGTGGTGGCGATCCGTTGCATGAGATGAGCCTTGAGGAGCGGCTGGCACTATACCACAAGGTTTTCCCCAACAATCCGGTAAAAGCCCCGTGCGCCTGTTGCCGGGAATCTAGGGGGTATTTTACGGATGAATTGTGGAAAACGCTTGAACGGACTGACAGCCTTGCTTTTTCAGAATAAAGGGGACTTCTAAAAACTCGCGCAGCAGAGCTGTGCCCAAACAGGTCGACAAGCTTTTCACAGTCCACATTTTTTTCCACATTCCACACAATAATTCCCCCTGCCCTGCCGTTATATTACGTATGGCCATCGGATTTGCCATGGCCACAAGAGAGAGAAGATGCGGAAAATACTTGTCATACAAACGGCTTCATTGGGAGATGTGATCATCGCCACGGCATTGCTGGAAAAGTTACATGCCCACTATCCTGAGGCGGAAGTGGAGATGCTGGTGCAAAAGCCTGCCGCCAGCCTGCTGAAAGGGCATCCTTTTCTGCACCATATCCTGACCTGGGATAAAAAAAACCGGAAATATGCACACCTGTTACAGCTTTCCCGCGCCATCCGCAAAGAGCGGTACGACCTCATTGTGAACGTGCAGCGTTTTGCCGCCACAGGCTGGCTCTGCTGGCGCAGCAAAGCCCGACAGATTGCCGGATTTGACAAAAATCCCTTTTCCTGCTGCTATACGCACAAAATTCCGCACCAAATATCCTCCACAGACTATCTGTACGAGGCCGACCGCAACCAAAGGCTGATAACGGCCTTCACCGATGCGGAGAGCGCCCCCACCCGCCTCTATCCCACTTCCGAAGATGAGGCAACTGTGGGAGCCTGCCTGCAGGAAACATTTCCACAATCCGCAGAACGGCCGGCCTATTGCTGCATCTCACCAGCCTCCCTCTGGTTCACCAAGCAGTATCCCACAGAGAAATGGGTGGAGCTGATTCAAAAAATTCCCGAAAAATACCAGATAATTTTATTGGGTTCGGACAAGGACCGGCCGCTATGTGAAGAAATTATCCGGCAATGCGGAAACCGGAAATGCCACAATCTTGCCGGGAAGCTGAGCCTGCTCCAATCTGCAGCGCTGATGAGGGATGCAGTCATGAACTACACCAACGACTCCGCGCCGCTGCATCTGGCGGTGGCGGTGGGCGCCAAAGTGACAGCACTTTTCTGCTCA
>CAJOQK010000106.1 GCA_905236885.1 uncultured Bacteroidales bacterium
CCACGGCACTGCCGACGACAACGTCCATTTCCAGAATTCGATGGACCTGGTCACCGCGCTGAACGAGGCGGGCAAGCAGTACGAGAGCTTCTTCTACCCGAACAAGAACCACTCCATCTACGGCGGCAACACCCGCTACCACCTCTACACAAAACTAACGGATTTTTTGTTAAGGAAACTGTAAAGGGGACTTTTTAATTCAAATGACATAAAGGGGGGATTTTTTAGAAGTCCCCAAAGGGGAGTTCTATTCCACAACCACGGTCACTGTCAGCTGATGGTCCGCTTCATCCACGGCGGTCACATGATGTTTTCCCTTTTCCAGATGAAGGTTCAGTTTGTGGATATATCGCGTAGTAACCTGATAATCGCCGTCTACATGCCAAAAAACCTCCGCATCGCCGTCGGTATGCACCAGCTCAAAGGTCATGGTGCCTGAAGTGCCGTCCAACTGCTTGGGCAGGGTGACTTTCACCAATTTTCCGGTAGGATAGACAAACTGCATGGGGAAAGATGATGAGGCATCCCCTGACTGATGCGCCCGCATCTCATATTCGGGATGGGACTGCCGGTAATACCAGGCCCACGCGGGCGGAAGTTCAAATACGGTATCACGCGTTTCCTCAGTTCCCCTGACTATATGGTGATAGGGGCAGGCATCGGTGCGGATGCCCTTGGGACAAATCGGCAGAGTGTCAGCACGAGGACAAAAACGGCTGCGCAAATGGCCCGAAAGCGGGCAGACCTCCGCCTCCACAAAACCCTCTGTCGGACGCTCAAACCACGGACTCCTTGGCAGAAGGTTGAAGATGTCGAACAACACAGGCCCTGCCGTTCTGGCACCCACCAGCAATGGATTGCCCTCTCCGGTAGCGTTTCCCACCCAAACGGCCACCAGATATCGGGTGGTCACCCCCACCGCCCATGCATCGCGGAAACCGTAGCTGGTTCCCGTTTTCCAAGCGACAGGCTGCATGGAGGGAATTTCCCGCCAGGCAATCTCCTCCGGACGGTTAAGTTCTTTCAGCGCCTCAAGAGTGAACCATGCGGATGAGGACAGAAAAGGGGATTCTGAGACAGGAGACTCCTTCCCTTTTTCCAGATTCAAAGTTCTGGCAGGCATTCCCATAGCCGCATTTGCCAAATAGGCATAGCCTTGCGCCAAATCCCACAATGAGACCTCTGCACCGCCCAATATCAGGGAAAGCCCATAATCCTCCGTGCTGCGGTTGAGAGAGCCTATACCGATTTTCTTCAAAAAAAGATAAAATTTGGGCAGTCCATATTGTTTCAGAAGCATCACCATAGGCACATTCAGGGAACGGGACAAAGCCTTGTCCGCCGGAACAGCGCCGTCATAGCGGTAATTGAAATTGTGAGGGGAAAAGCCGTTGAGATTGATTGGGACATCCGGCAGCAGCGTATGGGGAAGCAACACTCCATCCTGTAGGGCGGCGGCATACAGAAAAGGTTTCAGAATACTGCCGCTGCTGCGCACCGACCTGATCACATCCACCTGGGAAGTGGCGGTATCCGACAGGCTGTTGCCGCAATAGGCGCGCACCTCGTTACTCCGCACATCCACCACCAGCGCCGCCATGTTACGTATCTGCTCCTCCGCAAATTTCTGAGCCCAACGCTCCATCACCTGCTCCACCTGCTGCTGCAGACCCGCATCAATGGTGGTTTGGATTTGCCGTCCACGCTCATGCCGGTGCATCCATGTAACCAGATGAGGAGCCGTTTGCGGCAGGGCGTACACCGATTGGGGCAACTCCTCCTCAAGCGCCAGCAGACAGGCCTCCTCACTGAGCAATCCGTTTTCCATAAGATTCCTGAGCAGCCTGTCCCGCTTGGCCTTTAAATTATCCCTGTTTTTCCCCAAGTGCATCATGGAAGGTGAATTTGGCAGCACAGCCAGCAAGGCCGCCTCCGCCCAGGAGAGGTCGGCGGAACTATGGTTGAAATATCGCCACGAAGCCGCCTCCAATCCGACCACATTGCCGCCAAAAGGGGCATGTGCAGAGTACAATTGCAGGATTTCCTCCTTGCTGCAGCCACACTCCAGCCTGAAAGCCCACACCATCTCCACCATTTTTTCACCTAAAGTGCGCTCCCGATTTCGTGCCAGACGAACCGTCTGCATGGTGATGGTGCTTGCACCGCTGACCACATGACCTGCCTGCAGGTTTTGGCGGACAGCCCTGCCCACCGCCAGCCAATCCACACCCCAATGCCGATAGAACCGCTTGTCCTCATACTGGATTAAAGCGGTGACAAATTTTCCATTCAACGGGGCCTCCTGCGGAGGAAAACGCCACTGCCCGTCCTGTGAAATCCTCGCTCCGAGCAGCTGCCCCTCCCTGTCACTCACAACGGTGGAATAGGTGACATTGAAAAGCGGATTGGGCAACAGCAGATAAAACTTCCCCAACAGACAAAATGCCACAAGCCAGAGAAGACGTTTCAGCCTGCCTGGAGGCTTCCGCTGCCAAAGAAAAGGGACTACAGGGCTCTTTCGGAACATATACAACCGTTAAGAAAAACTTATGTCACCATACAGGCAATTTCCAACCAGCGTGCAATTTTTTTAAGGTAATTGTTATGCTTTTAATTACTTTTTTCAAAAAAAGTTTACAACGCCTGTTTTCACCTGTACACCACACTCTTGCCTGCGGCGGTACGGGCATAGGCTTGCGGATCGTACATTGCCTCGCATTTCACTGCAGGCAGCTGGAACTGGCCGCAATAGGAGGCACGAAGACGCAAATTGAACACCTTGCTGCTGTTGCCACGCAGGTCAAAATATGTGAGCACCCTGTCGTCACGCACATCCTGGTAGTCAAATGCCGCATTAGAATCCGTCTCACCCCATGGAGAGGCTTGCACCACCTCCCATCCGGAAGGCAGGATATAGGTGAGTGCCACATTGTTATAGGCCTGTGCAGGCTGTGTGTTTGTCACCCTGATATGAACCATGAAATCAGTTCCCTGCCGCAACTGCGCCACATCCAGGGCACGCCCCGACATATCGGTGTAGCTCACCTGCAAAGAGAGCATCCTGTTTTGGGCGGCAGCCGTGTCAACCAAAGGACGGGTACGCCTGTACAGGGAGACATACAACTGTCCGTCCCCTTTGTTGCAGACCGACACCTTTCCCGACATCGGCTTCAACGGCAGACGTTTGTTGAAAACGCTTTGTGCCGAACGCACCGCCGCCTGCGGCTGCCCGTTCAACACCCATTCAAAGGCCAGCTGCTTGCTGACTTTGCCATACAGCTGGGCAAAAGCCAGAATTGTATAGGCAGAGGAATGGGTGCTGTAATAATCCTGCTGCCTGATTTTCTCCGCCATCTGGCGTGCCAGCAGGAATGCCTCCTTGTCGCGCCCCAGGAGAGTCATGGTTTCCAAAATCATCGCCTCATCCCTCAATGAGGAACCGAAGGTGCTGTTGCTGGAAGTGTAGTCCGCCACTTGGGATGGGATATTTGTCACCAGTGCCAGAGCGGTCTGTCGCTTTCCGGCCACGGCATACGCCGCCGCCAAACGCCAACGTGCCTGCTGGGAAATACCTGAATATCCGCGCAGCCGGTTCATGGCTCCTGTCTCCGCATGACCAGCCAATGCCAGAGTATACAACCGGTATGCCTGCTCCAAATCGGACTGCACCAAGCTGTAGCGACTCTGTTTCGCCTGACCCTCCTGCCAATTCTGCGCCGCCTTACGCTGATAGGAAAGCCATTTGTCAAAAACGGAAGGCTGCACCTCATAGCCGTTCTCCTTCGCCAGAATGAAGAAATGGCCCACATAGGAGGTCAGCCAGTCGGAAACAATGCGGTTCCCCTCCCAATAGGCGAATCCTCCGGAAGCCTGCTGCCTTCCATACAAATTACCGATTGTATTTTTTATAATCATCTCATTCTGTTTCTTTTCCGCATCCGACAAATTCTGGAACAACGAGGCATACAGCAAAGGCAACGCTTTGGAAACCAGCTGTTCGCTACAGGCATGCCCATATTCTCCCAAAAATTGGTACTGCTGCTCCATACAGATGGAGGGCAGTTTGGAGACCTCAAGCTGCAACAGGTTTTCCTTCGCCTGACGCTCAAACTGATAAGTCAGCAATGAGGTGTCTCCGGGCGAAAGCAGCATCGTTTGCGTTGTGGAAAGCATGGGATTGGGGTTACGCACCGCAATCTCCACCTCCTCCTTGGCGGAATGTCCGTTGCCGGTGGCGGTGATGACTATTTTTTCCGTTCCCTCCAGACTGCCTGTTTCCAAAGTGAAATAAACCATCTGGTCACCCTCTTTTTTGAAGACAACCTGCTGGACCGCACTTCCCTTCACCTTGGCCTTACCGGTGGTCGTCACCTGCACCTTCACCTGTTTCACAGAAGGCTCCATGGCAAACACATTCACCGGAAGTTCAATTGTTTCATTCACGCTAAGCGTTCTCGGTAATGAGGAGAGCAACATCAACGGAGTACGCACAGTGATTTCCTTCTCCGCATTTCCGTAAGCCCCATCCTGACCGGCGACCACCATCACCCGGACTGCCCCGATGTAGAGCGGCAAAGTTATGCGATGGTTTTTCGTTTCGCCCTTTTTCAGAGTGAACGGCCCCATGAAACGCACCACCGGTTTGAAACGGTTGGCCTTGTTCGGAGCAAGCTCCAGATTGTCATCGCCGCCGACACTGAACATGTTGGCATATTTGCCGGCAAATGCCCCCACAATATAATTATACATGTCCCAAGTGCGTATACCCAACGCCTCCTTGGCATGGAACTGCGCCCAAGGATTGGGGGTCTTGAAATTGGTTATGCCCAACAGCCCCTCGTCCACTACCGCCAACGTATAGGTCATGGGGCGGCCATTTTGTTCCTTCACGGAAACGGTGAATGGAGTTTGCGGACGCGCCACGGTAGGGGCTTTGATTTGCGGATGCAGCTCGCTGTTTTTGTCAGATACGGAAAAAGGCTCCACCCCATACATCCGGATAGGCTTATGGTCCACTGTGTTGCGGTGCGGCTGCAACACAGTCACCTGCACATAGGCATTGGGCGACATCTTTTCCGTCACTTTGAACCGGAAACTTGTCACTCCGTCCGAACTGACAGGAACCCTTTTGGCCAAAAGCACCTGGGAAGCGTTCTCAACTGAAATGAGCGCCACACCGGAATTGATTTTGGGGATGGTCACCAGCACCTCCTCTCCCAACTGGTAGGAGATCTTGTCCAACGAGAAGGGCAGCATGTTGATGGCTGAAGGGTTCTCCGAATCCGGATTCCCCATCCAGGAAGGCCAGTCCACATTGACCAGACAGGCCGTGGCATGACCGCCTTTGGTGTCTTTCACAAAAATGAGATATTTTCCCCATTCGGGATAGTCCACTCTGAAAGGAATCACCGCCTTGCCGTTTTGGGTGGCGAGTTTTCCATGACGGACCACCTTGGAATTGGTGCTGTTCACGTAGTTGCTGAGCGCCTCCTCCTCATTCTCCCACCAATAGGACCAGCCAATCTTGTAGATAAAATATTCCAAACTGTTACAGTTCACCAACTTGCCATTTTCCGAAACTGTCACCACATCAAACTGGTGGTCGGTATTGGTCTCTATGTAGCGGTAAATGCCCTGCAGGTTGGAACGGATTCCCACGTATGTGGCATAGGGTGATAACGGATAGGATTTGGTGACCACGCTCACATCACCGCCGTTTTCCGCCACGCGGCAGACAAAATGAGCGTTCAGCTTTCCAGGGAAATTCTCCGAATCCATCGGACGTATCTGGAACTGAGCCTCCCCCCTGTCGGAGAGTTTCCCCTCATACACCTGCTGGGTTTGGGAGGAGAATGAAACCAGCGGATTGACAAACTCATACTGCTCGTATCCCTTGAACGGCGAACGGATTTTGGAGAGGGTCATCTCAACATCGGCCTGCAGGTTCGATGCCACCAACCCTGTCAGCCAAGCGGACTTCAACGTGGCAGGTATCATTTTTCCCGACCGCATCTGGGAAGAGGCCAGCTCAAAATCAATTTTCAGACGGTTGGGCTTGATGGTCTCAATACGCAACGCCTTGTGAAACACCGCCTGTCCCACCTTCACATAGGCATGCCACAAACCGGTTGGCGCATCTGCCTGCGTCGGCAGAGTGAAGGTGTAAAAACCATTGGTCCCATGGTTCTGCAATTTGCGGAGCACAAACTGGCCCTGCGGATTGAACAGCTCCAAACTGACCGGATGGTTGGAGGGAATCCTGCCCTCCTTGTCTTCCAAAATAAAAGTCAGGAAAAGGGTGTCGCCCGGCCTCCAGACACCACGCTCCCCATAAATGAAGCCTTTGGTGCCTTTGGAAAGGCGTTCCCCGCCCACATCAAAGCGCGAATAGGAGTTATTCTCCCCCTCCACCATGCGCAGGTAGGTTTTCTGTTTTCCCTTGGAAGCCACTGCAATGAACGGCTTGGCAGCAGTTTTCAAGGAGACCGTTCCGTCACCGTCGGTCCGGCCGGAGACAAGCTCCCGCAACTGCAGGTTGTAGAGTGTGACCGTAGCCCCACGAACCGGCGACGCCTCCAGAATGTCGTTCACAATCGCCCAATAATCCCCCGCATCATTGCCTTTCACCGTCAGTCCCAAATTGGAGGCCAGCAGATTGGTTCCGACCGAATTGTTTTCCATATAGTAGCTTGCGGTATAGGGGTTGTCCCTATCCCTCCAGTCGTAGTTCTCCCAATCTATATCATAATAATATTCACTATAATAGGAGAACTTGTCCCATTCCGCCTCCTGCTCCGCAGAAATACGGCTGTCCTCCATATATTGCAGGTTCCCCTGCTTTTTCACTCCTGCCAGCGCACGGTTGAAAGGGGCGGAAGCATATTCCTGGCGGAAAGAGATCCGCACACGGTACATGGCACCCTCCTCCTGCCGGAAGAGCTTGTCCAGATCAATGGCATAGTTATGCCAGGAGTTCACCGTGGCAGGGTTCGGATTCAAAAGCAGTTTTTTCCTGCAGACCAGCCGCCCCGCCCTACGGATGCCCTCGTAATCATCCAAACGGTTCACCTGTAGGAATGAGAGTATGTTATCCTGGTATATCCTCACCACCTCCACATCCACGGCATTCAAGCTTACAGCCTTGAAGTTCAAACGGATTTCCTTGGTGTTAGGCAATATCACCCCTTCGTCCATCAAAGCCACCTTCGGACTCAGAGGCTTCACCTTAATATTCAACTGGGTGGTCCTGTCCAACTGGTGCCCTTTGACACTCTCCAGACTTTTGGCAATACGCAGCGAAAGGCTGTCGCGGACGGCCGTGTTTTCAAAAAAGAGATCCACTCTGTTGCCGTTGGCCTGCACCACGTACGAGGCAACATTCACAAGTTCCACCAGCCCGTGCAGGTCCTGATCGGAAGAGACCGGTTCACTGAACACCAGCCGCACCCCGTTTTCCGGCTCCGACAACAACGTGGAGCCCAAAAACTGGAAAACATTGGCAGGAGGGACCAGCACCTTTTCCATCTGTTTTTCATCCACACCGATTTTACCTCCATCCAAGGTCAGCTGTATTTCTCTGTAATTGGAGGTTTTGGAAATGCTGTCTATTACAAATTTAAAGCTGTCCGACAGTCCGTTCGGGACAATGCGGATTGGTTCCTTGCAGCCCTTCACCGAAATCATTTTTTCCACTTCCGACCGTTCCAACGCCTCGTTAAACAGAATCATTCCGCTGATTTTCACCTTGTCAGGATTGTCAGCACCCACCTCCAAGGGAGACATCTCCACTATGAAATCCCTTTTCTGCACCCGGAACGAAAAATCAAAATGCTTCAATTTTTTATCCACCTCCATGATTTTGGACAAATTGAAGCGGCACAGATAGTTCTTCCCCTGCTTCAAGGCACCGCTGTCCGGCACAAACTCAATGGTGTTATTGCTCCGCCAATAGGCTTTGCCATTCAATTTCGGCTTGAATGAAAACAACTCATCCTCAATAGCTTTTCCGATTTCAACAACCTCCATATCCTGGGCGAGCACCACCCGGATGGAAGCGTCAGTACCAACCATTCCGCCCGTATAGGCCGAAATGTAGGGCATAAAGTCAACCGAAGGCTCAACTTCGCCGTTTCTTCCACAGGAAAGCACCAACGCTACAAGAGCACAAAACCAAAGCGCACCAAACAGCCGCCGATGTAAAGTTTGGACTGTTTTTTTCATTTTCCGATACATTTTCATATTCCCAACTCCCTGTTCCGTCATGCTGTCGCACGAACTGTTTTCCAACCACATAATTCTGAATATTAAGTTATTGAACACAAAATTACAACATCCTGCAGCTCCCACCGCCGCCATTTTTCGCAGACAACGGCAACAGGAAACGCAAATACAAAAATAGTCAAAAAACAAAACCTCTCAGAATTTTTCGCAAAGTAATTTTTAGGGGACTTCTAAAAATTTTAATCCCTTTCACCACAACCCACTGACGTTCAAAGAACGTCAAAACTCGCGCCGCTTCGCTGCGCTCAAACAGGTTGACAACCTTTTCACATCAGTGGCTGTGGATTGATATTTTGGACTGTAATATGGTGTGGCAGATACTATAAAGCGTGGAATTTTTAGAAGTCCCCTTCGTAAATTTCCAGCAAACCTTCCGGCAGGCTCAAGTGAATGGTCCTTGAGATGCGGTCAACCTGCCGGATAAAGGCATCCACAATTGGCACCAGCACCTCCCGCTCTCCGGAAACGATGCGGAACAACGCCTGATGAGGATATTCCAGCACCTCCTCGCAAACACCAATCGGTCCGGCCTTCTCATCCGTCATCTGAAACCCGATGATTTCATGGTAATAGAATTTGTTGCCCTCCAACGGTGGCAGCGAAGAGAGCGGCAGGCACAAAACAGTGTCCACGTAGGAACCGGCCTCCTCTGAAGCAATGTCCCTGAATTTGACAATCAGCTGGGAGCGGTTCTTCACCTTGACCGATTCAACCAAAAATGGAACCGGTTCTTCGCCAATGAGCAAAAAAACCGATTCCATCTGGTGGTATTTTTCGGGTTCGTCCGTATCCAGACAAACCACAACTTCTCCTTTTAATCCAAAGACTTTTGTTATTTTACCAAGATAATAAAAATCTTCGGGGAGCATGGCGGAACCTTTATGCTTCAGCCGGAGCCTCGGCAGCTTCAGGTTCGGCGGCAGCTTCGGCAGGAGCAGCCTCGGCTTCAGCGGTGGCTTCAGCTTCAGCAGTCTCGTTCTGGGCAGCGGCCTCCGCAGCAGCAGCGGCTTCAGCAGCCTCCCTTTCCTGACGCTCCTTTTCGGCAATCGCCTGACGTTTTTCGTTCACAACGGCAGCCTTGGCCTCCTTGACCTTGGTTTCAGCCTCCATACGGACTTTCGCAACAGCCTTGTCCGCGTTCATGGCCTCCAGTTTGACGTTGTTCAAGCGATGCTGTTTGTCCTCCTTCCAAGCAGTGAATTTGGCCTCAGCTTCGGCTTCCGAAAAAGCGCCCTTGGCAACACCGCCCAGCAAATGTTTTTTCATGTAGACACCCTCCCTGCGGAGCAAGGAACGTGTGGTATCGGTAGGCTGTGCACCGGTGGTGACCCAATAGAGGGCCCTGTCGAAATTTAACACTACAGTAGCCGGATTGGTCAGAGGATTGTAAGTGCCGATACGCTCAATAAAACGCCCGTTACGTGGTGCCCGACCATCTGCTACAACAATGTGGTAGAAAGGCTGGCCTTTCTTACCATGTCTTTGTAATCTGATTTTTGTTGGCATTTTAAAATTTTATTTAATTGATACTTTTTTGAAACTGCAAAGTTCGTCAAAAAACAAATACAAAAACGGATATTCCGCCACTTTTTTTTAAAGGGATAATATATCTTATACTCAATGCTTTTTTCAAAACGACATAAGTAAAATGACTTTCGGACAGGGCCTCTCCAAGTGCCTTCCACACAAAAATTTGGCATCTTTCCATCCGATTGCCTGCATTTTTTTCATTTTTTTTCGCATTTCACCCGAGATATTCAAAAAAAGACTATTTTTGCATTTTCTAACCACATTAAAAAAAACAATTATGAAATCTTTATTATTGAGCCTTATTCTCATTGTTTCAAGCCTTTTCGCATTTGCACAGAACATCGCCCTCGCACCTAACGGATGTGTGAAAGTATACCCTTCATTGGAAAATGACACCACCGTCACCCTGCTGGAAAAAGAATCCTACACGGAAGAGGTCTACCCCACCTTCAACCTGAAATTCGAGCGGGAGGCGGCCATCGCCATCATCGAAAACAAAGTTTACGAGAACGTGGTGATTGAAATCGAAGTGGCCCCATTCCCCAAGGACAAGGACTACAAAGGTATCAATATCTTTGTAAGGGACAGCCGGAAAAAGAAAATCTACAAGAACAGCTTCCCAAAATCATTCCTTTACGGCTACGGGGACAAAAGTCTGCAGATGGGCATTGAAAATGTGCTGCTGCAAATGATTCTCTTCAAATCGGACGGCCAGTGGATTCTCACCATCCAGGAGAGAGGAATATATTAGGAAGAAGGCGGAACAGCCTGCGGAATAAAACCGCCAGAATCGCACAACGGCGTAGCAAGGTTTGCCGAAACATTCAGCCATATACAGATGGTGTGATTGAGAATTAAAATGTGAAGATGTGAAGGTGTTTCACATCATTTTCGCATCAACTTGATATACCATTCCTCACTTGGTGCTTCGCCCCAATAACATTTACCATCGCCTCCCAAATCCCATTGTTCAACTATCTCCAACTGGCGATAAGGAAGTCTATCATAGTCGAACCTTAAAAAGCCCCTTTTTCCCGTTCCACGGCTACAGCCGGTATCCGTTTCACAGGAGGCATAATCAATAATACGCTA
>CAJOQK010000107.1 GCA_905236885.1 uncultured Bacteroidales bacterium
AATTTTGCGGACAGCGAAGTGGTGGCGGCCATTCTGTCGGAAGAATACCGCCTATGCCAGGATTTGTCCGAAGCGGAAGTGGTGCTGCTGAACACCTGCTCCATACGTGAAAACGCCGAGCAGAAAGTGCTGAAACGTCTGGAGGAACTGCACGCCCTTCGGAAAAAAAGCCCCATCCGCCTTATTGGGCTGATCGGCTGCATGGCCTCCCGCTACCAACAGCAATGGATGGACAGTCATTTGATTGATTTCGTGGCCGGACCGGACTCCTACCGTTTTCTGCCTGAAATTCTGGCGGATGCCTCCACCTCCAACATCCGGACGGAACTCTCCCTCACGGAAACCTACGACAACATCACGCCCATCCGCTACCAAAGCAACGGCATCTCCGCCTTTGTCTCCATAATGCGCGGCTGCAACAATTTCTGTACCTATTGTGTGGTGCCTTACACCCGAGGCCGCGAACGCAGCCGGGATCCGAAAAGCATCCTACAGGAAATCAGGCAGCTGTCCGACGAACAATACAAAGAGGTGACCCTGCTGGGACAAAATGTCAATTCCTACCAATGGGAAAACAACTACGGTTTTCCGGAACTGATGGCCGATGTGGCCGGCATCAACCCCAAAATGCGGGTCCGGTTCACCACCTCTCATCCCAAAGACTTGTCGGAAAGGCTATTGGAAGTTATGGCCTCCTTCCCCAATATCTGCAAAAACATCCATCTGCCGGCCCAGTCGGGAAGCACGGAGGTGCTGCAGCGCATGAACCGGAAATACAGTCGCGAAACCTATCTCCAACGGATTGAAGCCATTAGGAGACTGCTACCGGAAGCCACCATCTCCACCGACCTGATATGCGGATTCTGCGGAGAGAGCCAACAGGATCACGAGGCCACCCTCTCCCTGATGCAAACCGCCCGTTTCGACTATGCCTTCATGTTCAAATACTCCGAACGGAGCGGCACATTTGCCTCCAAACACCTGAAGGACGACATTCCCGATGAGGTGAAAACCGCACGTCTGGAAGAGGTTATCGCCCTGCAGCGGCAGCTCTCGCACGAAAGCCACCTCCGCGACGTCGGCAAAACCTTTGAAGTGCTGACAGAAGGCGATTCCAAACGTTCCGACCAACATTATTTCGGACGGAATAGCCAGAACAAAGTGATTGTTTTTCCGAAAGATGAGCATTCAAAACCGGGCGATTATGTGCAGGTGAAAGTGACCGGCTGCACCACCGCCACCCTGTTGGGGGAACTGCTGCCATCCAATCCGTAATGTATGTTCAAAAAATTGATTTTTATGTTCAAAAGCATTCATTTTATATTCAAAAACATCTTTTTTATATTCAAAATTATATCCGTAAATCCAAGCCTATGAAAATCATTACCAAATATCAGACCACCTTTGAACGGGCCAACACCTACGACGACCAAATCAAGGAGTATACCAACAAACTTTCCTACACGGAATTGGATGACAATGGCAACGTGGTGCTGGACAAAAGCTTTTTGGCCGAGGATAACAGCAGCAACACCATCCGGCGCACCTTTGACGCGGAAAACCGTGTGGTGACCGAACAGTTCCTGGACGGGGAGGAGGAAACCCTTTATGAATCCAGACACTATTTCTACGGTGAGGGAAACCGCATTGAGCGCTGCGACATCAGCTACCTGGAGGACAAGGTGACCGAAAAATACAGCTATTCCCCTGAAGGGCAGCTGCTACAGAAAGAGGTGTTTTACGAGGACGGCTCCTCCTACATTGAAACCGTATGCACCTGGGAGAATGGGCGGCTGCTGGAGGAAAAGGTGTTTTCAGATACCGACGAGCTGCAATCCCGCCATGAATACAGCTACAACGAGGAAGGGAAAATCTGTAAGATTGTGCTTTATGAGCCTGAAATGGACATTGTGAACAAAACCACCGAAACCTACAGCTACGGCCCTTACGGGGTTGAGGTTCAGGAAACCTACAACATCAGTGACCAGCTGGTTGTGCGCAGAACATTTTCCTACGACGAGCAGGGAAGGCGCAGCGATGCCGTCATTGAAAGCGCCTCCTCCTATTTCAGGCACTGCTATGGCTACGACGCTGAAAACCGCTGCATTCTGGACCAGATGCTGAACAAGGACGGGGTCATACTGAACGAGAAACGCACCACCTTCGACGAAAACGGCAATGAGCTCCGCATCGATGTATATTCCAAAAACATTGTGGACAACACGGATGAGCTGCTGCTGATTGAAACCTATACGACGGAATATAAAAATGTGTAGCCATTTTTTTGGTTTTCTCCTTTTGTGGGATGAGAGGACAAAGAACTTTACAGCACAATACTAATTTGGTAATTCCCAATATTTTATGTGCCCATAAAAATTTTTTCGGAAAAAATGGGATTTGTATGTGGATTCTTGGTACTTTTGCACTCCCATTTGCCCGAGTGGCGGAATTGGTAGACGCGTCGGTCTCAAAAACCGATGAGGTTAAACTCGTGCCAGTTCGATCCTGGCCTCGGGTA